>JAYGGC010000241.1:0-9566 GCA_046581525.1 Roseibacillus sp. | reverse complement strand
CACCGTAGAATCGATGAGCTCCTTATACTTCTTGAAGCCCTTGACCTTGGGATCGGGATCCCAGGGCCATGAAGCTTTGCGGAGTTCACCTTTTACTTCGCCCACGAAGGTAGATATTTTCCTGAACATCTGGCTGGTTTTTGATTTGTTGACTGGCAGGACAGGCGAGACTCGAACTCACAACCCTCGGTTTTGGAGACCGATGCTCTACCAATTGAGCTACTGTCCTTTTGAGGCGCGTCAGGGGCACCCCGGCTAATGCCTGAGTGCCCCTTGGGTTAAAGTCCTGATTCTTCTAGTTAATTAGCTGATGCGTTCTTACTCGATGATCTTCGCCACCCGGCCGGCACCGACGGTGCGGCCACCCTCGCGAATGGCGAAACGCATGGTCTCTTCCATCGCAATGGGGGTGATGAGTGTGATGGTGAGCGTAACATTGTCTCCCGGCATCACCATATCGACGCCGTCGGGGAGTTGCGCGCTGCCGGTCACGTCCGTCGTCCGGAAGTAAAACTGCGGTCGGTAGTTCGCGAAGAACGGGGTGTGGCGTCCGCCTTCATCCTTGGAGAGAACGTAAACCTCGGCTTCGAACACGGTGTGAGGCTTCACAGAGCCGACTTTCGCGATGACCTGACCGCGCTCGATGTCGTCCTTCTTCACTCCACGGAGGAGCAGACCCACGTTGTCGCCGGCACGTCCCTCGTCAAGGAGCTTCCGGAACATCTCGATGTCCGTGACGGTCGTCTTGGTGGTATCCCTGATCCCAACGATCTCGACCTCTTGCATCTTCTTCACGATTCCGCGCTCGACGCGGCCGGTGGCCACCGTTCCGCGACCTTCAATCGAGAACACGTCCTCGACCGGCATGAGGAAGTCCTTGTCAACCGGACGCTCGGGCTCGGGGATGTAGGAATCCACCGCTTCCATGAGCTTCAGGATCGACTCCTTACCGGCAGCGTCACCTTCCGCAGCCTTGAGAGCAGATCCCTTCACGATCGGGATATCGTCTCCCGGGAACTCGTACTGGTTGAGCAATTCGCGGATCTCCATCTCGACCAGTTCGATCAGTTCGTCGTCGTCGACCTGATCGATCTTGTTGAGATACACCACGATGGCGGGGACCCCAACCTGGCGGGCCAGGAGAATGTGCTCGCGCGTCTGCGGCATGGGACCGTCCGCGGCGGAGACCACCACGATCGCTCCGTCCATCTGTGCCGCACCGGTGATCATGTTTTTCACATAGTCAGCGTGTCCGGGACAGTCGACGTGCGCGTAGTGGCGGTTCTCGGTCTCGTATTCGACGTGGGCGGTCGAAATGGTGATTCCGCGCTCCTTTTCCTCGGGGGCGGCATCGATTTCGTCATAAGCCTTTACGTCTCCTTTTCCCATCTTCTCAGCGAGCACCATGGTGATCGCTGCTGTCAGAGTCGTTTTTCCGTGGTCGACGTGGCCGATCGTGCCGACGTTCACGTGGGGCTTATTCCGTTCAAACTGTTCTTTGGCCATTTGTTTGGTTGCTGTGGATCTATCGTTCGCTTCGCTCAAAAGCTCATGGTGGGAATTGAACCCACGACCTCGTCCTTACCAAGGACGCGCTCTACCCCTGAGCTACATGAGCGAGGTAATCGCTCCTTTTGTCGTGTGGACAGTTCACCCCTATGGATTTCATAGAAGCTTCGCAAGAAGGAAAAGACCAAACGCCACCAGAAGCGGGGCGGAAATTAACAAAGCCCGCCACTCTGTCAAAAAAAAAGTAGAAGGGAAATTAATTCGTTCAAACCCATTAAATCAAGGGATCCGCGGCCTCCGGCCCATCCTCACTCCGCTTTGGGTCCATTCTTCCCCTCTTATTTGCCCTCCTCAGGCGGTGATTTCCCATTGGTAGGCGGTTGATTTGCAGGATCGAACAATTCGCTGATCCTCCGTACTCCGGTGGCCAGACCCGTTGATTCGTCGACATCCACAATCACTCCGCAGAGCCGCACGGGGCCCTTGGCCACCGGAAATCTGGTGGGCAGACCGGTCCGAAAGCGCCAGATAACTGAAGGAATTTCCCGGCCCAGGACCGACTCCGCGGGCCCGCACATGCCCGAGTCGGTCAAATAGGCCGTCCCACCGGGGAAAATCTGCTCATCCGCGGTTTGCACGTGGGTGTGGGTTCCCACCACCAGGGAGACCTTCCCATCGAGGGCCCGGCCCATCGCGATCTTCTCGCTGGTGGCCTCCGCGTGAAAATCGACCATGATCGCCCTCACGCCCTCCTCCCTCATCGCCGTCGCAGCTCTCTCCACGGCTGGGAGCGGATCCTCCAGGGGGGGATTCATGAAGACTCGCCCTTGGGCATTGATCACCCCGATCTTCCCTTTCGCGGTCTCCAGCACCACGCTTCCCGCCCCCGGGGCCCCCTCCGGGAAGTTGATTGGGCGCAGTAATCGGGGCTCGGTCGGGAAGTACTCCATGATCTCACGCTGGTCCCAGACATGATCCCCCGTCGTGATTACCGCGGCACCTGCCCGCAGGAGGTCGATTGCGATCTTCGAAGTGATTCCCCGGCCCCCCGCTGAGTTCTCGCCATTGACCACGATAAAATCGAGGTTCTCTTCCTCCTTCAGACCCGCCAGGCGGGCAATCACCGCCTTCCGCCCGGGTTCTCCCACCACATCGCCCAAAAACAGGATCCTGATCATTCTGCGCTTTCTTCTTACTGGATCGGCGGAGGATTTCTTCGAAAGTCAATCAGGTCACCGCCATACGACAACTGGATTCGACCGCCTCATGCCCGACCGCTCTCGGAAATTACCTTCTCTCCTCGTCGCCGGGGCAATTCTTGCTCTCGGTCTCGTGGTGGTCCTCATCATTCCGTGGGATCGTGACGAGCCCGCCGGCCTCCTTCCCGACTCGCGGCTCTCCGACTTGGGAGAGAAACCAGACTGGCCGGTCCTGCAGAGATACCACGGCGTCCTCACCCGCGCGGAGTTCGAGCAGTCCCTCCGCGAGGTCTACGTGCTCGGTGACGACTGGCACTGCACGATCACAGACGAGGCTGTGACCATTCACTCCGATCTTCAACCGGGAGGTCAGGTCATCAGGTTCGCCGCCCCCGACGCCAGGAAATCTCCGCCCCGCTATTGGCGTCCCGTCAGCGAACTCCAGCCCGCTCCGGAAGGAAGGCCGCTCACGGGACTGCGCATTGCGATCGACCCCGGCCACCTTGGAGGGACCTGGGCAAAGATGGAGGAGCGCTGGTATCAACTGGGGGACACCCTGCCCGTCACGGAAGGCGACATGACCATGATCACCGCCAAGAAGCTCAAGCCCCGCCTCGAGGGACTCGGCGCGACAGTCACCCTTGTGCGCAACGATACTGAACCAGTCACCAGCAAGCGGCCAGTGGACTTCGCCAAGTACGCGGCTCGCAAGGTGCCCGGTGCTCCGGACGACGAGGTGCGCAAGCTCGCGGAGCGCCTCTTCTATCGCACCGCAGAAATCCGCGCGCGCGCCAAGCTCGTCAATGAGGAGATCCAACCGGACCTCATTCTCTGTCTTCACTTCAACGCGGAGGCGTGGGGTGGCGATCCAGACAACCCTGAACTCACCCACCGCAATCACTTCCACCTGATCCTGCACGGCGCCTACATGGATGGGGAGATCGCCCACGAAGACGAACGCTTCGAAATGATGCACAAGGTATTCCAGGGCGTGCACGAGGAGGAGGCCGCAATCGCCGCCGAACTCGTGAAGTCCTTTGCCAGGGAGACCATGCTTCCGGCCTACCTCTACGCCTTGGGCAAACCAACCATTCGGATCGGCCCGGCCCTGTGGGCCCGCAATCTCCTCGCCAACCGCCTCTATCAATGTCCCGTTCTCTTCTTCGAACCCTACGTCATGAACAGCGAGGTCGTTCACGCCCGGGTGCAGGCTGGCGACTATGATGGCGAACGCGAAGTCGCCAACAGATTCCGCAAGTCCCTTTACCGCGAATACGTCGATGCCGTGGTAGACGGCCTCGTCAACTACTACGAACCTCGTAGGAAGAGTGACCCGTAACCAGTATTCAGACCGCTCGCTCCGACCTCCGACTTTCGACTCTCGTCATCCTACCTCCCACCCCACCGACTCTCATGCCCTCCCAACTCCTCATCGCCGGGCACGGCTACCTGGGCCAGGAACTCGGGCGCCAGGCCCTGGCGGCGGACTGGCAAATCACCGCCCTCTCCCTATCCGGAGGCCATGATTCCCTCGCCTGCGACCTCTCCAACCGCGAAGCAGTCACCACCCTGAAGTCCGAGATTCTCGATCTGAGTTCCCTCATCCTCACCGCCTCCTCCGGTCGCGGCGGACCCGAGGCCTACCGCGCGGTGTTTCTCGACGGCACCCGGCATCTCCTCGACACCTTCCCCACTGCCCACCTCCTCTTCGTCTCCAGCACTTCGGTCTACCATCAGTGCGACGGCTCGCTGGTCACCGAAGAGTCTCCCACCCTGCCCGATCGCGAAACGAGCCAGCTTCTCCTCGAAGCGGAGTCCCTCGTTCTCGGTGCACGCGGAACGGTAGCCCGCCTCGCCGGCATCTACGGACCGGGCCGCAGCGTCATCCTGAAGCGCTTCCTTGAGGGAAGCGCCGTCATTGAAGAAGACGGGCGCCGCTTTCTCAACCAGGTCCACCGCCACGACGCCGCCTCCGCCCTTCTCCACCTCGCCAGCCATCCGGACACTGCCCGCGGACAAATCTACAACGTGGCAGACTCCTCTCCTCTTCATCAAGGCGACTGCTACCACGCGCTCGCGCAGATCTTCGAGAAACCCGTGCCTCCCACCGGTCCGCGGCCCGAAGGTCGCAAGCGCGCGTGGACTCACAAGCGCGTGAGCAATGCGAAGCTCATCGCAACGGGATGGGAGCCGACGTTTCCCTCGTTCGTGGATGCCGCGCGGGAGGTGGCGGAGAGTTTGTGAGTGGGACCCGGAACTGGAATCAGATTTGGAGCTTGGAGACTCGGTCTTTCCCAGGATCCCACCTGCCCTGCACTCCTCATCGAGGGACGGATGAACTCCGAGTTCGATGAATCGTCGAGGTCGCCACCAGTCGGCTGCTGCTGCCAGTCACCCTAACCCTGGAGCGCTATCTCCACCTGTACTTCGTGATCCCTTCCGCAATCGCCAGCGCTGCACTCGATTGATACGAGCTGGTCGCACAACGCGTCCGCTCACTCGCGTTGCTGATGAATCCACACTCGACCAGCACTGCCGGGCACCTGGTCTGCACCAGGACAGTGAAGCGCGCAAAGCGCACTCCGCGATTCTTCAGCCTGCAGCGACGCACCAGTTCGCGCTGGATCGAGTTCGCCAGCGAACGGCCGGCCGAGCCCGCATAAAATGTTTCCCCGCCCCGGACCCATGAATTGGAGGTCGAGTTGAAGTGAATGCTGACAAAAATCGTATTGCGGTAGCGATTGGCAAGGGCCGCCCGGCGGGAGAGAGACACGAAGGTGTTGCTGCGCCGCGTCATGGAGGTCGAGTAGCCGCGTTGCCTCAGGTAGTACTCCAGCTTCTGCGCCACCTTCATGTTCAGGTAGGACTCCTTGATCCCGCCTTTGTAGGCGCCCCAGTCACGTCCGCCGTGACCCGGATCGATGATGACGCGCTTTCCAACTCCTACTCGTGAGACGTAGGTCTTCTTGGTGCTCTTGCTGCTCGAACTCCCCGGAAGACTGAGACGCTGACCGATCTTCAGTTTGGTCGGGTCCTTGATCCCGTTGGTCGCCATCAAGCGGGTGACCGAGGTCTTGTAGCGCTTGGCGAGCGAGTAGAGCGTATCGCCCTTCTTGATGGTATGGGTGGCACCTAGTGCGAAAGCCCCCGAAAACAGGACAATCAAGGCGGCCACCAAGGCGGTTCGGGAGCGTAAGTGGGTGTACATGAGGACAGCAATTCCCACCGTAGCTCGTAATTTTAAAAAAGTCAAATATTAAGCATAACCTAACTATCCTCTCGAGTGGTCACCTCCTCTCCGGCGCCTTCCTCACGCTCTTCCCCTTGAGAATCAAGGGCTTCTTCCACCGCCTTGCGCCGTGCAACGGAGAGCAAGGGCCGGATAAGACCATAGATCAGGTAGGCTGAGAAGAGCACGGCGGGGAGAATCCAGTAGTAAAAAATGGTGGCCCCCACAAAAATTGTACCCACTGCGAGCAACGGCACACTCGCCCTCGTCCGCCACCCCAGGCCCTTGAAACTCGGATAACGGATGTTGCTGATCATCAGGCCCGAGAGGCCCAGCATGGCCCCGGCCAGCACCCAGTTCCAGGCGCCCAGCTGGCGATCGTTGTCGTGGAGGTAAATGATCAGGAAGGTAAGCGAGGCAATGAAACCCGCCGCCATCGGGATCGGAATCCCCCGGAAGGTCTTCATGTGTTCCTCTGAGCCAACCGCGGCCAGGCAGTTGAAGCGCGCCAGTCGAATGGCCCCACAGAGAAGATAGATAAAGGCAATCGACCACCCCATCCCGGGCTCCGCCCGTCGAAACTCCTCGGGAAGTTCCAGGTTAAGCAGAACGGCCTTGGAACACAGCAAGGCGGGCGCCATTCCGAAGGAAACAAGGTCCGCCAGGGAGTCGAATTCGCGGCCAAAGTCCGATTCCTGCCCACCAAGGCGGGCAAGCCGGCCGTCTAACAGATCAAAGAGGCAGGCCCCGAAGATGAGAAGCAGGGAGGTCTCGTAGTAGACCTTGGCGTCCCCGAACTCGGGCTCCTGCATCCCCTTGAAAATGGTGAGCACCGCAAAGAAGCCACAGCACAGGTTGCCCGCCGTCATCAGGTTCGGCAGGAGGTAAATTCGCGGCTCCCTATTGCGGTGGCTCATCGCGCGGTCACTATAAGACCATTTTGGTTGACACAAACACTGGAATTCTCAGCGATCCGCTCCATGCTTGGAACGTGGACCCGGCTCCCGCAGTAAACCTCAGCCCCGACGATCGCATGGAAGACCTCCTCGCGCGCCTTCCGGGGGCCCGCCGGGCCCTCTTCGCAGCCTACCACGTCGGCGGTTGCCAGTCCTGCTCCTACCGCGATGACGAAACACTCGCCGAGGTGTGCGATCGCAACGAGATTGCAGTCGAGGACGCGATCGCCGAACTGCTCGCCAGCCACGAGCGCGACCGGGAAATGCTGATCAGTCCCACCGATCTCAAGCAACGCCTCGACGCCGGCGAGTCGGTGCCTCTCTTCGACATCCGCACCCGCGAAGAACACCAAGCAGTTCGCCTCGAGGGATCCAGGTTCCTCACCCAGGAATTACAAACCGAGATCTTCGCCACTCCGCCGGACCAGACGATCGTCCTTTACGATCACCGCGGCCGCGACGTCCTCGACCGCTGCGCCTGGTTCCGCGGCCACGGACTGAAGAACGCACTGGCACTCGCTGGCGGAATCGACGCCTGGGCGAAGGAGGTCGATCCAGACCTGCAGCGCTACCGCTTGGAAATTGAGTAACGGGGGTTGGGGAGAGATGAGGACGGGATCCTTGTGACAAAAATGGGCACTTTCTGAGCGATCCTACGATTGAAGCTCGCAATCATGCCTCTTGGAAGAAAACTGGGCACTCTGCCATGAAACGCCGCCACTTCCTCGCCGCCACCGGTGTGACCGCTGCCGCCCTCACCGCCGCCTACGGCGATCACCACGAGAAAAAGCCCGCCCCCAAACCTCCCCACACCGGCCCAAACCGCATCGGGGTCTCGTCTTATTCCTTCTGGGGATTTCGCCGCAAGGAGCTCCGCTCGCTGGACATCAACCTTGAGCACGCCGCCCGCATGGGCTTCGACGGTCTCGAAATCCTGCAACGCCAGTTCGAGTCTACCGATCGCGCCACCCTGCAGAAGATCAAGCGGCACGCCTTCGTCCTCGGCCTCGATCTCATGGGCTACTCCACCCACCAGGGGTTCCTCTCGCCCGACAAGGAAAAGCGACAAAAGAACATCGATCACACCCTCGATTGTCTGGAGCAGGCCTACCAACTCGGCATTCCCACCATGCGGGTGAACTCCGGAACGTGGGGAACCTCCAAGGGGTTCGATGATCTCATGGCCAAGCGCGGGATCGAGGAACCGCTCAAGGGCTACACCGAAGAGGATGCCTACAAGTGGGTCATTGATGCCTACTCGAAGCTCATCCCCGAAGCGGCCAAGCGCGGCGTGATCATGGGACTGGAGAACCATTGGGGGCTCGGCGTGACCCCGGAAGGTGTGAAGCGCGTGGTCGACACCATCAACTCCCCGTGGCTGCAGGTCACCCTCGACACCGGGAACTTCCTGGAGGATCCCTACGACCGCCTCGCGCAGCTCGCTCCCCAAACGGTCCTGATGCAGACCAAGACCTACCACGGCGGCGGCCGCTGGTACACCCTCGATCTCGACTACGCCCGCATTGCCAAGATCATGAAGGACGCCGGTTTCAAAGGTTACATCTCCCTCGAGTTCGAAGGAAAGGAAGACCCGCTCACTGCCATTCCCAAGTCGTTGAAACTCTTGCGCAAGCACTTCGGATAGCCGCTGGCCCCGACAAGCCGCAGAGTAGTTTCCTCGCTTGCCTGATTCTCGAAACGCCTTGGCGCTACCATCTCAACGAATGAAACCAAGACTCATCATCCTCAGCTCACTCCTGCTCGCCCTTGCCGCTTCAGCAGACCCGCTCACCTGGAAGCCTCTCTTCAATGGCAAAGACCTCACCGGTTGGCATTCCGTCCCTGGCGGCAAGTGGGAGGTGGTCGACGGAACCATCCTGGGCACCTCGCCCAGGAGCGAGCCGCGCCACGGTCTCCTCGTGACCGACAAGCGCTACAAGAACTTCAAGGTGCGCGCCAAGTTCAAGGTCGAGAAGGGCGACAGCGGGTTCTACTTTCGCGCCGAGAAAACCGGAACCAAGGTCAGCGTGAAGGGCTTCCAGGCCGAGGTCGACAATTCCCCCGAAGTGGGCGGCCTCTACGAAACTTCCATGCGTGCCTGGGTGAAGAGGCCCGATCCGAAGGTCATCAAGAAAATCTACAAACCAGGCGAGTGGACCGACCTCCTCGTCACCGCGATCGGCGACGATCTCACGGTCTCGCTCAATGGCGTGACCGTGACCGAGCTCCTCGGCGACAAGAAGTGTCTCAAGGAAGGTCACCTCGCTCTCCAACTCCACGGCGGCCAGGACATGCGGGTGCAGTTCAAGGACCTCGCCATCATGGAGCTGCCGTAGGTCGATCGCCCTTTCATCCACGCCCTTCATGGACGACACCATCGACGTGCTCTTCATCAGGGTCGACTTCTCGGATTTTCCAGGCGCACCCGTGAGCCAAGGCGATCTCGAGACCACCCTGACGACGGTGGCTAACAATATCGAAGAATTCTCCTACAACGCGGCCACCATTGTCTCCACCGTCACGCCCACCGTCTAGACTGGTTGCCAAAACTCTTTACCGAAATCGGGAATCATGGGGTTGAGAGTCAGGCTCCGCGCCGGAATTGCGTTTCGGACCAGAATTCCGAATTCCGGCGTTGCTCATCGGTTGTGGGTCCCGACCCCCGTCCTCCTC
>JAYGGC010000237.1:0-6959 GCA_046581525.1 Roseibacillus sp. | reverse complement strand
CTCTTGGTCGGCGACATCGACTCGGCCGCTGCGCGGGCCGCAATCGACGGAGTTGAGGACCACGAGATCGATTTGATCGTGAGCCGCTCCGAGGGCGTGGGCCTCGTGGGCGGAGTCCAGGAGTTGAACGTGGAGAGCTTTCATGTTCACAGCACTGGAGCGAACGTCGGATTCATCACGCAGACCATCGGCCTCGACAAGACCGTGAAGGCCTTGAATGGACGGATCGGTTCGGTCAATAATAACAACCGCATCGCAGGTGGAACTCTCCATGTCGACGGGGGATCCGTTTCCTACACCAACAACCTGATAGTGGGCCGGACCCAGAATCAGAACAGCGGGGGCAACGATCTCGCGGAGGCAACCGGCAACCTCCTGGTTGGCAGCCTGACCAATCCCGGGACCGTGACGGTGGGTGGGGAACTGATCCTGGGCCAGCAATTGGCGGCCACTGATTTCAACGGCCAGAGCGCATTCGGCAATGTAATCGTCGACAACCCGGGCTCCGTCCTGACGGTCGGTGGCGGACTCAACCTGGGCGCCACCTTCGACCTTGGCGGCACGACCGGGGCAACCTTTACCGTGAACGATGGCACTGCCTCCATTACCGGGCCGATCACCGAGGACGGCACCCTGGAATTTACTTCGACCATGACCCTCAACGGCGGCGTGCTCAATTTCCTGGATGGCATGGGCGGTCCGCGTGATGTTGATACCCTGTATTTTGCGGGCGGCACAATGGGCTTTGCGGTCTACGGCGGGATGCCAACCCTCGACACCGACAGCACCGCCCTGGCGGCTGCGGCGGGTGGCTCTGTGATCGACGTGATCACGGCGGCGGCCGGCACTACCTTCAGCACCGCCGATGGATCGACTTGGACCGGTGGTGGCACGGGCGCTACTCCCGACGGCGAATGGGACACCGAAGTGAGCGACTGGGACACCGGACTCCCGGCCGACGGATTGGGGGGGATTGCAATGGGAGAGGATTTTGTGGTCATCTCATCGACTCTCGCTCTCACGGGCGATCCCGCGGCAGCGGTCCTGACTCCGGCCGCCACCACCGCCGGATGGACGCTTACCCAAAATGCCAACGACCTCACCCTCACGGCCGGCTCCACCATCGGAGGTGGGGTGGGGAAAGCAATTTTCGATGATCCGGATGCGGACGTGACCCGCACCAGCGACCTCAAGATCGAGGCCGCGGTGGGGACCGGCGCCGACGCGACCCAGATCGACATCACGGACGTCAACAGCCTGACCCTGACCAATCTCGGTATTGGAGGTAGTGCGCAAGCGACCATCAACCAGGGCACGGTGGGAGGTGGCGCCACCGGCGGCATGGCTGTCATGGTGGGCGGCGATCTGCTCTTCGGAAACGGGGGGCTTGAGGGTGGCATCTACAATCTCAACGAGGGGACCCTGTCCGTGACCGGTGATATCGTGGAAGGTGCCTCAGGGTTGCCCGACGGCTTGGTCCTCAACGCCCAGCTCCAGATCAACACCGGCGCGGTCGGATCGCAGGCTCTCACGGTGGACGGATCCGTCACGGTCCAGCGCTTCTCCGTGGCACAGGTGGACGGCTCGGTGGCCGGACTGGAAATTTCCACCGCTTCGGGTCTCGCGACTGTCGCAACGACCGGGACTGTCGCGATCGGAACGGGCTCCAATGGCTCCAAGGATGGCGATCCCCTCAATGTGACCGGTGCGATCGGCACCATGATTGTCGGCGATGGCGGCACCCTGAATCCTACCAACATGAACATCGGCGACAACGGCGACTCCCAAGGATCGCTCACGATCCAGAATGGCGGTTCGGTGACTTCCGCGCAACGTATTTACGTGGCCGGCGGGCAGACCAACGGCAATGACAGCGAGACGGTGGCGGGCATCACCATGGAGCCCGGATCCAGCCTCACGGTGGAGACGGGCAATCTCGATATCGGACGGGGAGGAGCAGGAACCTTCACCTTCAATGGGGGAACCTACAACCAGCTGGCCAACAACCTGGTGATTGGACGAGCAGTTGATGCCAGGGGAACGGTAACCATCGCCGGAGGGACCTTCAATGTTGGTGACGCCGCCAACGGCGACCTGAACTCCGACATCAATTTCCTGATCGGCGGCGGCACGCTGGAACAAACCGGGGGTGACGTGACGATTGAGCGCAATCTCAACATGGGCAACGGCGAAAATCCCTCATCCTACTCCATCAGCAGCGGTTCACTTTTCGTGGGCCGAGACTACAGTTCGCGCGTAGGGGACGGCCAGGACGACTTGAAGGTCTCCGGCGACGCGGTAGTGATCCTCAGCCGTGACCTCAACCTGAATGGAGGGACGGGAGTCGCCGTTAACTCGAACCTCCTTGAGATCACCGGCTCCGCAGCCACCCTGGATGTCGGCGACGATCTTCTGGCCAGCAACGCCCGCGCAACCTTGCGCTGGGTTGCGGACGCAAGTGGGGTGAGCGCGATCCTGGTTGGTTTTAATCCGGATGATGTGCCGGTTGGGGCTCCCGGTCCGGCTCGGATCAACATCGCCGGTGCGGTTCTCGACATCGACCTCAGCGCGTGGGCCGTGCCTCCGGCCGAGATCATCCTCATCGAGGCCGCGGATGCCACCGTCCTGGTGCTTGGAACCTTCACCGATGCCTCCCTTGTTCCGCTCCTCGAAGGGGACAACGTTCCCTCCGCGCCCGGATACGCCATCAGCTACATCCTGGGCCCCGGCGGCAATGACGTCGGTCTCATTTCCGGAACCTCCGATCCCGATAGCGACACGGATGGAATTCCCGCCAGTGTTGATAACGCCGCGAACGGCCTCAGCGACAGCGATGCCACCGACGCCAGCAGCGACAATGACGGAGACGGCTTCACGGCTCTCTTCGAGTATGCGATGGGCACCGACGTCAGCGACGCAACCAGCAAGCCGTTCTGGGAAGTGGTTCACGTGAGCGATACCGAGGTGAACATCACCTATGGACCGATCATCTCGGGGGTCACCTACAATCTCAATGCCTCGGCCGACGGAGTGCTTTTCAGCCAGATTGACTCCTTCACGGCTGGTGCCGATGCTCCCACCAATACCTTCACCGATACGACCGGTGGACTCGACGTGGAGCTCTACCAGTTGGAGATTCCGCTTCCCTTGCCGTAGGGAGCGATCTGGTTTCAGAATTTCAAGGGCGTCCGAGGGGCGCCCTTTTCGTTGGCCCGGCTAACCCAGCAGGGAGCGCAGATCATCTTCTGAGATGACCGAGACGCCGAGCTTGATCGCCTTGTCGCGCTTCGAACCGCCGCCTTCCCCGGCCAGGAGGTAGTCCGTGCTCTTGGAAATGGAGCCGGTGACCATGCCGCCCTTTTGCTCGATGAGGGTTTTGAATTCGCTGCGACCCTGGGAAAGGGTGCCCGTGATCACGAAGGTCTTCCCGGCGTGCGGCAGGTCGCCGGAGGCGGCTGCGTCGGCCGGTCTTGGAGCGAAGTTGTCGGACTTGGGATTGATGCCGAGTTCCTCCAGTCGCTGGATGAATTGCCTGCCGCGATCAGACTCGAAGAAATCCTTCAAGCAGTGGGAAGCCACCGCGCCGATGTCCGGAGAGATCCCGTAAGGTGCCACTTCGGCCTGCAGTTCGGCGATCTGGGTCTTCAGTTCGTCGAAGGCTTTCTTGCGCTCGTCCTTTTCCGCATCGTCGGCCGGAGGATTGTCCTTGTTCTGGGGGGAGATCTCCTTGCGCTTGGCTTCAAGATCGGCAATGCGGCACACCGCTTGTAGAATCTCACTCCGGGCCACGTCGGGAAACGATTCATGGAGTCGCGCGAGTTCCTTGGAAGCGGACTCCCCGATCTGGGGAATGCCCATCGCGAAGATCCAGCGGGAGAGTGGTTGGGCTTTTGCGCCCTGAATCGATTCCAGGAGAAGCGTTGCCTTTTTCTCGCCAAAGCGTCGCGGTTTGGAGCTCTCTCCGGTTTGGAGTTTGGCGGGATCGAGGAGGAGGTTCGCGAGCGAATCCAATTCAAGCTCGAAGAGATCGAGAGGGGAGGACGCGAGACCCGATTCGACCAGCTTGATGGCGACGGATTCTCCGAGCCCATCCAGGTCGAGGGCCTTGCGTTGCGCAAAGTGGGTGAGGCTGGCCACCACCTTCTCGGGGCAATTCATGTTTGCGCACCACCAGGTCACCACGGTGTAATCTTCCCCATCCCGCTCGACGGTATTCTCCCGCTTCTCGATGGGCGCTTCGCACGCCGGGCACTTTCCGTCGAGGTGTTCGTGCATCGAGAACGGCTTGGAGTCAGCCGGTCGCTTGTCCTTCAGCACGCTCAGCACTTCGGGGATGATCTCTCCTGCCTTGTGCGCGAGCACGGTGTCTCCGATGCGAATGTCACGTTCATGGATGAAGGACTCATTGTGCAGGGTTGCCCGCGACACGGTCGTCCCGGAGAGGCCGACGGGCTCCAGCTCGGCGACGGGAGTGAGAATGCCGGTGCGACCAACCTGCACGGTAATCTCCCTGAGCAGGGTGGCCTTTTGTTCGGGAGGGAACTTGAAGGCCGCCGACCAGCGAGGGGCGCGGGAGGTGGCGCCCAGGGCCGCCCGGGAGGAATACGACGCCACCTTGATGACGGCGCCGTCGGTTTGGTAGGGAAGACTGTGACGCTTCTCGTCCAGTTCGCGGATGGCGTCGAGCACTCCGCTGAGCGAGTCGCTCTTCCAAAGCGGTTCGTTGCGTGGCACGCCGCAGGCCTCAAGGAGCTCACGGAAGGCATCCTCGCTTGCAAGCTCAAGGCCTTCGAGGGCGCCCAGGCCGTGAGCGATGAATTCAAGAGGTCGCTTGGCGACGGCGCGGGAATCGAGCTGCTTCAGGGTGCCCGCCGTTGCATTGCGAGGATTGGCGAAAGGGGGGAGACCCTCCTCCTCGCGCTCCTCGTTGAGCTTGGCAAAAGCGGCAGTGGGCATGAAGACCTCGCCGCGAACCTCGAGAAGGGCCGGAGCGGAAGCAGGCAGGCTCAGGGGCAGGGAATGGATAGTGCGGAGATTTGCGGTGACATCGTCACCCGTGGTGCCGTCGCCCCGCGTGGCGCCGTAATCGAGAGAGCCATGACGGTAGACAATGCTGGCGGCGACTCCATCGATCTTGGGTTCGATCGTGACGGGGACATGTTCGGTGCCGAGGTTCTTTTGCAGGCGCTTGTAAAAGTCTTCCACTTCCTCAGTCGAGAAGACGTCGTCGATGGAGAGCATGGGAACGGGATGGCGAACCTGCTCGAAGCCCTCCAGCGGGGCTCCCCCCACACGCTTGGTCGGCGAGTTCGGATCATCCAGTTCCGGATGGGCGGCCTCGAGATCCTCCAACTCACGGAAGATCTTGTCGTATTCCGCATCCGCAATCTCGGGTGCGGCTTCCACGTAGTAGAGTAGGTTGTGGTGCTCCAGGGAGGCGCGAAGTTCGGCGATTCGTTCGGCGGCGGACACGCGCCGAGACTACGCAAGATTGCCACCAAGAGAATACCCGATTCCGCTCAGCCCAGGACCCAATGCATGCGCCGGAAGGCCAGTGCGCCGGCCAGCGCGCCGTAGGCGTCCGCCAACCAGTCACCGGCGTCGTTGCCCGAGCGCTCGGGACTCCAGGATTGGTGCCACTCATCGAGGAGCCCAACCGAGGAAATCATGAGGATCACGAGCACGATGAGGGCTGGCCAGTTCGGGTTGGTGCCAGCTCGAAGAAAGAGGGCTGCAGAGAGCAGGCCCGCCCCGCCGAAGAAGTAGCCGAAGTGCAAGATCTTATCGAACCCGTAGAGGGAAGGGCCCTCGGGACCGGGAAGGGGGCCGTCGGAGAGAATCCAAAGGACTGTGCCCCAGAATAGGAAGGCCACCAACCAGAAGGAGCTTCGGCGGCAGATCGAAGGGAGTTGCATTGAGCCCGATCGGATATTCAGAGATCGCTGCGCCGCAGCTCATCCTCAAGGCGCTCCGCCAGCCACTGCTTCATCATGGACTGGTAGTTGAGAAAGCGGGAGCGCGCGATGCGCTTGATCCGCGAAAGCATGCGCGGGTCGAAGCGAAGAGTGATGGTCGTCGACTCCCGGCTGTCAGGAACATGTTCCGAGGCCTTCATCAACCCGGGGGACAGTTCGTGACTTGTCCAGAATTTGGCTTCCTCTTCTTCGCTTGCGAACTCGGGAATCTCAGTCCAGCTGGGGATCGATTTCATGGTTGGGGATGGGGAGGGGAATTACTTGAAGGCGGCGTACTTGCGGTCGTAGTACTTGCGCTCCGTATCGGTGAGATCGCGGGCCGCCACGACCCGGACGTTTTTTCCGTCGGACCAGAAACAGAGAAAGAGGTAGCGATCTGCCACGGTGCGGCCGAGAGCATAGTAGCGCGACTCTCCGTCTTGCCGATCCCGGTCGGGCAGGAGGCGCACCGCGAAGGGGTCTTCCAATACCTCTTCGATCTCTTTGGGTTTGATGTCCTTCAGATCGAAGTGGACGTCCAGCAGGTCAAGTTCCATGAAGGTTAGGAAAAATTAAACAATTTGGGCTGCGCCCACAATGAATTAACCCAGCTCTGGCGCAAGCCCTTTGACTACAAGGGCTGGGCCGCGGCGCGGAGCGAGGCTTTGGCGAGTAGGGGATGGAGTCCGTGATGTCTCCTCAGTGCTGATTTGTCAGGGGACGCACGAGCTGCAGGTAGGTTTCTACTCCCAGCACAAAGAAGTGAGGGTCACCGGAGAGACGCCCGTAGTAGAAACGATTTTGCGAGGAGCGGCTGGCAGGGGCCAGCTCAAAGGACACTTCGCGCACGCCCACCCGGTTTCCGCTGGAATCGACCTGGCGGAAGATCGCGGTGAAGCGGAAGATGGGAGACTGGAGCGAGCGCTCTGCCGCTGGGAAGGTGTCGCCCAGCCACTTGTCCACCCGCAAGCTCTCCATGAACTTGATGAACTGGTTGGCGCTTTG
>JAYGGC010000236.1:0-12158 GCA_046581525.1 Roseibacillus sp. | reverse complement strand
CTCCAAACATAGCAACAGGGATCTTCCGGTGTTACTTGCTGGGGGAGGGATCAAACATCAGGGGCATGTCATATGCCCGAAGGAAGACCACAAGCGTGTACCGCTTTCCAATCTATTCCTCTCCGCGCTCCACTGGTTCGGCACAGAGTCGGATCATTTCGGAAAGAGCACGGGAACCTTCTCGCCGATGAAATTGAGCTAGGCAACGGGATCAATCTTCAAGACGCATGAAAAAGACTTTCACAGTGATCGCATTGCTTGTCGCTCAGAGCGCACTGCTCCATGCCGCGCCTGACACAACGCAATTTCTCAAATCATATTGCACTGACTGCCACGGCAGCAAGAAACAGAAGAGCGATCGGCGCTTTGACACCCTGCCTTCAAAGATAGGCAGCCTCGCCGATCTGGAGCGCTACCAGGAAATTGTTGATCAGCTCAATCTCTTCGAAATGCCGCCGGAAGATGAGCCTCAGCCAAGCGCGGATGAGCGCGCCAAAATGATCGATCATCTGACCCAAAAGATCACCACCGCGCATGCGGAAATCAATGACACGGGTGGACACAGCGTGCTACGGCGGCTCAATGCCTGGGAGTATCGCCAGACGATCGGGGATTTGTTGGGGCTCAATGTCGAGGCCTGGAATCCGGCGGAAGATTTTCCGGCGGAGGTGAAGGTGGATGGTTTCGATAACAATGGAGCAGGGCTCGTGACATCCGGAATGTTAATGAGTTACTATATTGTTGCAGCTGAGGAGGCAATCAGGCGTGCGACCCAGTTTGGTGAGCGTCCTGAAAAACAAAGGTATACACAGCACTCACCTTTTTACTTCAAAGGGAACGAATCAAAGGGCCTTCCAAAGCTGTTTCAGGTGGACCGGTTTCGGTTTGTTCCGGAGACGCCCTATACAGATATGTATGGTCGCCACTATCGTGGAGGTCATATAGGCTTTCTACCTTTGGTGCGGCAGGGCGGCTTGGAACAGAGTGGTAACTATACGATCCGAGTGCGGGCTGCTGCTGTTGGCCGGGTTCATGACTATGGTAAAGCCCTTGGTGACTTTCGAAACGGGGATCCTTTGGTGATGGAGATTGCTTCTGTTGATCGGAAGGGCAGTGTGACCAGTACTGGGAATGTTTCAAAGATGGTGTCTCTTGCACGCATTGAGTTAACTAACGAGGAACCTCAATGGTTTGAATGGGATGTCTATATGGATGCTGGTTATGAGCCGGAGGTTCGTTTCCGCAACGGGCCTATCGCGGCAAAGCGGATGATCCGCCTGCTAACCAATCTGCCCGATCGGGAGGAGTTCAAGAAATTTGAAAACATGCCCGGGTTGGAAAGATTCCACGGTGTCCTCAAGGCCTATCAGGGGCCACGACTGCGGGTCTGGGAAATCCAGCTCGAAGGGCCACACATCGAAAGCTGGCCCACGGCTGGTCATCGCGCGCTCTACGGGGATTCGAAGCTAGAGGATCTGAATCCAAAGACCATTGCCAGGCGGATTGCCGCATTTGCAGAGGCTGCATTCAGGAGAACGCCAGTTGAAGGGGAATTGGAACCGATCCAGTCTCTTGTGATTGCGAAATTGAATGCGGGTGTCGAACCGTTGAAGGCATTGCAGTTAGGGTTTCAGGCTGTTCTTTGTTCGCCTGGTTTTATCTATTTGAATCAAGGTGAGGGGGAGTTGGATGATCATGCCTTGGCTTCACGCTTGTCTTATCTTCTGTGGTCGTCCCAACCTGATAAAACCCTGTTGGATCTGGCTGCCAAAGGGGACCTGAAACGCCACTTGGATTTGCAGGTTGAACGGCTTCTTTCCGATTCCAGGTCGGACCGGTTTGTGAGTCACTTTGTCAGGCGCTGGCTAGATCTGGATAATATCGGGACCATGCCGCCTTCCGAGGACTTTCTAGTCTATTATCGGGATAATCTTAAAAGTGCGATGCGTGCTGAAACCGAAACCTTCTTCAGGCATGTGCTTGATAAGAATCTACCACTTGGTGAGTTTTTATCAGCGGACTACTCGTTCCTGAATCGCGAATTGGCGTTGCACTATGGCATTGATGGTGTGGACGGCAATGAACTGCAGCGTGTTGCCCTAAAAGGTGGCAGGCGTGGTGGCCTTTTGGGGCAGGGTGCATTCCTGACAGCCTCGGCCAATGGAGTGGATACCTCACCTGTAGTTCGTGGGATCTATGTCTTGGAGAAGTTGCTTGGATATACCCCTCCTCCCCCTCCGGATGATGTGCCTGATATCGAGCCGGATATTCGCGGCGCCAAGACCGTTCGTGAGCAATTGGAGAAACATCGTTCGATTGCAACCTGTGCTGCGTGCCATCGTAAGATTGACCCCTTGGGCTTTGCCTTGGAAAACTTTGATCCTGTTGGGGGATGGCGGGATGAATATGAGACGAAGAAAGACATCGATGCCACAGGGAAGTTGCCAAATGGTGATACATTCTCAACTTTTCCGGAATTCCGGAAACTCATGGTGGATCGCACAGAACAGTTCAATCGTTGTCTGACTGAGAAACTGATGACCTATGCACTAGGGCGGGAACTAGAGATTGGTGATCGGCCTGCGACTGACAAGATCCTCGTTGAACTTGGTGACACGGGTGGGTTACGGGATCTGATTCGTCTGATAGCTACGAGTGAGCCATTTGGAAAGAATTAGCAGAATACAAATCACTCTCATTCGTGAAATCGATCTACATTTCCATCTTCTGCGCTCTGCTGAGCGTGACTGCCGGCTTTGCACAACCCGGAGGGGCGGCCGTGCCGACTCTCGAAGAAGTCAAGGCGACGGGCGCCCTGCGTTCGAGTTATCGCAAGCAAGTTCAGCAAATCAAACTCCATGAGGCGCCACTGGCGAATCTGAATGTGTTTCGGAAAGAGATTGAACCTCTCCTGCGTGAGACCTGCTTCCAATGTCATGGCCCGAAGAAGCAGAAGGGCAAATTCCGCGTCGACACTTTGGATCCGGATCTACTGCACGGTGGGGATGTGGACTGGTGGCTTGAAGTCTATGACGTCTTGAGCAACGGCGAGATGCCACCCGAAGACAGTAAGTACGAGCTGGCGGATGCGGATCGCAGTAAGATGATTGATTGGTTGGCGTCGGAGATTCAAACAGCTTCTCAAGTGCGCCGGCGATCACAGGAGCATGAGTAAGGAACTCAAGGAGCAATCCGAAGCCAACAAACTCGACCCGGACTTCGTGAAAAAGATTTACGCGGAAACGAACTAGGATCAAACAAAGCATGAAGAACTGCATCACTTTGCTGCGAGGCTCTTTGGCGACGCCACTCCTCGCACAGGCAGCCTCACCCGTTCACATGGCTGTCTGCAACTGTCTCACGTTGTTGCGGGCGATTGGATTGATGGGTGGGAACCCTCATTGAGGGTGCGGCCTCGCTGTCACTGCTTGGCGGAACAGGAGTGGTTGACCCTTACTGACTGCTAGCACATTGCTAGTCCGAAAGGCTCCTGATTCAGGCAAACCCTACAAAAACCCTTGCTTTTCAAGTGGTGCTCGGTACTGGATTTGAACCAGTGACTTCGTCCGTGTGAAGGACGCACTCTACCACTGAGTTAACCGAGCGTCTGGGCGAAGACTTAGCTCATCTGGAACTCAAGTGCAAGAACGAGAACCAATGAACCTTCCAGGCCTGGTTCGCTCCCCCGCCGCTCTCCTCCTTGCATTCTGCCTCGCGCATCCTGCCATTGGGGCGGAACCCCTCCCGCGCGCCCATGCGCACAACGACTACCGTCACCAACGCCCGCTCCTCGACGCCCTCGAGCAGGGCTTCTGCAGCGTGGAGGCCGACATTTTCCTCGTGGAGGGGAAATTCCGGGTCGGCCACTCCAAATCGGAGTTGCGCAAGGACCGCACCCTCGAGTCGCTCTACCTGAAACCCCTCGCCGAGCGCGTGCGCACCAACAAAGGAGGCGTCTACCCGAAGAAGGCGCGCTTCATCCTCCTCATCGATATTAAGAGCAACGGCGACGAAGCCTACCCCGTCCTCGACCAGCTTCTCACGCGCTACCAAGAACTCTTCACCGCGCATCTCGATGGGAAAGCCCGGCCCGGACCGATCATGGCAATCCTGAGCGGCAATCGTCCGCGCGCCCTCCTCGAAGCGGATGGAACCCGCTACTGCTCCATCGACGGCCGCCCCCCGGACCTCGGAAGCAAGGCCCCATCCCACCTCGTCCCCCTCGTCAGCGACAATTGGTCAAATCACTTCAAGTGGCGCGGGCGCGGTGAGTTTCCTCCGGAGGAACTGGCCAAACTCAAAAACTTCGTGGCCCGCACTCACAGGGAGAAGCGCCTCCTCCGCTTCTGGGCGGTTCCCGACAACGAAGCGTGCTGGCGCGTCCTGTATGAAACCGGAGTGGACCTGATCAACACCGACAAGTTGAGCGCGCTTTCCACCTTTCTGGGTCACGCTCCTTGAAGAGTTCTTCAGTTCCATCGAGCCCCTAGAATTCCACGGTCTCTCCCAAGGTCCCAACGCTCACCTCGCCCGCGTGTACTTCCTTCAACGCGTCACGCATGACCTCCGAGCGCTCCTGCTCGCCGTGCACGAGCCAGACCTTCTTCCTCTCTCCCGTCATCGCTCCGAAATAGTCGAGCAACTCGGAGTGATCCGCGTGGCCTGAGAAGGAATCGAGTTCCTCAACGTGTGCGCGCACCTTGAACTCCTCGCCAAAGATCTTCACCTTGTCCCAGCGTTCGCGAATCTTCCAGCCCAGCGTTTGCTGTGCACAGTAGCCGACGAACAGGATGGTCGTCTTGGGGTCGCCAATTCCGTTGCGCAAGTGATGAAGGATGCGGCCGGCCTCGCACATTCCCGATGCGGAAATAATGATGGCCTGTCCTTCCTGCGCATTCAGGTCCTTCGATTTCTGCACCTCCCGGATGAGGGTGAGCCCCTCAAATCCAAAGGGATTTCGTTTTTCATAGAGGAAGCCGTGCACCTCCTCATTGAAGCACTCGGGGTGCAACCGGAAGATCTCGGTGGCGTTTACGGCAAGCGGACTGTCGACGTAGACCGGCACATCCGGAATGCGCTCTTCCTCGAAGAGCTGATGTAGAACCCAGAGCAGTGCCTGGGTGCGTTCCACCGCAAAGGCCGGGATGAGAATCTTGCCCCCGCGTTTCAGCGAGCGATCCAGGATTTCCACAATGCGATCGTCGGCCTTGGCCGGCATCTCGTGCTCGCGCCCGCCATAGGTGCTCTCCATGAGGAGAAAATCGACGTCTTGAGCCGCAACCGGATCGCGCAAAATATCGTTGTCGCCCCGACCCACGTCGCCCGAAAAGAGAAAGCGCTTCTTTTGCCCGTCGGCCTTGTCCTCCACCTCAAGCAGCACCTGGGCGCTGCCCAGGATATGGCCGGCATCGAGAAAGGTCAGGGTCACCCCGTCCGCAATGGGCAGGGCGCGGTCGCAGCCCACGTTCACGAACTGGCGCATGCACTCATCGGCATCCTGCACCGAGTAGATCGGCTCCCGCAACGGCTTGCCTTCCTTCTTCAGGCGCTTGTTGAGCCACCTGACATCGCTGGCCTGGATTCGCGCGCAATCGGCGAGCATGATCTGGCAAAGGTCGCGGGTCGCGAAGGTGGCATAAATATTACCAGTAAACCCCTTGCTGCAAAGATTCGGCATGTTGCCGCTGTGATCGATGTGCGCGTGCGACAAAACCACCACATCGATGCTGGCGGGATTGAAGTGCGGGAAGCAGCAATTGATCTCGTACTCGTCATTCCGTCTCCCTTGGTAGAGCCCGCAGTCGAGAAGGATCTTCTTTCCGTTCACTTCCAGCAGATGCTGGGACCCCGTTGTCGTTCCGGCCGCGCCGCAGAATTTGAGTTTCATGGGAAGGAGAGCACTGATTAAGGAGTCAAAAGTCGAAAAGTCAAAGGTCGAAGGTCGGGGTCCGATTCCCAGGTCCCAAGTCGGAACCACTTCACAGAGTTTGAATCCTGATTCCTGACGAGCCACCCAACGCCACCCCGCCGACGTGAGTTTTCGACCTCCCGGCTTCGCGGCGCTACGCCGTGGCAAGCCGACCTTCGACTTTCGACCTTTGACTTTTCGACCTTCTTCCCCCCTACCTCCTCAGGACCTTCCCGGCCACTCGTCTCCCGACCTCTTTCGCAATCTTCTTCTCCATGTCCTTTCCCATGAGCCACTCGAGCGCACCGGGAACGGCTTGCCGGTAGGCGAGTGATTTGCAGGCGAGGGCCACTGCTTCACTCTCTTTCAGACGAGGGAAGATCCGCGACTCGTCCACGATGGTCGCCATCATGCGCGCCGCTTGAATCTCGATTTGGAGGGAAGCCAGCGCCATTCCGCTTCCCAAGCCCAGTGCCGCGGCAGTCCCTGTTATCCCCCAAAAAGCCGGAATCTTGGCCACCACCACGGCGAAGACGAGAATCACCAAGGTGAACACCGGAAAAGCCCAACTAAACTTGACCGCCCACTGACGCCACTTCAGCAGGTCAGGATTCTTCACCGCCAAAAGCGCGTGACCGCAAAGCAAGGCCACTTCGCCCAGCGCGATCACGTTCTTCGCTTCCGCGAGATGCTTGGACAGAATCAACTTCGCGGGCTCAAGCTTCACCTCGGGCCTGCGCCTCACCAGAACTTCAACCTTCTCGCTCAGCCCCGCCTTCTCCAACAACATGGTCGCCAGCTCCCGCCCGGTTCGCGAGGTCTCGGCATCCCCCGACGATCGCAGCCCGCGATCGCAGAAAAACTTTCGCACCACAATCGCGAGGATGGTGGGAACGAGGGAAATGAGCAGGATCAACTTCGCCACGCCCTTACCTTAACGCAATCCCTGAAGAACAAATAACAAATAACGAATCTCACCTCCACTTGTGCTTCGGATAGCGCCCAGCCAGGTCCTTCTTCATCTGCGCGTAGCCGACCTCCCAAAAGCTCTTCAGGTCCTGTGTCACTTGCCACGGACGCTGGTTCGGGGCGAGGACCTGCACTTGGACCGGTTGCCCGGAGATCAAGGGTGTCTCGTCCACCCCGTAAAGCTGCTGCACCTTCAGCCCGATGGATGGCGGCTTGCCCGCTTCGTAGGTGACCTTCGCGCTCGCTCCGTTCACCAGGTCGATCCGCTCCGGCGCATAACTCTCCAAGGCAGCGGCCTGTGGTGCCGAGAGCCATTGACGCAATGCCGGCCAGACCTCGCGTTCCTTGATTTCGCGATACGACCGCGCCTTGGCGCAGACCTGCGCCAACAACAGTAGTTTCTCTTCCTCCCCGATCGGACTCAGCTCCAGCTCCGGCATCGCATGTGCCACGAATCCCACGCGCGCAATCCAATGCTCCACCTTGGCGTCCCACTTCTTCAGTTTCAGTGTGCCGTCCGCCACGCGTTCGGCAAGGAGCGCGGCGGCTTCCTCATCGTTCACCTCCCCGCCTTCCTTCTCCTCGATCACGAGGTCGTAAAACATGACTCTTCGCCGCGCGAGCACCCGGCGGGCCACTTCATCGAAGGTCGCACCCGACTCTTCGCGAAAGGCCTGCGGAAACATCTCACGCAACCACTCTTCCTCGATCTTCACGGCGTGCTGCAAGTGCACGGTCATTTCACGACCCTGCACCTCGGTCATCTCGGCCGCCACGAGAAGGGAAGCTTCGCGCGCCACGCTCGCCTCGTTCAGTTTTCCACGCCGTCCTCCCACCACGCGGCACGCCAGCGTCCCACTGCTCATGCGCACCGCCACGTGGTCCGCAAAGGCGGCCAACATCGCCCGTCCCAGCTGGGTCCGCAGTTCATCCATCGCAACGTGGCCGGCCCTGATTGCGGGCCGCTCCGCCAGAGCGCACAGCTGCTTCCACGCCTTCAGGGTTTCCCTCGCCCGGCGGGCGTGAATGCCCAACTCGCCGCACTGGGCCGGATCGAAGCGCTCTCTCTCCGCCGCCTCACATGCCCGCCACTCCGCCTCAAAATCAGCACGGTCCCCGGGCAACTGGAAGCGCGTCCGCTGCGCGCGTGACGCCTTCCTGGTAAACACCCCCTCGCTCTGCAACACCGCCGCTACGAAACAGGCCTCCGCGACACAACCCTCCTCTTCCGCGGCTTCCAGCAGCCTCGCGGCCCGGGGATGAAGCGGATAGCGCGCCATCGTTTCCCCGATTTCCGTGATGGCACCGTCCTCATCAACCGCGCCCAACATCTCCAACAAGCGCTCCGCCCGCTGCAGCGATTCCTCCGTCGGCGCATCGAGCCAACGGAATCCGCGCACCTCCACCACGCCCGCTGCCTTCAGATAGAGAACCGCCTCGGCCAGATCGACCCGTCGCACTTCCGGTCGCTCGAACTCCTCGCGACGCGCATGTTCACGTTCACTCCACAGGCGCACACACCGTCCCGGTCCGGTCCGCCCTGCCCGCCCTGCCCGTTGCTCCGCGGCCGCACGGGAGATTTTCCGGATGGTGAGGGTGTCGATTCCCCGGCGCGAATCGAACGACGCCACGCGCGCGAGCCCCGAATCGATCACCGCCACGATTCCATCGATGGTAATCGAGGTCTCCGCCACGTTGGTGGCCACAATGATGCGCGGCCTTGTCCCGGGGCCCACCGCCTCCCACTGTGCCCTCGGCGCGAGCGCGGAGTAAAGTGGCTTCACCTCCCAGCCGCGGGTCCACGCACTGCTTTCCAGCAGCTCCTGGGTCTTTCGAATCTCGAAGGCGCCCGGCAAGAAAATCAGAATCCTCTTCCCCTCCAATTCCTGTGCACCCGCGTTCATGCGCGGTTCGATCTCCCCCCGGCAGGCCTTCCCCACCTGCTCCCAAATCGGCACGCTCTCCATCGCTCCGTGGCGTCCGCGCCTGGGCGGGGGCGGCGGCTGATACGACACTTCCACGGGAAACATCCTCCCTCCCGCCTCCAGGACCTCACAGGGCTCCAGGTAGTCCGCGAGCTCCGCGGTTTCCAAGGTCGCCGACATCACCATGAGTTTCAGGTCCGGTCGCAACCCGTCCTGCAGCTCGAGCGCCCGTGCCAGGGAAAGATCCGAAGCGAGGCGGCGCTCATGAAATTCATCGAAGAGCACCACGCCGACGCCCCCAAGCTCCGGATCGTCCCGGAGCCAGCGCTGCAGGATTCCATCCGTGAGGTAGACGATCCGGGACCGCTTTGAGTAGCACGTGTCGAAGCGCACTGCATAGCCGACCTCCTCGCCGAGCCTCACGCCCAGCGTGCCCGCCACGAACTCCGCCAACATGCGGGCCGCGATCCGGCGTGGTTGTACCACTACGATCATGCCCTTGGTCACCCCTGCCTCCAGGATCATGGCAGGCACGCCAGTCGACTTCCCCGAGCCCGTGGGGGCACGCAGAAGGATCCGGCACCCGGACCCCAGCCGCTCCAGCAACTCTTCACGAATCTCAAGTACGGGCAAAACCACTACCTATTTCTTAGTTCCTGGAGCCTAACTTCCAAATCCTAATTCCATCATGCCGAAGATCGCTCAGCCCTTGCAGCATCAACAAAAATGGGGTGTCCTCCCAGCCATTTCGGCCCTTCCTGAAAGGCCCCTTTCCGGCCCGGCGTTATTTCTTTGCACCCCAATCAAAATCAAACTAACTTATGCTCATGACAAACAGCTTAGCGTTCATCGGTGGCCTTGGTGGTCCGGAGATCGCAGTAATCTTTGTGATCGTCCTCCTCCTCTTTGGGGCCAAGAAAATCCCTGAGCTCGCCCGTGGGCTTGGGAAGAGCATGGGCGAGTTCAAGCGCGCCCGCGAGGAGTTCGAAGACGAGATTCGCACTGCCGAGATGGAAGTGGAAACCGAGGAAAAAACCAAGGAAGCCAAGCATAAGGAGGAAGCCTCCGAAGTGTCCTGATGCGGCGCCCAACCACAAGTTCTGTACTTTTTCGCGCCCCGCACTACGCCGGGGCGCTTTTTTGCCTCTCCCTCTCCCTGCTCTTCTCTTCCTGCGGCGAGAAGGAGGACAAGACTCCGAATTGGAACAAGGAGGCCGTGAACGCCACCACCCCAGCCGAACCTCCCGCCCCAGAGCCCACTCCCGCGCCTGCGCCGGAGCCCAATCCAGCCCCGCCGGAAGTGAACCCCACTCCCGGCGAGGAAACTTCCGGTCCCCCAGCCCACCTCCGCTTCCTCTCCTACAACGTCAAGAACTACCTCACCATGTCGCGCTACGTTGCCGGTGAGCGCACGGATCGCAAGAAGCCCGAGAAGGAGATCAGCGCCCTGGTGAAGATCGTGGTGGAAGCGAAGCCCGACGTGCTCGGCCTTTGCGAGATCGGCACCCTCGAGGATCTCGCCGAATTGCAGAAGCATCTCGCCGATGCGGGGCTCATTCTTGAACACAGTGAACATGCAGGGGGCGCCGACGACACCCGGCACCTCGCCCTCCTCTCGCGCCTGCCCATCGTGGCGACCGATTCGCAGGGCGCCCAAGGCAGCCTCACTTACAGGTCGGTGGACGCGAACAACAATCCCAGTGAGTTTGCCATGCAACGCGGTATTCTCGATGTCACCGTGCAGGCCGGCGACAAGCAGGTGCGCTTTCTCGGGGTGCATCTGAAGTCCAAGCGCGAAATTCGCGAAGGCCACCAGGACCTCATGCGCCGCAACGAAGCCTACCTTCTCCGCAAGCACGCCGACCACATTCTTGAGTCCGCACCCGGAACGCTCCTCTGCGTTTACGGTGACTTCAACGAAACGCGCCGGGAGAGCCCGGTGCGCTCGATCCAGGGCCCCAGCAAGTCCGACCGCTATCTCGAACCCCTGTCCCACAAGGACTCCCGCGGCGAGGTATGGACCCACTACTGGGATTACCAGCACGTCTACTCGCGCTTCGATTACGTCCTCGCCAGCAGGCCCCTGCGCTCACTCTTTGTTCAGAAACTGAGCCGCATCATCGATGATCCGGAGTGGTCGGTGGCCTCCGATCACCGACCCTTGCTGAGCGTGTTCAAGCTGGAGGTCAAACCGTAGCCGGTTACCTCGCAGCGAGATCCGCCTCGATCGCATCCAGGACATCCCCTTCCGGGCGAAAGTCGCCGGCATGATAGGAACTCCGCACCAGCGGGCCACTTGCCACATGGCGGAATCCTTTCTCCAGGGCGATCTCCCGCAGATCGTCGAAGCGCTCGGGCGTGATGTACTCGACCACTGGAAGATGCCGCGCACTCGGCCGCAAGTACTGCCCCATGGTCAGGACCGTGACCTCGTGCTCAAGCAGGTCATCCATCGCCTGAAGCACTTCTTCCTCGCGTTCCCCGAGACCGAGCATCAAACCGCTCTTGGTGGCAACCTTGCCGTCCACAATCTCCTTGGCTTTCTTCAGGACTGTCAGTGAGCGTTGATATTGCGCCCGGCTGCGCACCAGGGGCGTGAGGCGCTCGACCGTCTCGATGTTGTGATTGAAGATGTGGGGGCGTGCTTCCATCACGAGATTCAGCGCCCAATCCTTGTCGTTAAAGTCGGGCACGAGGACCTCGATGATGATCTTCGGATTCTCGGCGCGCACCGCTTCGATCGTCTTTTGAAAATGCTCCGCGCCTCCGTCCTTCAGATCGTCACGTGCCACCGCCGTAATCACGATATGATTCAAGTTCATCCGCTTGGTGGCCTCCGCCACGCGCTGCGGTTCGTCGTCCTCCAGCGCATCCGGCTTGGCAGTCTTGACCGCGCAAAACCCGCAGGCCCGCGTGCACTTCTCGCCCGCGATCATGAAGGTGGCGGTCCCCTGCCCCCAGCACTCCCAGCGATTGGGGCACTGCGCTTCCTCACACACCGTCACCAACTTCAGGTCCGTGATCAGCGATTTGGTCGACCAGAATGCTGGATTGTGCGGCAGGCGCACGCGAATCCAGTCCGGCTTCTTCTCCCGGTGCAACCCGGGATCCATCAACATTTTGGGCCCATGATCCGTGCCGCATCCGCTCATTTCGTCGGCAGGCTACGCCTCCTCCTGCGATTTGCAATGGGGGTTTCGGGGAAATTCTCCCGTTTTGAAGACTGCATTCTCACGACCCACCCCCTTCTCATCCACACTTTCTCAGAAGCAACCTCCACCCCTGGAGTTCTACTTGAGCGGGATCTTCAAGACATCCCCAACCCCGATCTTGTTCGGGTCCGAGATTCCGTTCGC
>JAYGGC010000229.1:0-20839 GCA_046581525.1 Roseibacillus sp. | reverse complement strand
TCCCCGCTCCAAGTGCGCTCGCGCGATCTTGAACTCGTTCGGCTTTTGAAACTCACGGTAGCGGAGGGCATACGCCACCGCCTTGGAAAAGATCTCAATGTCGGGAAGCAACGACAACCGGTGAGGCTGAACCTTGAGTTGGCGACGAAGCGCCCTGATCTCGCCCTGCAGGGTCGCGAGGCCGGCCTCCAGCTCCATCCGCTCCACCTCGGGCACCTCGATCCCGGGCGGTGGCACGCGGCGAACCGTGGTTGGGTTGTTGTCGGCCGGTCCATCCGCGAAGGTCGGCAAGCTACCCGATAGGATAAGGGCCGGAATTATATGGCGACGCATGATAATGGCAGGCCACGGTGAACAAACCCGCCCGCAAGTCGATCATCGATCGGGCGGAAACCTTTTCGCAACTTCCTCTCAAGTGCCGGGTTTTATCGCGCGGACACAGGTCCATCCCTGCCCGTCCGATCCTTTCTGCCGTTTATGGGTTTTCGGCAGACCGATTGGCTGAGGCAGAACACGGCGTGCCATGCAAATGGCGCGCCGCATTTTTGTTGAGGCTGATCCCGCCTGAAACGCGGCCCATTCCCCCTCCGCTAGGCCACCGCGCGGGCACCCCATGCGCTGATCCAGCAAGGAACCTGCCCCCATGGCTATTTTGATCTTCAACAAATACGAATCCGTCGCACCGGAATTCCAGCGCCATGCGCAGGGCCCTCGCGGCAGGGTCTTGGCAGCAACGCCACGAGGCCTATCCTGCAACGCATGCTGCGCGATGCCACTTCAGCCGACCTTGAGTTTGTGCACGGACTCTACATGCACGAGTCGATCAACCCGTTCATCGCCTATGATCCGATGCCGCTCGCGGAGTTCCTGCCCATCTATCGGGATCTCCTGGAGCAGGTCCAGTTCTTCATCTACGAGGAGGAGGGTCAGCGTTGTGGGATGGCACAGATTCATTGGGGAACCCGCGTGGCCCAGCTCACAGGAGTTTCGAAGGCGGCCGGCGGCCAAGCCTCCAAGAGCAATTCGTTCCGTGACATGGTTTTGAGCGGAGCAACCATTGTCACATTGGGAGAAACCGTGACGATCAACAAGATCAACGGAACGGCGCTGACGCTCTCGTTAGCGGAAGCGACGAAGTAACAGAATACTTTCTGGCCCTGGCAAGGAACGCAGGACTACGGTTGGCCTCACCGACCGTAGTCTCGCCATGTTTCGATCGCTCCTCACCCTCTTCATCGCCACTTACTCCTCGCTCCCCGCTCCCTGCGCGAAGCCCAACGTCCTCCTCCTGCTGGTTGATGATCTGAAACCAGCACTGGGCTGCTACGGCGACCCACACGCCAAGACCCCGCATCTCGACCAGCTTGCGGCACGCGGGATGCGCTTCGATCTCGCCTTTTGCAACCAGGCGGTCTGCGCGCCCTCACGCTTCACCTTGATGCTTGGATCGCACTCCGCCGCAACCGGGCTCTATGGGCTCGGCAACAAGCTACGCGACTCGTTTCCAAACGCAGTGACCATGCCTCAGCACTTTGCGAAACACGGCTATCGTACCGAGTCGATGGGCAAGATCTTCCACATCGGACACGGCAACGAGGGCGATCCGGAGTCCTTCAGCGTGCCGCATTTCCACGACAAGGTGATCGAGTATCTTGATCCGGCCAGCACGGACGGTGGCAAGCTGACGAGGGAGGAGGCCTACTTCTCGAACCGGAAACTCGGGCAGATTCGATCGCTCCCGCGCGGTGCGGCCTATGAATCGCCGGACGTCGCGGATGAGGACTACGCCGACGGGCGAGTGGCCAGGGAGGCGATCAAGCGACTACGCGCGGCAACGAAGCGGAAGGATACTCCCTTCTTCCTCGCCGTCGGTTTCGCGCGACCGCACCTCCCGTTCAGTGCGCCGAGGAAATACTGGGACCTCCACGATCCCGCAAAGCTACCCCTCCCCAGGTTCGAGGATCTGCCCGCGGGTTCACCCAAGGTGGCAGGCAAGCGCGCAGGCGAGATCGCCAACTACAAGCCGGTGCCATCGAAGAACGAGGACTACACCAAAGAACTCAAGCGCAACCTGATCCATGGCTACTACGCCAGCACCAGCTTCGTGGACGCGCAGGTGGGCAGGGTGGTCGCGGAACTCGATCGCCTGGGCCTGGCCGGCAACACCATCATCGTTCTCTGGGGCGATCACGGCTTCCACCTGGGGGATCTTGGGATCTGGACCAAGCACACCAACTACGAGCAGGCGAATCGCATTCCGATCTTCATGGTCGCGCCGGGGGTGACCAAGCCAAGGAGCTCCACGAAACAGCTGGCGGAGAGTGTGGACATTTTCCCCACCATCGCCGAGTTGGCCGGCCTCCCTGCGCCGAGTGGCCCGCAACCAATCAGCGGGAAGAGCCTCGTCCCCGTGCTCAAGGATCCGAATCACCGCGTGCGCGACCACGCCTTCCATTGCTATCCGAGGGGCAAGGCGATGGGGCGCGCCATTCGAACCGAGCGCTACCGCATGGTGGAGTGGAAGAAGCCCGGCGCAAAGCCGGAGTCTGCCGAGTACGAGCTCTACGATTACCAGGAAGATCCGCTCGAAAGGAAGAACCTCGCGGATGCTCACCCGGAGGTATTGGCGACACTGAAGGCCACGCTCTCCAAGTATCCGGAGGCAGTGCCGCGCGCCACGCGGCGGACTCCAAAGAAAGGGGACTGACCCAGGAGACCGTATTCCCGATGCGCCGGGGTAACGGGTCCAGTATCCTTCATCCCGCATCCCGAATCCTGCATCAGCGCGCCTCATATGAAAACTTTCCTGACCCTTCTCCTCATCCTCTCCTGGCTCCCGCTCCATGCGGCCGAGCGCCCCAACATCATCCTCATCATGGTGGACGACATGGGCTTCTCCGACATCGGATGTTACGGCGGTGAGATTGAAACTCCGAACATCGACAAGCTGGCCAAGAACGGTGTGCGGTTTTCCCACTTTTACAATTCCGGGCGCTGTTGTCCGACGCGCGCGACCCTCATGACCGGGCTCCACCCGCATCAGGTCGGGATCGGACACATGACCCAGCCTCCGAACAACGAGCGCGGGAAGAACCGTCCGCCAGCTTACCAAGGCTACCTCAATCGCAACTGCGTCACGATTGCCGAGGCTCTCAAGCCAGCTGGCTACGCCACCCTGATGGCGGGTAAATGGCACCTGGGCCAAAACGCCCGCGATCGCTGGCCGATGCAGCGGGGCTTTGAGAAGTTCTTCGGTTGTCTCTCGGGCGCAACCAACTTCTTCAACCCCCAGCAGCCACGCGGGATCACGCTTCAGAATGAACTTGTTCAGACTCTCAAGAGCACGACCGACCGTAGTTTCTACACCACCGATGCCTTCACCGACTATGGGATCAAGTTCATCAGCGAACACCTCAACGCCAATCGCAAGTCGACCGGTCCCCGATCCCCATTCTTCCTCTACCTCGCCTACACCGCACCCCACTGGCCCATCCAGGCGCACGAAGTTGACATCGACAAGTATCGCGAGCGCTATCACGGCGGTTGGGACAAGCTGCGCGAGGAACGATATCAGCGCCAGATCCGCCTTGGCCTGATCGACCCCAAGTGGAAGCTCTCCCCTCGCGACGAACGAGTCCCGGCATGGATTGATGTGCCCGCTGCGAAGAAGAAGGACCTGGCCCTGCGCATGGCGATCTACGCCGCCATGGTCGATCGGGTCGACCAGAACATCGGCAGGCTGGTGGCATCCCTGAAGGGGCAGAACGCCTTCGACAACACTCTCATCATGTTCCTCTCCGACAATGGTGCCTGTGCGGAAGGAGGAATCTTGGGGCGTGGCAATGTCCTCGACACCAAGAAGCGCAACGAAAGTGGAAGCTTGGCGGTGGGCACGGCCTGGGCCAACGCCTCAAGCACACCGTTCCGTCTCTACAAGCACTACGCGCACGAGGGGGGAGCGGCCACCCCGTTCTTCGCGCACTGGCCCGCCGGCATCAAGCCAAGCAACGAGTGGTACGAGGATCCCGCGCAGCTCATCGATCTCATGCCTACCATTCTTGATGTGGCCGACGCCGCGTATCCCGGGGAGTTCAACGGCCACAAGATCCCCGCCCACGATGGAGTCTCGCTCCGCCCGGCCTTCAACTTCGAGGGTCTCAACCGCAGGAATCCCCTCTTCGTCGAACATGAAAACAACGCCTTCGTGCGCGATGGGAATTGGAAACTGGTCGGACGCAAGGTGTCCCCGAAGGGAGGCCTCGATAAGAGCAAGTGGGAACTCTACAATCTGAAGGAAGATCGCACGGAGCTCAACAATCTCGCCACGACCGAGGCGGACCGGGCGAAGAAGATGTCGCGGCAGTGGGAGGCGTGGGCGAAGCGAGTGGGCGTGTTTCCCAAGGGTAAGTAGGAGGCGAACGCATTATCCCCCTTGTTTCCGAGCCCCTCTCCGACTCTGGATGAGTTGCGCCCCCCCCCAGGATGGGGCATGTTGGAGTCTCACCCGCCCAACTGATTTCCACCGCCGTGCCCCGCCCCTGGCTCCTTTCCATTGCCCTCACAGGGTGCGTCCTCGCGACCGCATCCTGCACGGTGCGGAAGATCGATCCCGCGAATCCAGCCCGCGGGGTGAAGCTCGGGAGTGTTCACAGTCCATCGTCCGGCCTATGGCCGCGGCGTCTCCGTCCCACCAAGCCGTCCTTCGTGGTGAAGCAGGGCAAGCCGCCCGTTGACGAGGGCAATTTCATGAATTGCCGGGTGTTGAAGGCGGGCGATGTCAAAGATGGAGTTGCGCTCATTGTTGCCAGTCGCCGTCGTACTCCAATCAAGGAACGCGATGAACCCTTCACTCTCACCGTGATAGGGAGAGGCGAGGATCAGGAGATCGAACTCAATACCAAGGATCACCGGATCACCCTCGCGGTCGTGCGCGCGGCCAAGACGAAGAAGTCCCGCGGTCTCGTGATCTACCTCGCGAGCATCATGCTGATCTCTGATGAAGAGAAATCCTTCATCCGCAAGCTGCAGAAGCGTGGATGGAATGTGGCGGCGATCACGCCCTCGATCGATCTGTTCGCGAAGGACCGCTGGGACCTCGAGTGGAGCGAGGACAAACTGGAGGAGCAGGCGACGATGATGGCGCGGGAAATTGACAACTACCTCGCTGAAACTGCCTTCGCAACGGAGTCGGTCCTGGCCTACCTCGCAAAGGACAATCCGATGTGGGTGAAGGGGGCACGAGTCGTGATCGGGGCCAGCGCCGGGGCCCTCGCAACTCCCGGCCTGCTCAAGCGAATCGGAGGAGCGGACGCCGCGATCTACATCGGAGGCGGAGCGAATGTCCCCGAGATTGTGCTCGAGTCATCCCTTGATATTTATCGCCCGAAGATCACGGTCGACGACCAATTGTCAGCCAGCGCGGCAAAACGTAGAAGGAGGGATGCGCGAGACAAACTCAAGACGCTCGCCCTGCAACGCTCCCGGGTCGATCCCATCCACCTGGCGCCCGCACTTTCGGACATTCCAACGCTCATGTTGAGCGGAGAGATCGACCGCATCGTGCCCGCGCACACCGGAGACCTGCTCTACCACGCGCTCGGGAAGCCGGAACGGTGGCGCTATCCCGTCGGGCACATCGTCCTCTTCCTCGGACTCCCCCTCCAAGCCGATCGCGTGGCGGATTGGATGGAAAAGGCTACCTCTCGCTAGCGGCCTCGCTAGCGCTTGCGCTCGGTCTCCAGGATGGTCCGGACCCGGAGATGAATGGCGCGACCAATGCGGTCCTCCGCTTCACTCTTGAGGGCGTCGACGAGTTGATCGGGCGGTGGGGCCGGACCAGCCAGTTCAATCTCGACCAGGGGAGCACCCGCGCTCCGGGAGCGGCGCAACTTGAGCAAGCGGTAGTTACCCTCCTCCGCAACTTTTGAGAGAGTCCGTTCCAAGGCCCGGGGGGAGGTGACCTTGCCCACCAGGATGGAGGTGAGTGGGATGGCTAGCCCGGCACAGACGAGGGCCAGCACGATCACGAGGCGCCGCGACCAGAGGCCTTTGCCCTCCTTGCGGCCGCGGATCCCGGCAGCAAAGAAATTTGCGGCTGCTCCGAGGACGATGGCGACCACATTGGTTCCAAAGAGGAGGGCGGCGCCTTGCGCGGTTACCGTTTCGCCGAGGGCGAGACAGATGCCCACGCTGGCAATGGGCGGAACGAGGGCCGCTGCAATGGCAACCCCCGCCAGTGCACCGCTGAGGTGGGGACGAGCCAGGCAGTAGGAGGCCGCAATCCCCGAAGCAAAGGCCACCCCGAGGTCGAGAAGAGTTGGCTCCCCGCGCGCGGCCAATTCCGAGGTGAGCCCAAATCCCAACAAGCGCGCCATTCCACCCACCAGCAAGCCGATCCCAAGCGCGCAGAAAAACCCCAGGAGAACCGCTCGCGAACTGCGTAGCCAAAGCGGCCAGTTGCCCTGCACCATGGCAAGGCCCCCTCCAATCAACGGAGTCATGAGAGGCGCAACCAGCATTGCTCCGATCACAACAACCACGCTATTGGCGAGGAGACCCAGAGAGGCGATCAAGGTGGCGAGCGCCATGAGAAGTGCGAAGTCGAAGGTCCAGCGCGCCTTGCCTTCGATCTCGTCGACGAGGGCAATGCGTTCTTCGCGTTCGAGTTGCGGCACGCTCAACCGGAGGAGACGACCAAAGGCGTCCTGCAGCAGCCGCCTGGCCGGGAGCGCGCTGCGCACCACGCCCACACCCAGGCCAGCAGGTCCACGCACAAGGCGATCGGGCACGGTCCCAAAGAGTTTGGAACGCAGGGAGCATGAGGTGCTCGCGCCAATCAGGACCAGTTCGTAGTCTCCAGTCTCGGCCTCCCGGCGAATCTCATCAGAGACCTGCTCCCCGAGCGAGACCTTGCACTCGATGAGCTCCGGATCCAACCCTGCCCGGCGCACCACCTTGGCGAGGAGACGCTCCCCGACTTCCCGGGAAACTTCATCGGCGTCGGGCTCCACAAAGAAGGCGGTGGTGTTCTCGCCCACCAGGCTGTTGGCGAGGCGCAGGGAAGTGCGCGAATGCGGTCCGCCCGACGCGGGCACCAGAATGCGGCCGGGGAGGATCTTTTCGTGTTCGGGCAGCCTCAAGACGATGACCGCACAGGGGACATGCTCAAATATGGCCCGCGCAAGCCGACGCTCGGGCGAATCGTTGGCACCCCGGCCACTGTTGCGCTTACCGGTGAGCACATACTTCACGCCCGCATCGGCAACGTGCTCCACGATCTCGGGCAAGGCCCGCTCGATCCGAACCCGGCTCCACCGGATTCTGCTTCCCTCCAAAAACTCCGGTGGCTGATCGCCTTCTGTGCGCCAGGCAAGCTCGGAACCCGCCTCGGAATCACAGACGATCACTTCCAGGGGCAGTTTCAGGGCTTCCACAGCCCGTTGGGCCCAAGCCAGCAAGCCGGGACCTTCCCCGGGATGACGGACAACAAGAAGGAAGGACATCGTTCGCGGTGAGCATGAACAAGTCGCCGCGGGTGGGCAAACCCGATTGTCCCACCGGGAGGGTTCCCCCATTGGGGGATACTCACAGCCTTGAAGCTTCTCCGGTCTGCGGTTCCACTGTCTGATGCACAATCAGCACAACCAGCCCCGGCTCGAAGATCGAATCCTGACCTACCTCATCCTCATCCAGGTGCTCGGGGTCTTTTTCGGCTGGGCTCTCCTCGCGCTGGGCGTGGGCCTCTGGAACCGGGTGGGGCACTACGGGGCCAAGTCCAGCGCGGTGTTCATGCGGGATTGGGGAATGTTTTTCTTTCTCATCCCCGTGGGATGGCTCGCGCTGGCCATCCTCATCCAGCGGCACGGTCACTTACGATTTGATGGGCCCTTGATATTCTGGTCGGGAATTGCAGTGGCGATGGGCACGGTCATCATCCTGGCCTGCATTGGATTGAGCTCGGGCGCCTCCTTGATACAAGTTGTCGAGTGAAGCTCCCGGCCGCTCCATGATTTCAATTCCTGACCTCTCCCAGATCCAAGCCGTGGTCTTCGACATGGACGGGACGCTGGTCGATAGCGAAGGACATTATTGCCATGCCTACATCCATGCGATGGAGACCTTTGGGGGATCCCTTACTCCGGAGGATTACTATCAGCGCTTCGCGGGGCAGCCCGACGAGGCCATCGATCGGCTTTTGCACGCAGAGTTGGAGGGACGAGTGGACCAGCCGACCATTCGCAGGACGTGGGCCGAGGAATACCATCGTCTGCGCCAGGCGGGCGGCGTTCCGCAGTTGCCGGGGGCGGCCGATCTGTTAGATCACTTCGCCGCCCGCGGGCTTCCCATGGCAGTGGCGAGCGCGGCTGGCATGGGTGACATCGAGGTCAATCTCGAGCTGGCCGGAATACGGGAGCGCTTCGCGGTGCTTGCCTCGGGCGAGGATGTTCCTAACACGAAGCCAGCCCCCGATGTCTACCTCCTGGCGGCGAAGCGTCTCGGGGTCGCGCCCGAACGCTGCCTGGCTTTTGAAGACACCAACTCGGGCTGCCGTGCCGCCATCACCGCCGGGATGCAAAGCTTCATGGTGCCTCATCAATGCGAGGCGGACGACTTCGTGCGGGAACACGCGCAGGGAATCGCCAAGTCCTTGACGGAGATCGTGGAGGCCTTGGGCGAATTTGAGTAATCCCAGGCTTTCCAGCCCCCCTCCAACGCCGAAAAGCTCAAGGACGGGTCAAGTTGTTTGAAAGCGAATGCGCCAAGGGGGGTAAGTTGAAGAAGCCATGAAGAACCTCGCCCTGATCTCGCTGCTCGCTACCACCCTGATCCTGACCGCTGAGGCGGATACCCACAAGGGGTGGCATGAGCTCAGCAACCTGGAGAGCTGGGTGGATGGAAGCGGCAAACCGGTTTCCGCCGACAGCTGGGTGGTGGTGGAAGGCATCCTGCAGCTCACCGGAAAGGGGGGAGGTGATCTCTATTCCCCCAAGGAGTACGGTGACTTCGAGCTGATCTTCGACTGGAAGATCGCGCCCAAAGGCAACAGCGGCCTGAAGTACCGCATGGCCAAGTATGAAGGCCGGGGCAGACTCGGTCCGGAGTACCAGCTCTACGACGATGGCGACAAACCGTTCAGCAAGGGATCAACCGCCAGTCTCTATGACATCGTGGCGCCCGATCAGAAGACCAAGAGCCTGAACAAGGTGGGTGAGTGGAACCGCACCCGCATCGTGGTGCGCGGTGGTCACTTCCAACATTTTCTGAACGGGAAGAAGGTGGTCGACATCACGGTGGGCACGCCGGAGTGGAAGAAGGCGCTGGCCAACAGCAAGTTCAAGAAGGTGGCGGGATTCGCCGAGAACGCGAAGGGGCCGATCATGCTGCAGGACCACGGCAGCAAGGCGTGGTATCGGGAGATTCGGATCCGGGAGCTGTAGCTGCGGCGTCTCGCCGCAGGCCGTTCCTTCGGCGTCTCGCCGAGAGGAATCCCCATGATCAGTGCTCGCGGCAAGATCCCACGGCCTGCCCCGAGACGCGGGAGCTACTTGTTCAAGTACCCCAGCTCCTCCAAGAACTTCTCCACCACCTTCAAGGTCTTCCAGTAGTTCTCGTTGTCGCCGCGGGCGTTGAAGAAGCCATGCTTCTGGCCTTCGTAAATCTCAAGGTGACACTTGAGATTCTGCTTCTTCATCTTCTCGGCGAACGCCTTGTCGCCGCCGGGAGGAGTGGTGGTATCGGCGGAGCCCACCATGAGGAGAGTCGGGACGGTCTTGGCGTGGACGTGCTCGACGGGTGAGAGCTCCTTGTAGCGCTCCTTGAGCGCGTTGTAGCCGTAACCCTTCCTGGAGGTATCGATCACGGGGTTGAAGAGCACCATGGCCGCCGGGATGAAGGTGGGCTCGCCCTTCTTGATGTCATCCAGGCCGGGCACCACTCCGCAGCAGGCGGCGAGATGGCCGCCCGCGGAACCTCCCGAACTGATGATCTTCCTCGGATCGATTCCCTGTGCCTTGGCATTGCGCCACACCCAGCGCACCGCCGCCTTGGCGTCCTCGACCGCCTCGAACGGGGTGGTCTTGTGCCGGCTCTTTACCCGGTACTCGGCGCAGATGGTAACCAATCCGCGCTTGGCCAGATGGGTGGCCTGGGGACGGAACTGCTTGGTGGATCCTCCCACCCAGCCCCCTCCAAAGAAGAAGACCACCGCAGGGCGTTGATCGCCCGCCTTCCAATCCACCGGTCGGAAGATCTCGAGTTTGAGTTTCACTTGCTCGGTCTTGCGATAGGGCACCACGAGGTCCGGGGCACGGACCTCGGGCTTGGGGGCAGCGGAGAGGGGCCCAGCGGCGAGGGCAGTAACGAGGGCGAGGGCTAAACGCATTCCGAATCCTCTGATTCCGATCCCGCGAGGGCGAGCAAAACTTGCGATGCCCCGGGAGCAGTGTTAGCTGGGTGACTGAATCATGAAACGAGTTCCAAAACTAGCCGGCGTGCTCTCCCTCGCCGCCACCACGATTCTCTCGGCCGCTCCGGTGATCCCGGTCTACGACCTCGAGGGCTTGCTCTCGGAAGGGGGACAATCATCACTCTCCCTGCTCAGCCTGAGCTTCTCCACTGAGCGAGCGTTCACGCACTACGACCTGGTGCGCTCCCTGCAAAAGGCAGCCGCCGATGAAGAGGTGAAGGGCGTGGTGCTGGAAGTGGACGGCGCGGGATTCACGATGGCCCAGGTGCAGGAACTGCAGCGCCGTCTGCAGGAGATCCGCAAGGCGGGGAAAGGCGTGTGGATGTACAGCGAGGCGCTCTCGCGTGGGACCGCGCTCATTGGATCGGTCGCAAATCATTTTGTGCTGATGCCGGAGGCCGACGTTTCCCTGACAGGAATCTACGGCGAGAGCCTCTACTTCAAGGGCCTCTTCGACAAGATCGGCGTCCAGGTGGATGTCGTGCATATCGGGGACTTCAAGTCCGCAGGCGAATCCTACTATCGGGACGGGCCAAGCGAGCCGGCACAGAAGCAAATGAACGAACTGCTCGACGCGAACTACGAGCAGACCGTGTCGCAGATTGCGAAGGGGCGGGGAATCGAAGAGGAGGACGTGCGGGCCTTTGTGGACAGCGGTTTCCAAACTGCGGAACTCGCCAAGGAAGCCGGATTGATCGACGACCTGCAGTATCGCACCGACTTCATCAAGATCGTGCGTGCGCACTACGGCGAAGGAACCAAGTTCGACCGCGAGTACGAACTCCCCAGCACCTCAGGCCCCGATATCGACAGCATGTTCGACGTGTTCAGCCTGCTCTTCGGCTCAGGGAGGGCGAAGCGCTTCCGGCGCGACTACATCGCGGTGGTTGTTCTCGACGCCGCGATTACGGACTCCTCGATCGCTCCGGTGCGCAAGGAGATCCTGGCTGCGGCCAAGAACGTGAAGTGTCGCGGACTGGTCTTCCGGGTGAACTCTCCCGGCGGCTCAGCCCTGGCCAGCGAGGTGCTCTGGGAAGCCACCGATGAATTCAAGGCAACCGGCAAACCGTTCGTGGTGTCGATGGGCGGAGTGGCTGCGAGCGGTGGCTACTATGTGGCTGCCGGGGCAGAGCGCATCTTCGCGGAGCGCGGAACGGTGACCGGATCGATCGGGGTGGTGGGTATGAAATTCGCGCTGGGAGGGGGCATGGACAAGTTGGGAATCACGACCCACGAGATCAAACGGGGACGCCACGCGGACATCATGAATACGACGCGACCGTTTTCGGAGGAAGAGAAGGCCCTCGTGCGAAAGTCGATGCTCGATATCTACGGGACCTTCAAGAAACGCATCACCGATGGCCGGGGCGACCGCTTGAAGGGTGAGCTGGAATCCATGGCGGGCGGGCGGGTCTACCCGGGCGAGCGCGCACTCGAACTCGGACTGGTCGATGAACTGGGCGGGATTCACGAGGCGCTCGCCTACGTGGCGAAGAAGGCCAAGCTGGAGATCTACGAGACCCACCTGCTTCCCGAACCACAGGATCTCTTCTCGGGGCTGTTCGCGCCGGCACCTGCAAGCCGGGACGATTATGAGTTTATCCGCATGAGCGAAAGGACGCCGGCTTCCGCGATGAAGGCCTACCTCGACTCCCAACCGATCCTGCGGGTGCTCGATCCCTCCAAGCGAGCCGCCCTTGAGCAATTCGTGACCGGACTCGAGACCTTTCAGAACGAGCGCATCCTCTTGCTCGCTCCCCACTTCACGAGCCTCTCGTCCTCCACCCGATGAGCAAGAAGGGCACGGGGATCCTTTTCCTCATCCTGGGATTCGTAGGCCTGGTGGCTGCGGTGATGCTCCTGATTTCCGGGATCTTCAAGATGACGCGCGGATTCGAAGCCCTCTCCGTAGTGCAATCCCCTGGAGAGGTGGCGGTTCAGATTGACGAAGCCCAGGCCTACACCCTGTGGCACGATTACCGCACCATGCATGGCGGCTCGACCGTTTCGCACCCGCCCGCTCTTCCGGGAGGATTCACCTTCATCTTGGTGCGTGATTCCGATGGCGTGGAGTTTGCGCTCGATCCCACGCGGAGCAACTCGAGAATCTCCTCACCAAAGCGGGATGCGGTGGAGGTCGGCACCTTTGCGCCCAGCATGCCGGGCCCCTATACCCTGAGGGTCAGCAGCACCGGTGCGGAAGCGCGCATCTTCTCGCTGAGCGAAGGGAACATCCTGGGCGGGATGGCCCAGTTCGGATTGCGCACGGTCCTTGCCTGTCTCCTCGGATTTCTGGGACTGGTGTTGCTCATCCTTGGAATCGTCTTCATGTTGCTGAAGCCGAAGGCGAAACCACCTCCCCCACCCCTGCAGGGGTAGTTCCTCATCGATGTCGCAACCTCCTCTCCGTGCCCTCCTCTTCGACTTTGACGGACTGATCGTCGACACCGAGTGGCCCATCTATGAAGCTTGGCGTCAAATTTTCGAGGATCACGGTCACTCGCTCCCCCTTGAGACCTTCAACCAGTGCATCGGGACGGACTTCAACACCTGGTCGCCAAAGACCCACCTCGAGGACCTGACCGGGAACGCGATTGACTGGCATAGCCTCGACGAAACGCGCCAGGCGGGCATCGAGAAAAACCTGGAGGGCGCGCCGGCCATGCCGGGCATTTCCGAAGCGGTGGCCGCGGCCAAAACAGCAGGCATGAAGCTGGCGGTGGTCTCCAGTTCCTCGCACCGCTGGGTGGACGGCTGGTTGGAGAGGATCGGTCTCTTCGAGCAGTTCGACACCACGGTGTGCCGTGACGATGCCGAGCGCATCAAGCCGGCCCCGGACCTTTACCTCGAAGCGGCCCGCCAGTTGAACCTCGAACCGGCGACCTGCCTGGTGGTGGAGGACTCCTTGAATGGAATCAAGGCGGCGATCGCTGCCGGGATGCAGAGCGTCGCCATTCCGAACCGCGTCACCGCCTGCAGCGACTTTTCCATCGCGGGCCGGGTCTTGCAGAGCGCGGCGGAGCTGGTGGCCCTGGTTTGACCTGCGCGCACCTGGCTGGGAAGGGCCGTGAGGCTCTCTAACAGTCCGTCCCCAAGGATCGGGAACCCTGCATCACAATCCCGACGGATGCCTGACGACATGACCCTTTGTGCGACGCGGCTTTGTGCGCCAGCGGGGACCGTCCTGCCGGGACTGGCCCTGGGTATCGAAACGCAAACCTGCGATCACCATGAAGACATGACCGTTGCGGGCATAAATCGAGATCCACTTTCCGTAACCGCGCTTGCCGTACTTGAGGAAGCCCTTGGAGGGCATCTGGTCACCCATGAGCCCGGCATTTCGAAGGACGTAGGAGGCTGCGCCTGAGCAATCGTAGCCGGAGTCATTGAGCCGGGCATGTCCCCCCCCCCACTTGTAGGGAAGGCCCTGGATGTGGTTGGCGGCGGCAATGGCACGTTTCACGGCGGGAGGTGCCTTGCGCGGAGCGACTGCGCGGTCGTTCACGAGAATGGCATTGTTGGGTTCCGCCTTGTAGGCGACGGCGTACTTGGCCTTAACCTGACGGGAACAGGAGGTGGAACAGATCGCCACTACGAGGGCGAGGATTGTGAGGGAAGATCTCATCAATTTGATACATGAAGGGTGATTGTCAATCAGCTTAATCTTCTTTACGGATCCTGTCGATGTCGAATCTGAAGGCCGGTTCACCTGTTCGGAGGAGCAGGGTAGAGGGACAGAGGCCGGCATTGCGATCAAAAATGCACTCTTCATGAATGGATATCAGCGAGAGAGGATTCACTATCGGTCAACGCTCCCGAAGCCACGTGACGACTTGCTTCATGGCGCGCGCACGGTGACTGAAACTGTTCTTCACCGTCGTTCCCAATTCCGCAAAGGACTGCTGGTAGCCCTCGGGAACAAAGAGGGGATCGTATCCGAAGCCGGCCTCCCCTCTTGGCCTCTCTAACATGCGACCTTCGACCGTTCCTTCAAAATCGGCGAGGACATTGCCCGCTTGTGCAGCCACCATGACGCAACGAAAGCGCGCAGTGCGTTGTTCGGCCGGAACCGCCGCAAGGTCAGCAACTAACTTTTGATTGTTCGCTTGGACACCGGCCCCGGACCCGGCGAAGCGCGCGGAGTAGACACCGGGTTGTCCACCCAAAGCATCAACCTCCAAGCCGGAGTCGTCTGCAAGCACGAGGGCATCGGTGAGCCGGCTGATGGCCACGGCCTTGAGGGTGGCATTTTCGAGAAACGTGGTCCCGGTCTCTTCGACTTCGGGCGCTTCCGGCATCGCAGTAAGGTCAGTAACTACAAAGGAATTCCCAAGAATTGATGTGATTTCTTCGGTCTTGTGGGAATTGCGAGTTGCGATTATTATTGATGAACTTTCATTCACGTCCCCCAGTACCGCTTCTGCTAAAAAAGCCGAGAACTTTGGAACAATTCCTGTATTGGACTCCTATCGTAAGTGATGAAAATCATGCGAACCGTCGCCGCCCTCACTGTATTTTTCATTGCCCCTGCCATCGCTGCGGAGGGATGGCTGACGGACCTTGATGCCGCTTTCGCGAAAGCGAAAAGAGAGAAGAAGGCCGTGCTGATCGAGTTTACGGGATCGGATTGGTGCAAGCCCTGTATCGAGATGCAGAAGAAGGTATTCTCAAAGAAGGATTTCCTGGCCAGGGCGTCCGCCGATTTCGTCCTACTGAAGCTCGACTTTCCAAACAACAACCCGGCGGTGAAAAAAAAGAACGCGCCCTACGCGGAAAAGTACAAGATTTCGGTCTTTCCCACCGTCGTTCTCCTTGACGCCAACCGAAAAGAGTTCCATCGGTTTACTGCGTCGGACTATCCCAGCACCAGCACATTTCTCAAGCACCTGAAGACCTCCTTGAAGAGGAAGTAACCCGGGTAATAGTTCTCCACTCCTTTCGCTTGAAAGGATTGGCAGAGGCCCCGTCGCGGTTTCGGTGCTACCGCGGCGGGGTTCTACTTTTCAGGAGGTGTGTTTTTGGAGGCCTCGAGGAGCGGTGAACCGGGAATCAGGGCCTACGGCGAAGATTCGACTTTCCCGGTTGCAGACAAGTGGCTGAGGCCAAATCTCAGCCCAAGGTGGAGCCCAAGTCCGATCGTTGACGACCGCTTGCAATCCCTCCGTCGATTTCCCAGAAGGAGCACGATGAAAACGCTGCCCGCCGGCGCCCTCCTTGTCCTTTTTACGTTCCCGGCTCTCGCCGAGAAGTCGCTTCTCATCGGGGAGCTTCCTTCCGCCAAGCCCGAACAGGTTGGGATGTCCTCCGCCAAGCTAGCCAAGGTCGATGCCAAGGTTGAGGAACTGATTGCCACTAGGCGCCTGGCCGGCGCCTCGGTGATGATCACGCGCAAGGGCAGGGTGGTCTACAACAAGACATTTGGCCTGCGCGACATCGAGAACGAGAAGCCGATGGAGGCCGACACAATTTTTCGGATCTACTCCATGTCCAAGGCCATCAGCTCGGCGGCGGCCATGATCTTGTCGGACGAGGGGAAGATCGACATTGATGATCCCATTGCGAACTACCTGCCAGAGTTCAAGAAGGTGAAGGTCTGGAAGGAGGGCGAGGCGGTCGCACCGGCGAACGCACCGACCGTGCGCGATCTCCTCCGTCACACCACCGGCTACTCCTATGGCGGAACGGGAATTCCAGAGGTGGACCAGAAGCAAAAGGCGGCGGACCCCTTTGCACGGGAGAACACTCTTGCCGAGTTCTCGAAGAGGATGGCGACAGTTCCCCTCGCCTTTGAACCGGGGAAGGGTTGGATGTATGGCGTCTCCACCGACCTGCTTGGCGCGGTGGTGCAGTCCGCCTCGGGAATGCCCTTCGAAAAGTTCCTGCAACAACGCATCTTCGCGCCTCTCGGCATGGTGGACACCGGCTTCCTGATCCCCGAAGGCAAGAAGGCGCGAGTGGCCGTAGTTTACAATTCCGACAAGCGCGGAAAGCTCACCAATAACAATCACGACAACTTCCGCTACACCACCAAGTCGAAGCTGCCCTCCGGTGGGGGGGGCCTGGTCTCGACGATCCGCGACTACACCCGCTTCCTCCAGATGATCGCGAACGGGGGCGAACTTCATGGCACCCGACTGCTCAAGAAGGAGACGGTGGCGGCGATGACCCGCAACCAACTGAAGGGCACGGCCATGCCTGTTCGATTTCCGGGCAACGTCCGCCATGGCACGGGCTTCGGACTCGGATTCTCGGTAAGGATCGAGAACACGGACTGGAACGCGGACGGCCGGATCGGAGAGTACGGCTGGGGCGGTCTTCTCAGTACCCACTACTGGATCTCACCGAAAGATGACCTCGTGGTGGTGACCATGGAGCAAACCCTCCCCTATGACTTCCTCCTGGAGGATGCGCTGAAGCCGCTCATTTATGCTGCGGTTGAGGAGTAGGCTTCCCATTCCTCCATTCTCGCTTCCCAGTTCAGGGCCGCGCGAGCCCCTCCTCCGGAGGCTCGACCGTGGACCTTCGACCATCCTGCCTTCGCACTTCCCCTTCCCCTTTCATTCTGCCACCGTCCCGCCCCGATTTTCAGGACGAGGACCATGAGCGAACGACGCAAACCATATCCCTTCGACGAGTTTGAATCCAAGTGGCAGGGCCGCTGGGACGAGGAGAAGGCATTCCGCACGCCGGGACCCGGCGACGAGGACTTCGACCCTTCCAAGCCGAAGTACTACGTCCTTGACATGTATCCCTATCCAAGTGGGTCGGGCCTGCATGTAGGCCACCCGGAAGGATACACCGCCACCGACATCCTCGGCCGCTACAAGCGCAAGCGGGGATTCAATGTCCTGCACCCGATGGGTTGGGACGCCTTCGGCCTGCCCGCGGAGGAACACGCCCGCAAGACTGGGGAGCATCCCCGGATCAACACCCAGAACAACGTCGATACTTTTCGCCGGCAGCTGAAGATGCTGGGCTTCTGCTACGACTGGGACCGTGAGGTCAACACCACCGATCCAAACTTCGTGAAGTGGACCCAGTGGATCTTTCTGCAGATCTACAACAGCTACTTTGACGAGGAGGAGCAGAAGGCCAGGCCGGTCTCCGAGTTGGAGGCCAAGGGATGGAGCAGGGAGCAAATCGACGAGGTCCGTCTCGCCTACGTGGCGGAGGCGCCGGTGAACTGGTCGCCCAGCCTCGGCACCGTCCTCGCCAATGAAGAGGTGGCGGAATGGGAGGCCAAGGGACACATCGTCGAGCGTCGGCCGCTTCGTCAGTGGATGCTGCGCATTACCAAGTACGCCCAGCGGCTCATCGATGAACTGGAGGACCTCGACTGGCCCTCTGGAATCAAGCTGCTCCAGCGCAACTGGATTGGACGGAGCGAAGGGGCGAGTGTGAAGTTTTCGCTCGCACCCTCCGCAAACTCCGAGGCGGTGATCGAAGTCTTCACCACGCGACCCGATACCTTGTTCGGAGCGACCTACATGGTGCTGGCTCCGGAACATCCCCTGGTGGATGAGGTCACAACCGCACAACAGAAGGACACGGTGGAGGCTTACAAGAAGACCTGTGCCACCAAGTCCGAGATGGAGCGCGGCGAGCTCAACAAGGACAAGAGCGGCAAAGCGACCGGAGCCTTAGCCATCAACCCGGTGAACGGGAAAGAGATCCCGATCTGGATCGCGGACTATGTCATGATGGGCTACGGGACCGGCGCCATCATGGCGGTGCCGGGGCACGACACGCGCGATTGCGAGTTTGCCGAGAAGTTTGATCTGCCGATCGTGCAGGTGGTCGAGCCCGCGGAAGGCGAGAACTGGAAGGGCTTCACGGGAGAGGGCACCGCCGTGAACTCGGGCCAATTGGATGGCCTCTCCACGCCCGACGCGAAGAACAAGATCACAGCCTGGTTGGAAGAGAACGAGCGCGGCGAAGCGCAAATCAACTACAAGCTGCGCGACTGGTTGTTCTCCCGTCAACGCTACTGGGGCGAGCCGTTCCCGCTTGCGTGGAAGGACGGGAATCACTTCGCGATCACCGAAGACGAGCTCCCGTTGCTCGCTCCCGAATTGGATGACTACATGCCGACCGGTGATCCGGAGCCCTTGCTCTCGAAGGCCACGGACTGGGTCAACCGGCCGGATGGATCGCGGCGCGAAACGAACACCATGCCGCAATGGGCGGGCTCCTGCTGGTACTACCTGCGCTACTGCGACCCCACCAACACGGAGCAGTTCCTCTCCCCGGAAGTGGCGAATTACTGGCTGGGCAATGATGGTAATCCGGGTGCCGTCGATCTCTACATTGGCGGCACTGAGCATGCGGTGTTGCACCTGCTCTACGCGCGCTTCTGGCACAAGATCCTGAACGACCTCGGACATCTCAGCATGCGCGAGCCGTTCCAGAAGCTGGTGAACCAGGGGCTCATCATGGGAGCGGATGGACGCAAGATGTCCAAGTCCTTCAACAATGTGGTCAATCCCGATGATGTGGTGAGCGAACATGGGGCGGACTCCCTGCGGTTGTACCTGATGTTCATGGGCCCCTTGGAACAGGGCGCTCCGTGGAACACCAAGGGAGTGGAGGGGGTTTCCCGCTTTCTCGCCCGGGTCTGGCGCGTCGCGATGGAACGAAACCAGGAAGACGAGTGGGTTCCCGCAGCCAAGTTGATTGAAGGGGAAGCAGGAGACCAGGCTCTCCTCAAGATCGTGCACGCCACCATCAAGAAGGTTGGCGAGGATATCGAAAAGCTGCGCTTCAATACTGCGATTTCGCAGATGATGGAGTGCACAAATGCGTTTACCTCAGCAGCACAGGTTCCCCTGGCGCTCTTCGAAGACCTGCTCACGGTCCTCAATCCTTTCGCCCCCCACCTCACTGAAGAGCTCTGGGAGCGTCTGGGCCGCGAAGGCCGCTGCATGGAGCGCACCTGGCCCAGCTACGACGAATCGATCCTCGTGGAAGACGAGATCGAATTGGTGGTGCAGGTCAATGGAAAGGTCCGCGCAAAGATCACGGTAGCAGCCGATGCATCACAGGCGGATGCCGAAGCGGCGGCGCGGGCAGATGAAAAGGTGCAGGGACACCTCGAGGGAAAGACCGTGCGCAAAGTGATCGTGGTGCCCGGACGATTGGTGAATATCGTGGCGAATTGATCCGGAGGGCGGCGATTTATTGCCGCTTCTCCGGGGCAACACCAGGTGCCCGGTAAGAACTCAATTCCTCAGCAGAAAGCGCAATCAAGGGACTGACCACCACCACGCATTCGTCCATCAGGAGGGAGGGCAGTTGGTAGCAGAGCGACTTGCCGCCGCCGGTGGGCATGAGGGCGAAGACGTCGCGCCCAGCGAGGAGAGCGGTGACCACACTCTCCTGGTGCACCCGAAATTCCTGGTAGCCAAAGACCCGTGAAAGGACCTCGCGAGGTTGCTCCGCCGCAGTGTTCGTATGAACGTTTCTGGCCCAGAAAGCTCGCCAAGGTCAACAGAAATAATCGCTACTCCTCCAGCTCCCTTTTCATAAGGCTCTCAATTTCAGCGCTTTGAGCATCCCTTGACCAATCGCCAAAACTGCATCATGATGCAGTGATGAAACGCATCACCATCTCCCTCGAGGACGATCTCTATCGGATCGCGAAGGCCTATGCGATCAGCGAGGACCTCTCGCTCTCGAAGGCCGTGACGCGCTTGTTGCGTCGCGGACTCGAAAGACCGACCGGTCCCTCCGTGAACGAAGACGGGACAACATCCTCCTATCAGGATCGCGAGCCACGGACCGGCTTTCCGGTGAGGGATTTCGGAAGAACGATCACGATGGGAGATGTCCAGCGAGCTCTTGATGACGAAGATCTGCGCATCCTGGAACAACTTGGTGGAGGCGAGCAATGAGCAACCTTCTCGACGGCAATGTCCTCGTGGCTCTCGTGGTAAGAGATCACGAGTTTCACCGTCGTTGTAGCGAATGGATGGCGAATGTCTTAAAGCGCGGAGAATCCTTCGCGACCTGTCCCCTCACAGAAGGGACCCTCCTGAGGATCCAGATGATCTATGATCCCATGCGCAGCATTGCCGCTGCATGGGACACCCTTTCAGTCATCCGGAAGATACCCGGTCACCAGCTCTGGTTGGATAATTTCTCATACTCCGAGGTTCCTCACGAACACCTCCAGGGCCACCGCCAAATTACCGATGCCTGGCTGGTGGAACTGGCACGCCGCCAACAAGGAAAGCTGGCAACTCTCGACGCCGCGCTCGCGACCCTTCATCCGGATGTGGTGGAGCTCATCCCGGTGATCCTGTAGAACACTCCAGAACCTTCGCCAGCCCCGCCACGGAGGAAGGCCGCCCAACTGGTCGGCTCTCTCATTTCGCA
>JAYGGC010000174.1:0-33815 GCA_046581525.1 Roseibacillus sp. | reverse complement strand
GGCGGGGAGGGGCCTTGGCAAGGCGAAATTCGAAGCCCCCCGGGGTTCTCCCGGAGCGCCGAAAATCCAGACTCAATATAACAGAAGAAAAAACTGTTCAAAAGAACAGCATGAACTAGGTTGAGCTCATGGACCTATTGAACAGAGTCATGCTAGTTGGGAATCTCACGAGAGATCCGGAGATCCGGGAAACCGCAAGCGGCAAAGCCGTTGCCGAATTGACCCTCGCCATCGATCCGCCTGGCGCGGGGAAGGGCAAAGGCAGTCATGATCGCGAACGGGATCATGCTCACGTCCAGAACGACGATACGATCTTTGTCGAGGTCGTGCTCTGGGAGCGCACTGCCGAAAACGCGGCCGAATACCTGAAGAAGGGCTCGCCGGTCCTCATCGAGGGGCGCCTGCGGATGGACAGTTGGGAGGACAAGGAGACCGGTAAAATCCGTCGCAAGCTCAAGGTGGCAGGGGAGAGGATGAAATTCCTCAATTTCGGGGCCCCGCGGGGCGATCGGGAGCGGGATCGTGAAGAGTCGCGCGGCTCCTACTCGACGCAGCGCGATCCTGCTGGAGCCCAACGGTAGAGATTGTGACTGGTTCAGCAAACTTCGAAGGAGGAATTCAACGATGATGTGAGCGGAACTGTCAGAGCGCTTATCGGGCACGGGAATGGTCAAGGCGCAGGTCTCTATGGAAGGCGCGCGGGTGATCACCGAGGGCTGAGCCGATGAGCTGAGACTACCAGCCATGTCCTCTGCCAGTGAAATCTGGTCGATCTTGACGTGCGCTGGACCCCATAAGGTGCAATAAATCAGCCGACACAGATGAGCACAGAGAAAAAGGCTGGTCTTGGCAGTGTCTGAGCCGCGCAGTGTCCAGAAACAGGAATCGTCGGTTTCACGCGGCTTCCCGGTAGTGGTAGCGAAGCAATCCACCTGACCGCCGCCAATAGGACTGGTCCATGAGGAGTGAGTGGATCCTGAGGCCCTTACCCAGTTGAGGGGGGCACACTTCTTCCCGTGCGAGCCCCAAACGGGGAAATTGCGCAATTCGGGGTAAAAATTACGTGATATTCACCAATCTCGCTATTTCTAGCAGATTGACTTTACTGCGGTAGATTTTTTAATGATGGGAAGCAGCGTCCTCTAAGAAACGCGGCAACTCCCACGTATGAAATTCGTCATGACACCTACTACCCGTCTCTTGGCGGCTGGGCTGGGGGCCTTGTGCCTCACCGCGCCAGCGTACTCCCAGGAAAAGGGCCGCGATATCGCGCAGCTGAAGAAAGCGGCCTACACCATCGATAAGCACGTCGCCACGCTCTACAAGCGCAAGAAGCTTCCCGTTCCGAAAGTGGTCAACGACGCGACCTTCCTTCGCCGCAGCTTCCTCGTTTCGGCGGGCCGGATCCCGACCCTGGACGAGGCCCGCATGTTCCTCGAGATCGAGGACAAGAACAAGCGCGAGATGCTCGCCGGCTACCTGATCAAATCGGATGGTTATCGCAGCAGCATGGTCAACTGGGTGAGCGACCTCCTGCGACTCACCGACAATTTCAACAACGGCCAGGCCGCTCCCTACGTCGAGTTCGTGCACAACGCGATGAAGGACAACATGCCTTGGGACCAGTTTGCCCAGCGTCTTCTCAGTGCGCAGGGAAGCGGATGGGACGACAACAACGGCGCGGTTGGGTATTACATCCGCGACAAGGGGATGCCCCTCGACAACCTCTCCAACACCATGCGCATCTTCACCGGTGAGCGCATGGAGTGCGCCCAGTGTCACGACAGTCCGTTCAACAAGTGGGAGCGCATGGACTTCTATGAGCTCGCCGCCTTCACCAATGGACAGCAGGAGATGAACCGCGGTCCCTGGAACACGGTCTGGCGCGAAGTGCGCGACGACAAGGAAGAGCGCTCCGAGTTTGGTCGCCTGGTCGACTGGCTCGGCGACAACGTCCACTACTTCACTCTCGCGGGTGGTGGCAAGGGACGCATCAAGCTGCCCGCCGACTACCAGTACCGCGATGGAGATCCCGGTGAGATGATCGGTGGCAAGACGCACTTTGGCAAGCGCATCCGCTCTTCGGATCGCCGCGATGACACGACCGCGCGCAAGGATTTCGCCGCATGGATGGTGAGCAAGGAGAACGTCAACTTCACCTCCGTGATCGTGAACCGCATGTGGCAACGCATCATGGGCAAGGGCATCTACGAGCCCGTCGACGATTACAAGGTGGCCGACAAGACCATCACGCCGGACCTGATGGAGTACCTCATTCGTTTCCTGCGTGATGACCTGCAGTACGACCTGCGCGCCTTCCAGCACGTGCTGCTGCTCACCAGGAACTTCCAGTTTGAAGCCAACCCGGAAGCGTTTGAAGCTGGCATGCCGCAGGCCTTCAACGGACGCCAGATCGAGCGCATGAGCGCCGAGCAGGTTTGGGACACCCTGGTCACCTTGACCGCGGGCAACCCCGACAAGCTTCCGAAGCGCCGGTTCAGCAACACGGTCTATTACCGTGGCAAACCCGTCCTGGTCGGAAAGAAGACGATGTCGCAGCTCAGCCACGAGATTCTCGCCATCAAGAAGCCGGGTGAATACAAGTCCTACGTCACCGAACTTCTCTCCGAGATCAAGGCCGGTAACGGTGGAGCGAGTGAAAAGGACATGATGGCGATGAAAGCGATGGGACGCCCCGGCCCGGCTTCGGGCATGGCCCGCGCTTCCGAGCTGAGTGCCCCGGCTCCCAACGGCCACCTCCTCCGCATGTTCGGATCCTCCGACCGCGACCTCATCGACTCCTCCACCCGCGAGCCCAACATGGCGCAGGTCCTCTCCATCATGAACGGCTACGTCGAGAAGATGGTGGTCAGCAACAAGAGTTCCGCGGTTTACAAGGCCCTCGAGGCCGGCACCACCGATCGCGACAAGGTCCGCTTCCTCTACTATTCCATCCTGAGCCGGTCGCCCACCGACCAGGAAATGACCCTCCTCATGCGCGACGTCATCGATGGCTCCCAGGAGAGCTACGAAAACCTCACTTCAGCCCTGATCTCGACCCACGAGTTTATCTTTGTCCAGTGACACCAATTCCACCGCAATTACAAAATGAACAACCACGAGTTTAACAAGCAAGATGAGCTGACCCGGCGTCAGATCATGATCAACTCCGCGCGAGCCTATCTCGGCGTTTCCGTGGCGCCTCTGCTGGGCGGTACGCTCGCCACCGGGGCAATTGGCGCGACCAGAAAAGCGAGCGGTCCCGGCAAACTTGCCGAGCACGTCATCTTCCTGAACATGACGGGCGGGATGAGCCATATCGACACCTTCGATCCCAAGCCCAAGAACAAGGAAGTGGCTGGACCGGTGGAATCAATTGGCACCAATGGCGATTTCGAGTTGTCGCAGTACCTGCCTGAGTGCGCCAAGATCGCGGATCGCATGTGCGTGATCCGCTCCACCTCGTCCAAGCAGGGTGCCCACGACCAGGGCCAGTATCTTCTGCATCGCAGCTACTCGCCGCGCGGCACTATCGTCCACCCCGCCATCGGTTCGTGGATCGTGCGCCACAAAGACCGCAAGAACACCACCCTCCCGGGTTTTGTGACGGTGGGTTCCAATCCGAAGAACGCTTCGGCGGGATTCTTCGGTGCCGAGTACCAGGGTGTGCCCCTGGGCAGCCCGAACGAGGGCCTCAAGGATTCCAAGCGCCCGAACACCGTGAGCGAAGATGACTTCAATCGTCGCCTCGCCATCGCGGACGCTCTCAACAAGGATTTTGCCGCGAAGTTCAAGTCCCCGGACGTGAAGTCCTACGACACCCTCTACGATGAGGCCACCAAGCTTATGAAGAGCGAGGACCTCAAGGCCTTCGAAATCAGCCGCGAGCCGAGCAAGACCCGCGCCCTCTACGGGAACGACCGTTTCGGTCAGGGTTGCCTGCTCGCGCGCCGGCTGGTCGAAGTGGGAGTGCGCTTCATCGAGGTCGCACTCGGCGGATGGGACACCCACTACGATAACTTCACGAAGGTGGAGGCTCGTGCCGCGGTGCTCGACAAGGGCTTCTCAGCCCTCATCAAGGATCTCGATGACAAGGGTCTCCTCGATTCGACTCTCGTGGTGATCGCATCCGAGTTCGGCCGCACCCCGCACATCGTGACCGAGCACAGCAATGGCCGCGATCACCACCCGGCCTGCTTCTCCACCGTCATGGCTGGAGCGGGAATCCGGGGTGGCACCACCTACGGATCTTCCGACAAGGAGGGCCGTCGGCCCGCCGATAATGCGGTCAGTATCCAGGACTTCAATGCGACCATCGGCTACGCTCTCGGGATTGATTCCCAGAAGATCATCCACTCGCCGAGTGGCCGGCCCTTCCGCATGGCGGGCGCCGAGAAGGATCTGGGAGTCCCCTTGAAGGACATCTTCATTTAGGTCGCGATCCGACTCACAGAGTTTCCAGGCGCCGCAGCAATGCGGCGCCTTTTCGTGGGAGGAATCGCAGAGTTCAGATCGCGAAAACCGGCTCGGAAGCGGGCTGGCTCGGAGAGTTGAATTCGGGCTCCAGGACCACCTCACTGAAATATTTACCTACTTTTTGCTTGCGAAAGGGGGAAGCCGAGGGCATTATTTAGGAAAGGTGAAATATCAACCGACATTGCCTAACACCTTCACGAGCTCCTGGGGGAGACGGGGAGAGGGCAATCCGGGTGAAGCCCTGTCGGATTTTTCAGCACTACTCTTGGTTGATGGTGCACCCCCCAGCCTGCGGGCTGGGTCCAGTTCGAGCCAAGGAAGAACCAATTTCTGAGGCGAGTGCGTTGTGCGATAAAAAGAGGGTGGTCCTCGGGCCGCCCTCTTTTTCGTGCGGAGAGAGGGGAGTAGTGTGCGGTAGGGACAGGTAAGCGAGGTGCCCGCTGGTGTGCGGCGCAAATCCATCCTCCAATTTCCAGGTAAGAATCAAGACCAGCAGGCAGGTTCCAGACTGGGCAGCGCTTGGAGTTCTCTTGTTGGAAGCTGAAGCCTGATTGGAGATGGCGACGTGGATTCGGAGGGTCGATGGAATCGCGCTCGGGGGCGTTCCATTCGAAGGCGAATGATACCGCTTGGCACCAAATCGCCTCGCCTCTAGATTCCGTGTCCACTCATGTCGACCGAGGCTCCCAGTTTCCCGGACCTTCGCATTCTCTCCGCCATCGACCAGGTTGGGGTTGAGGAGCGTGCGAAGAGATTCCAGGCGCGCAGTATCAAGAACGAGAGCAAGCTCTCGGCGCTCAGGCTGGCAGTCACCATGCTCGACGTGACCACCCTGGAGGGCAAGGACAGCCCGGGAAAGGTGCGGCAGATGTGCGCGAAGGCGATGCGGCCGTTGCCGGATGATCCCTCCGTCGGCCCCGCGGCTGCGGTGTGTGTCTATCCCCGCCTGGTGCGGGTCGCGAAGGAGAGCGTGGGCGAGAGCGGAGTGAGGGTGGCCAGTGTGGCAACCGGTTTTCCCAGCGGGCAGAGCCGCATGAAGGAACGTCTCTCGGAGATCCGCTATGCGGTTGGGGCCGGCGCGGATGAGATTGACATGGTGATTTCGCGCGGAAAACTTCTGCACGGCGAATTCCGCAGCATTTTCGACGAGGTGGCGCGCTGCAAGGAAGCCAGCGGGGAGGCCCGCCTGAAGGTGATTCTCGAAACCGGGGAGTTGCAGACCTACGACACCGTGCGAGTGGCGAGCGAAATCGCGATGGCGGCCGGCGCAGACTTTATCAAGACCTCGACCGGGAAGGTGCAGCCCGCCGCGACCCTTCCGGTCACCCTCGTGATGCTGGAGGCGATCCAGGACTACCACGACCGGACCGGCCGGATGGTGGGAATGAAGCCGGCAGGTGGCATCAGCCATGCCAAGTTGGCAATCCAGTACCTCGTGATGGTGAAGGAGGTGCTGGGTAAGGCATGGTTGACCAATGAGTGGTTTCGCTTTGGAGCGAGCTCGCTGACCAACGACTTGCTCATGCAGATTCGCAAACAGCAAACCGGCCGCTACCAGTCGGCCGATTACTTTACAAAAGATTGATGCCAGAAGGACCGGGAGAAGGAGCCTCCGGGGGTTCCGCCAAGCGCGCAGCGAAGAAGGAGACCCGGCACGACTTCGTGGAAGGGGAGAGCTATGCGCCCGCCCCCGAGAGCACGGATCACCTTTCGTTGAAGAGCAGCTACGATCTCTTCATCGGAGGGAAGTGGGTGCGAGCTCCCAAGAGGTTCCAGACCATCAACCCGGCCACCGAGGAAGTGATTGCGGAGGTTGGGGAAGCGGGACCCAGGATGGTTGATCGGGCGGTGGCAGCCGCCCGTGAAGCCTACGACAAGACCTGGTCGAAGCTCTCGGGGCGGGAGCGCGGCAAGTATCTCTTCCGCCTCGCGCGGCTCATCCAGGAACGGGCGCGCGAATTTGCAGTGGTCGAGTCGATGGATGGCGGGAAGCCCATCCGGGAGAGTCGCGACATCGACATTCCATTGGTGGCCGCGCACTTTTTCTACTACGCGGGCTGGGCGGACAAACTGGAGTACGCCTTTCCGGGCCGGAGTGCGCGACCGCTCGGAGTGGCGGGCCAGGTGATTCCCTGGAACTTTCCTCTCTTGATGGCGGCCTGGAAACTGGCGCCCGCCCTGGCGTGTGGAAACACGGTGGTCCTCAAGCCGGCGGAGACCACCCCGCTGACCGCCCTGCTTCTCGCGGAACTCATCGAAGAGGCGGAATTTCCTCCCGGCGTCGTCAACATCATCACCGGCGCAGGCAAGACCGGGCAAAATCTTGTGCAGCACGAGGGCATCGACAAGGTGGCCTTCACCGGATCGACAGCGGTCGGCAAGATGATCCTGAAGTCGCTGGCGGGAACCGGCAAGAAGTTCACCCTCGAACTGGGAGGGAAGGCCGCCAACATCATCTTCGACGATGCGCCCATCAGCCAGGCCGTGGAGGGGATTGTGAACGGGATCTTTTTCAACCAGGGGCACGTGTGCTGCGCCGGATCGCGTCTCTTCGTGCAGGAGGGCATCGCGGACGCAGTGGTGCGCAAGCTCAAGCGCCGCATGGAGACCCTCATCATGGGCGATCCGCTCGACAAGAACACGGATGTGGGCGCGATCAATTCGAAGGAGCAGCTGGGCCGGATCAAGGTTCTCGTCGAGAGCGGCAGCGAACAGGGGGCGAAGTGCTGGCAGAGCAGCCAGCGTGTGCCCGGGAAGGGATTCTGGTTCAAGCCCACCATCTTCACCGAGTGCGCGCAAAGCCACCGCATCGTGCAGGAGGAGATTTTCGGACCGATCCTCGCGATCCAGACCTTCCGGACTCCGGAAGAGGCTGTCGAGAAGGCCAACAACACCCCATACGGCCTGAGCGGCGGGGTGTGGACCGACAAGGGGTCGAAGATTTTCAAGGTCACCAGCCAGATGCGCGCCGGAGTGCTTTGGGCGAACACCTTCAACAAGTTTGATCCGGGCTCACCGTTTGGAGGGTACAAGGAAAGCGGGATGGGACGGGAAGGCGGGCTGCACGGACTGGCGGCCTACCTGGAGTTGAGCCGCAAATAGCAAGAATCGAGGGAGAAACCGATCCACGTCCAAACAGCGAATAATGTCATCCATGAGCCGCCTCAGCGTCAACAAAACCTACAAGCTCTACATCGGGGGCAAGTTTCCGCGCACCGAGTCGGGGCGCTACTACGAACTGAAGGGGAAGAAGGATGTTCTCCTCGCGAATGTCTCGCACGGCAGCCGGAAGGATTTTCGGAATGCGGTGGTGGCCGCACGCAAGGGGTTTGCAGGGTGGTCGACAGCGACCGCGTATTTGCGGGGACAGATTCTCTATCGGATTGCCGAGATGCTGGAGGGGCGGGCCGAGCAGTTTGAAGAGGAGCTCCGTGCGCAGGGAGGGACGCCCGCGGCCGCCCGGAAGGAGGTCGCCGCCACAGTGGACCTCTTCGTGCACTATGCCGGTTGGAGCGACAAGTTTCAGGTCCTCTTTTCCAGCGTGAATCCGGTCTCCAGCCCGCACTTCAATTTCTCCGTGCCCGAACCGACCGGCGTGGTGGCGGCGGTGGCTCCGGAAGGCAGCGGACTGCTCGGCCTCTGCTCGGTCATCGCTCCCATCCTGGTAGGTGGGAACGCCAGCGTCATTCTCGCCTCGCACAGCAAGCCGCTCTGCTCGGTAACGCTCGCGGAGGTGCTCAACAGCTCGGATCTCCCGGGGGGCGTGGTCAATCTCCTCACGGGGATGCGCGACGAGCTGCTGCCGCACTTCAGCAGCCACATGGATGTCAATGCGCTCCTCCTCTGCTCAGACGACGGAGCGGAGCAGAAGTTGGCGCAGGAGGAGGCGGTCGAGAACGTGAAACGCGTGACCCTGCACGCTGATGCCCCGCTCGACGAGAGCCCCTATCATATCCTCGACTTCCAGGAAATTAAGACGACCTGGCACCCGGTTGGAGTTTAATTGCGGGGAGGGGAGCCCTGCTGGGAAGTCTCGGGCTCTTCGGGGGCCGCTCCGGAAGATTCCACTTGAGAAATCAGCGGTAACCGGGGCGTAGTGGAGTGCATATGAGTATGGATGACAAAGAAGCTGTCGAGAAACTCCACACCGTCTATGGCCAGATGAAGGAGGAACTCTCGCAGGTGATTGTGGGGCAGGAGAATGTGATTGAGCAGGTTCTCATGGCGATTTTCTGCCGCGGACACGCCCTGCTGGTGGGAGTGCCGGGGCTGGCAAAAACCCTCCTGATCTCCACCGTCGCGCGGGCCCTCGACCTGAGCTTCAAGCGCATCCAGTTCACGCCCGACTTGATGCCCGCAGATATCACCGGCACGGACGTCCTCGAAATGGACCAGGAAACCGGACGCCGCAGCTTCCGCTTTGTGAACGGGCCGGTCTTCGCCAATATGATTCTGGCGGACGAGATCAACCGGACCCCGCCCAAGACGCAGGCCTCCCTCCTGGAAGCGATGCAGGAGCATCACGTCACGGTCGGAGAACGAACCTTTGATTTGCCCGATCCCTTCTTCGTGCTCGCCACCCAGAACCCGATCGAACAGGAGGGCACCTACCCGCTTCCGGAAGCGCAGCTCGACCGCTTCCTCTTCAACATCGTGGTGGACTATCCAAGCGAGGACGAAGAGCGCGAGATCATCCGTCGCGTGACGAGTCCCGGTGAGGGGGAGGTGAAAGCCCTGATGGACGCGAAAGACATCCTGCAGCTCCAGGAGATTGTGAAACGAGTGCCGGTGGGTGATCACGTGATCGACTTTGCCGCTGATATCGCGCGCGCCACCCGGCCGAACTCGGGGGAGGCCCCGGAGTTCGTGAAGGACATGGTCGGCTGGGGAGCCGGTCCGCGGGCCGGGATCGCAATGATCTCCGCGGCAAAGGCGCACGCCGTATTGCGCGGGCGGTTCCACGCCACCACGGGCGACGTCGCGGCGGTGGCCCACCCGGTGCTCCGTCACCGCGTGCTCACCACCTTCAACGCGGAAGCCTCCGGTGTGCAGAGCGACGACATCGTGCGCATGCTCCTGGAACACCTTGAGCCCAAGGAAGAGATCAAGGTCTAAGGGAGAATCACCGCACACCTGATGGCTTCCCTAAAGGTCCCCGAGTCCATGCGCCTCCTTCCGGAGGAGTCGATGGGTGTGATGCGTCGGCTCGAGTGGCTCGCGCGCAAGCGAATGCAGGGAACCCTGACCGGCAAGCACACCAGTCCGGACAAGGGATTCTCGGTCGAGTTCGCCGAGCACCGGGAGTACACCCCCGGCGATGATCCGCGCAACCTGGACTGGCGCGTGATGGCGAAGAGCGATCGCAATGTCATCAAGCAGTTCATCGAGGAGACCAACCTGCGAGTGACCATCGCGGTCGATATTTCTGGGTCGATGGCCTATCGGGGAGATGAGGCGGCTTCGGTGGATGGCGAGGCGATGTCGAAGTTCTCCTACGCGCGCTACCTCGCGGCTGCCATGGCCTATCTCTTCATCAAGCAGGGAGACGGGGCGGGCTTGGTGACCTTTGATTCGGAAGTGAGGTCCTACCTGCGGTCGGGAAGCCGGCCCAGCCAGGTGCGACGGATCCTGGATACCCTTTACCAATCAACGCCGGGCGCCGAAACCAAGGTGGCCGACGTCTTGCATGAGGTCGCCGAGCGGGTGCACAAGCGTGGCCTGGTGGTGCTCATCAGCGACCTCTTCGACGATCCGAAGGACATCGTGGAGTCCTTGCACCATTTCGACTTTCGTCAGCACGAACTCGTGATCTTCCATGTCCTGGCGGACGAAGAACTGACTTTTCCGTTCAAGGCCTTCCAGCGGTTCCGCGATCTTGAGGGAGTGGAGCCCATGCTGCGAATCGATCCGCAGGCAGTGCGGGCCGCTTACCTGGAACGAGTGCGCGAATTTGTGAAATCAATGGAGGCCGCCAGCGGAAACCTGCGGGCCGACTACGTGCCGGTGAATACCAAGACCCCGCTGCGGGAGACGCTGGTGCGTTACCTTGGACGGCGAATGCATGCGAAGAGGTGATGATTGGCAATTTGAGATTGGAGATTGGGGGACCCCGCGACGAAGACGCGTCGGGGGGCGATGATCCTGTTCTCTCCGGGATCGGTCCGCCCCCTCAATTCCAAATCACCTAATCACAATTTCAGATGCTGTTCCTTAATCCATGGCTCTTGCTCGGACTCGCCGGTGTGCTGGTTCCGATCATCCTGCATATGATGCGGCGGCAGGCGGCCAAGCCGTTGGATTGGGGAGCGATGCGGTTCCTCTTCGACACCGTCGCGATGCGCCGCCGACGCATGGAGTGGGAAGACATGTTGTTGATGGCGGCCCGTTGCCTGCTGATTGGCCTGCTTGCCCTTGCCATTGCGCGGCCCTTTGTTCCTCCCGATTCCACCATCCCCTGGATTTTTGTCCTGCCGCTGGCTCTCCTTGGCATTGCCGCGCTGGGAGCTTCCTTCGTCCTGAGTGCGAAGGCAGCACGTTGGCTGACTCGTGGAGCAGCCCTTCTCCTTTTGCTGGCCGGCGTAGCCCTCATCCTGCTCGAGCGACAGCTCAACCTGAATCGCTTCCAGAACACCGGGAGCCGGGACATTGCCCTCGTGATCGACGCTTCGACCTCGATGGAGATGCCGCGAGCCGGCGGGCGCACCGCTTTTGAGCTGGCGATCGAGGAGGCCATCTTCCTGGTGAAGGAAGCACCGCGGGGGTCGGCCTTCTCGGTGATCCTGGGTGGGCCGGCACCGGAACAGGTGACGGGCGCACCCTTGACGCACCGTGCCGATGTGATCGAGGTGCTCGAAGGGTTGCGGCCGGTGGGTGGACCGTTTCGTGCCCACGATGCCCTGGGAGTGAGCCTGCTCAACCTGGCCAAGGGTTACCACGGTGCGAAGGAGATCATCGTGTTCACGGATGGTCAGCGCCTTGGTTGGCGATTGGAGAGTCCTTCGGCCTGGAAATCACTTGGAGATGCGGTCGAGGGATTGCCGCGTCCGCCCAAGCTGTTGCTGCGGATCTTTCCTCCACCCGACGCGATGCGCAACGTGGCGGTGAGCAAGGTGGAGCTTTCCCGCGAGGTGGTGGGGACGGATCGCGAAGCGACCATCCGCGTGACCATTGAGAATACCGGGACGGAAGCGGTGACACCCGAGCCCTTGCAGGTGACGGTGGGCGAGGAAGTCCTGGAGCCGGTGGGAGTGGGGCAACTCGCCCCGGGGCAGGAAGAGACCGTGGAGATTCGCCACCTCTTCAAGCAGGCTGGTCCGGTGGTGGTGGAGGCACGACTCGATGCCAATGACGACTTGCCGGTCGACGACAAGCAGGAGTTGGTGGTCGCCGTGAGGAAGCGTCTCCCGATTCTGCTGGTGGATGGCAATCCAAGCGGCGGGTTTTTCGAACGGGCGGCCGGCTTCACAGCCTTGGCCCTGGCTCCTTCGGCGGAACTGGTGGAGGGCAACAAGCCGGAAGAAAACTACCTGATGGAGCCCACCGTGGTGGCGGCGCCCGACATCACAAGCCTCGAGAATCTGGAAGAATATCGAGTGATCGTGCTTGCGGACGTGGTGCGCCTGCCGGGGCGGATGGCTGAGCGGATGGCGTCTTATGTCGCCAATGGAGGAGGCTTGCTTGTGCTCGCCGGACCACGGGTGGATGAAGAATTCTACAACGCCTGGTCGGGTCCCGACGGTGAGCTGATCCCGGTGGAGCTGGGAGCGCTGGAGGCGGACGAGGAGGGACTTCATCCGGCGCCCTCCACCTTTGATCACGAGACCTTGGTACTCTTCAAGGACGACAAGGCCTCGGACTTGGGCAAGGCGCGGGTTTCGGGCTACCGCAAGGTGACCGCCAAAAGGAAAGGGGGCTCCATCGCGGCGCGCCTCTCGAACGGCGAGCCGTTCCTGGCCGGACGCAATTATGGAAAGGGCCGGGTGCTCCTCTCGACCTCCGCCTTCGATGTCCGCACCGGGAATCTCCCTACCCGCCGGTCCTTTGTTCCACTGGTTCATGAACTGGTGACCTGGCTGGCGGGTGCGGGGGGAGTGAGCTTGAATGTGGAAGCGAGCTGGCGGCCGGCCCTGGCTCTCCCCGGGGGCGGCGGATTGATGGGAACTTACTATCGCTCCGATGATACGCGGCGGGGCATTGCCCTTGAACGCATCGATCCCACCATCCTCTTCGATTGGGGAGGCGAGGCCCCCCACCGCGGAATGAACAAGGACAAGTTCAAGATCCACTGGGCGGGCCATCTCGTTCCTCCCATGACCGGCGACTATCGCTTCAGGCTCGAGGTCGATGACAAGGCGCAGCTCAAGATCGCGGGGAAGACCGTCCTGCGCGCGCAGAGCCAGGGGGAGAGCGGGAACGTGGAGCTGAAAGCCGGGATTCCCGTGCCGATCACCCTGGATTACGAGGAGGTATACAGCGACGCGCGCATTCGCTTCTTCTGGAAGGTGCCTGGAGGCGCCATGGAGCCTGTGCCGGCGCGCGTGTTGATTCCGGTGAGCGACGGGAAGGACAGCACGGTGGTGGCCAAGAGCAAGGCGGTCGATCCGCGGGGCGACTCGCGCACGGTGAAGTTGTCCGTTGGACGACGAGGACGGGTGCTGGAACTGGACGGCGCGGCCATTCCCGGTCTCTACCAGATCACGGTGCCGGACCAGTTGCGTGAGGAGATCGAGGAGTTCGCGGCAGGGGAAGTTCCCATGGTGGTGAAGCGGGATGTGCGGGAGAGCCGCCTCACGAGCCTGGAAGAAGATGACAAGGAGTTGATTCGAAAGAACATCGACCTGGTGGAGGCGCGTTCGGTGAACGATTTGTTGGCGGTGTTGAGCGGCAAAGGATTTGGACAGGAGCTCTGGAAGTTTCTCGCGGTGGCGGCGTTCTTCCTGCTGCTTCTGGAAGTAGCGTTGGCGCGGTGGATTTCAATGTCCCGGCGAACCGCGGAGGAAGTGAAGGTGGAGTTCGAGGAACGTGGCGGGCCGGATGCCGCCATCCTCGAGAAAATGGATCGATTGAAGAAGGTGGGATGATGAGAGGAGAAGCAGGTAGCAAGCTGCGAGGAGCGAGGGGGATGTGTCGGGCATGAATGCGGGAGTGCTGGCATTGATCCGTGTGCCGCTGGTATGCGCGGTCGCCTGGGGTTTGATGGAGTTGATGAACAAGGCGTTCCACCTGGGAACGTCGTGGCCGATCTGGATCATCGCCTTGATCACCGCCCTGGCAGTGGAGTTGATCATCTTCCTCTATCGTTACGAGCAGGGCGCGGTGGGGAAGACCAAGGGGCGCTGGTTGACGGCGCTGCGCCTCACGGCGCTGGTGGCCCTGGTTTGGATGCTCCTGCAACCGGTTTTGAGCCGGAAGGTCAATCGCGAATTGGAGCGCGAAGTGGTGATCGTGATGGACGACTCCGCCTCGATGCATTTGATCGATGAGGGACAAACCTCTTCGCGATTCGAACTGGTGGAGTCCGCGCTGGAGGCCAGCGGTCTCTTCGAGGAACTGAAAGGCAAGGTGGGGGTACGGATTATTCGGGCCGCGCGGCGGGCCTTGGGCGAGGATGAGGAAGAAGCCGAGGGCTGGGATCAGGCCACCGACCTGGCCAACGCCCTGACGACCGTTCTTGAGCAAGTCCCGCCCGACAACCTGGCCGGGATCGTGATGGCGACCGATGGACGGCACAACCGGCCGGGCCGGGTGGAGGATATCGCGAGGCGCTTCGGAATCCTCGATGCCCCGGTGGGCATCGTGGCAGTGGGAAGCGAGAAGCCCCCGCGCGATATCGCGATTTTGGAAGTGCGCTCGCCCGATGCGATTTATCTCGGCGACCGTCTCCGCGTGACGACGGTGCTGAAATTTGACGGCTATCGCGGCAGGACCGCCAAGGTGCGCCTCAAGCGCGGGGACGAGGTGGTGGACGAGAAGACGATCACGATTCCGCAGGATCACCACCGGGAGGAGGTGCGCTTTCGCGATGTGCCTGATGCGGGTGGAGTGAACGCCTACCGCGTGGAGTTGGAGGCCCTCGACGGAGAGCGCTTTGACAACAACAACAGTTGGGACTTCGAGACGGCGATCACGGATGCGCGCACCAATGTCCTGATTGTGGACTCCCGTCCCCGCTGGGAATTTCGCTACCTGCGAAACCTCTTTTACGGTCGCGACAAGTCGATTCACCTGCAGTATGTCCTGCTGGAACCGGACACCATCCTGGGTCAACGCCTGGAGGATGTGCCGGCCTCGGCGGCGCGCAAGTTTGGTGATGCCCAGGCCACCAGGTTGCCGGAGAGCGAAGAGGAGTGGCGGAAATTTGACGTGATCATCCTGGGAGATATCCCGCCCGATGCGATCGACGACGACACGTGGGAAGTGATTCGCAAATGCGTGCATGACCGGGCGGCACTCCTCGTGGCGATTGCCGGGCCACGACACATGCCGCATGCCATCAGCTCGGAAATCGCGCGGGCGCTGTTTCCGGTGGAGTACACTCCCAGCCGCCGGACCTATTTCGGGTCGAACGATCCGCCCTACCGTCTTGTGCTGACCGCGGAGGGACGCAACCACTCGATCACCGCGCAGTCGGACAGCCGCCTGGAGAACGAACGCTTGTGGGGTGAGTTCCCCGTTTTTCGGTGGCGTCATCCGGTGGACGGCGTGAAAGAGGGCGCGGATATCCTGGTGGTTGCTTCCACCGAGGGGGACGATGAAGCTGAAGTCACCAGCGCGGCTCAACTCGGCGATGCCCTCGCCCGCCTGGCGAGGCGCAAGGCCGAGGAGGCAAAGAACGCGATCCTGGTTTCGCAGCAAGTGGGCCACGGCAAGGTGGTGATGTTGTTGACGGACCGGAGTTGGCGGTTGCGCGAAGGAGTGGGCGACGTCTATCACCACCGCCTGTGGGGGCAAATGGTGCGTTGGGGAGCTGGTCCGAACCTGCGCTCGGGCACAGGCAGAGTGCGACTGGGAACGGATCACCTGAGTTACACCGGCGACGACAAGTTGCGGATCACGGCGCGGCTCTGGGATGAGGACAAGAATCCCATCGAGGACAAGTCGCTGAAGGCCGAAGTGTGGAGGGATGGGGAGAAGCTCGCTACCGTCGCACTAAACTACCAGGAGGGTTCGCCTGGATTGCACACCGCCATGATCGGTCCCTTCCCGGGATCGGGGACCTACGAGATCATCCTGGTCGGCAAGAAAGCCACCAAGCTCCTCGAGGAGGAGGGCGAAACCAGGGTCGTCACGAACTTCCGGGTGGTGGGCGCGATGAGCCCGGTGGAGCTCTCGGAGACGACCTTGAACCGGCCCCTCCTGGACACGATCGCGGAGCTTTCGGGCGGCCGGGTGGTCAGTCCGGACGAGAGCGGGCAGCTGGCGGGGCTCTTTTTGACGGGCGATGAGACCCGGGAGGAGCTCCGGGAAACGCGGCTTTGGGACCATTGGCTGCTTTTATTGCTGTTTTGCGGCCTATTAACTTCAGAATGGGTGATTAGAAGGGGCAGTGGTCTCCCGTAACAGTTAAGATAGTCCGAAGAATCCGGGGCTCTCCGTGTCCTTGCCCCATAACCTCAAGTGAACAATGAGTACGAGCCTACCGAAGGAAATCATCAAACCCCTCCAAGCCCTTTTGCGCAGGGTCCGCCGGATGCAGCTTTTACGCGGTCTGGCAGAATTGGTGACCCTTGTGCTGGGAGGCCTGCTCCTCACCATGGCGGCGGATTTCTTCCTCGCGCCCCTGCCGGTGATCGTGCGCTGGGTGATGCTCGGGGCCCTGGTGCTCGGCACCCTGTGGGGAATCTGGGCCTGGCTGATCAAACCACTGAGCAATCGGATCACGCTTGTGCAGGTGGCGCGCTGGCTCGAAACGCGGCACCCGGAGATTCAGGAACGGGTGAGCACCGCTCTCGAACTGACGCAGGGTTCGAGCAGAGGGGTGTCGGAGGCCTTGCTGCAGGAACTGGTCCTCGAGGCGAAGGGGGACGTGAAGGATGTCGATCCCGGGATCGAAATCCGCGCCCGGCGGGCCAAGCGGTGGATGTGGCCGGCGGCGGGACTGGCCGCGGTCTTCCTTCTTCTCTTTGTGATCTTCCCGGGAGAAACGCAGCGGCTCTTTGTGCGCGCGGTCGCGCCCTTCACGGATCTCGGCAATGCGGGCGCGGTGCGCTTTACGATTGCTCCGCAGGACATCGAGGTGTTGGAAGGCGACGAAGTCAGGATTTCGATCAAGTTTTCCGACCCCAAGGCCAAGGAGCTCACCTTGGTGATGGAGCGGGATGGAATGGAGACCCTTACCGAGCGCATCGCGGTGGCGCGGGTCGCGGACGGAGTGAGCGAGTTTGACTACCGTCTCCCGGCGGCACGGGACAGCTTTCACTACCACGCCCGGATCGGAAAGGCGCAGAGCGATGGCTATGACGTCACGGTGTGGCCGTTGCCGCAGGTGGATAATCTCAAGGTGCTCTATACCTTTCCGGAATACACCAACCGCGCCCCGCAGCGCCGTTCCATCGGTCAAGGGGTTGTGGCCCTGGCGGGGACGAGCGTGGAGCTGAAGGGGATGACCAACACGCCGGTGGAAGGCGGGCGCTTCCTGGTGGATGGCAAGGAGATCGGCACCGTGACGGTGGAGCCGGATGCCAGGGGCGGCCGGGTGAAACTCAATTGGACTCTCATCCCTGAACAGGACGGATTGGGCCAGGTGATGTTGAGACATCGCTTGGAGCGCGAGATCGAAGGCGTCCGTTTCCCGGTGAAGGTGCAGCTGGACAAGGCGCCGGTGGTCACCCTCATCGCTCCGACGAAGAAGGAGATGAGGGTGCGGCCTGATGAGCTGGTCCGCCTTGAGTACGAAGTGCAGGAAGATGTGGGAGTAAAGTCCGCCGAGGTGGAACTCCAGGTGAACGGACGCAAGGTGGAACCGTTGGCCGGCGACCTGCCGGAACAGGATAACTTGAGCTCCAAGCCGCTCTGGCGTGGCGAGCAGATCGTGTCGATCGGCGAGATGCTCGACAGGTGGAAGGACGCCCAGGAGTTGAGGATGCGCATCGCAGTGACCGACGTGCTTCCGGAATCGCTGGGAGGACCCGGCGTGGGCCACTCGGAGTGGCTGACGATCCGGATCGATCGCAATGCGGAATCTATTGTGCGGCAGGAGATCAGGGCGCAGCAAAGTGATGTGCGCGAGACGCTGAACGAGGCGATTCAGGATGTGCGCGAGGCGAAGGCGCGCATGGAGCAGCACCAGCACGAGATTCAGCAGGAGGAGCTTACGGAACAGGCAGAGAAGGCGTTTGAAGAAGCGCGTGAGAAGTTGGCGAACGCGCAGCAGGATCTGGCAGATTTGGCCGAGCGCATGGAGCGCGGGGTGCAGGCTGACAAGGCGGACGAGGTGCGCGAAGCGGCGCAGCAAGTCGCAGAATCGCGGGAGCGCTTGGAAGATACCCCTCTGCAGGACACCGCGGAAGGTCGCCAGGAGGAATTGAATCAGGCGCGCACTGCAGCACAGGAGGCGATCAAACAATTGGAGGAACTTCAGCAGGCGGTTCAGCAGGACGAAGGCAAGCTTGAGCAGTTGGCGCAGCTCAGTGAGCTGGCACAGCAGGAAAATGAGATCGCGCGCCAAGCCGAGAACGCGGCGCAGCAAGAGGGTGCGGAGGCTCCCGCGAACCAGGAACTGCAGCAGGAGCAACAGCAGGTTGAAGGGGCATTGCAGAACCAGGTGAATCAGAACCAGGAGGCCAAGGCCGAAATGTTAGAGGGCCAGGCCGAAGCTGCGGAGGATCTCGCCGAGCAGGCCCTGGAGCTTGCAGAGCGGCAGGAGGGTTTGTCCGAAGCCGCTGAGGCACAGGCGGCAACCCAGGAGGGCCAACCGCAGGAGGGCCAACCGCAGGAGGGACAGCCACAGGAGGGACAACCGCAGGAGGGAGCCGAGGCCCTAAGCGAGGCTGAGCAGGCGCTGGCGGAACAGATTCGCGAGCAGCTTGCCGCGGAGCAGGCCGCGATTGTCGAAGCGGCGCAGGAGCAACTTTCGGAGGCCCGGGCGAATTTGGAGGAGCGGGCCAATTTGCTGCCCGAGGCTGTCGGTGAGGCTCAGGATGCTCTCGAGGCGTTGGAAGCAAATCTTCCGGAGGCGGCGGCCGACGCTGCGCGTGCAGCTGCCGAGTCCTTGGAGAATCTTGCATTGCCCAGTGAAGAGCGTGGCGAGGGCCAGGGTGAAGGCGAAGGCCAAGGAGAAGGCCAGGGTGAAGGAGAAGGCCAGGGTGAAGGCGAAGGCCAGGGTGAAGGCGAAGGCCAGGGCGAAGGAGAAGGTCAGGGCGAAGGAGAAGGACAAGGCGAAGGAGAAGGACAAGGCGAAGGAGAAGGACAAGGCGAAGGTCAGGGTGAAGGTCAGGGTGAAGGCCAGGGCGAAGGAGAAGGCCAGGGACAAGGTGATCCTGCCGATCCTCAGCTTGCAGAGTTGGCCGAGCGACAGGCCGATGTTGCCGCAGCTCTCGAAGCGCTCGAAGCAGGCAAGGTGGAGGAAGCTCTCCAGGCCGTGCAGGAGTTGCAGGCTGCGGAAGCTGCCGCACTCGCGGAAGCGATTCAAAATCTGCCGCAGCTGAATGGTCAGTCCGGACCGATGGCGCAGGCTTCACAGCAGGCGCAGCAGGGAAGTCAGCAGGCCTCGCAAGCGGCCCAGTCAGGACAGCAGGGACAAGCGCAGGCGGCCGCCCAACAACACGCGCAGGCTTCGGAGAGTTTTGAGGGAGCGGCCCAGGCCCTGCAGCAAGCCGCCCAGCAGTTCGCCGAGCAGGCCCAACAGGCCGCCGGCCAGCAGCCCGGCCAGAATCAAATTCCGGGCACCGGAGAGTCGCTGGCGGAAGCGCTGCAGGCCGCCGCCCAGGCATCCGATGCAAAGAGCGCGGGTCAGCAGGCGCAATCCACGCAACAAGCTGCCCAGGCACTTTCGCAGGCAGCCCAGCAGGCCATGCAGGCGATGCAAAGCGGGCAACAGCCGGGACAGCAGCCGGGTCAACCTGGGCAGCCGGGACAGCAGCCGGGGCAGGAGCCGCAGGAAGGTCCGCGTCCGCAGCAGGGCGATCCAGGAGTGCCTCCCGAGCTGGCCAAGCTGGGGGTGAGTGCCAAGGACTGGGAGAAGTTGAAGGAACTCCTGCGCTCCGATGTCGGGGGCGGCGGCGGAGCCGGCATTCCGGAAGATTATCGCGGACTCGTGAAACGCTACTTCCAGGAAGTGGCCAAGGGGGCAAGGTGATCAGGAGTCGGCGTCACTAGAATTTGAAGCATGATGGGACGGATTGGATTGGGCGTTTTGGTGGGAATCCTGGGTGCGGCATCGCTCTGCGCGCAGGAGGTGCCGAAGACGGTATTCTCGAAGTGGAAGACCAAGGTCGATCCGGCGGTGGAGCGGGGATTGCAATTTCTTGCGCGCGTGCAGGAAAAAAATGGAACCTTTCCGGAAAACTACGGGACCTCGACCGGGATTCCCTCCCTGGTTGGGATGGCGTTCCTGTCGAAGGGCCACATGCCAACCGAGGGACCGTATGCCGAGAACATCAACCGCTGCATCGACTTTGTGCTGAGGAACCAGGAGAGCAACGGCCTCTTCGTGGCCGGTCACGCGGGGAGCGGTCCGATGTACGCCCACAATATCAGCACGCTCTTCCTTTCGGAGGTCTCCGGAATGGTGGATCCAGAACGCCAGGACCGCATCGGCAAGGCGCTGCCCCGGGCCCTGAACTTGATCTTGCGCGCCCAGCGAGTTCCCAAGCCGCCCCAACACCAGGGGGGGTGGCGCTATCATCCTGGATCGCGCGACAGTGACACCTCCTGTAGCGGCTGGGCCCTCATGGCGCTGCGCTCCGCCAAGTTGAATGGAGCCGCAGTGCCCGACCGGGCCATCGACGATGCGGTGAAGTATCTCTACCGGCACCACGACCCGCGGATCGGTTGCTTCGGCTACTCCAACTCAAGCAGCCACAAGGAGTCGCTCACCGGGATGGGCCTGCTTTGTCTCGAGCTTTGCGGCGAACACGGAAAGCCGGCCACGATCAAGGCGGGCGAGTTCGTGCTGCGCAACCATCGCGGACTGGCCAACAACCAATTCGAGTTCTACGGAAACTACTACTCGGCGCAGGGCATGTTCCAACTCGGCGGCAAGTATTGGGAGACCTACGCGAACTGGATGTACGACCACTACCTTCCCAAGCAACAGGAGGACGGATCGTGGTACAGTCGCGAAGCGGGCCGAACCTATGGAACCGCGACGATGATCCTGGCCTTTACCGTTCCCTATCGGCAGCTGCCGATTTACCAGCGGGACGAGACGGTGGACGAGGAGTGAAGTCCGCCACCAGGGCGGTTGGCAGGAATGGCGTATGGTTGGGCGTCCTCCGACCAGCAATGGGTCCGGATCACCCTGCAGAGTGCTTCCTGCGATCGACGGGCAACGGGCCGCATGATAGTGTTCGCAAGCTGAGGACCATGAGCCCCGAAAGCCGCCAACGCTCCGCGTTAGGGCTCAGACGGTGGGCAAACCGATAGGATGCATCGACTCGACATCGCCATTGAGGAGTTCGAGATCGAATCTTGGCCGAACGGAAAAATAAATGCTACCGCATTCCGCATCGACGGCGAACGGATTACCGAATGGATTGGAGGCTTCTACCCCGATCTTTGCCAAGCAGGACGGAAGAGCAGCCCTCGCGGGCGATGGATTGGAGTCAGCGTGGTCACGACCCAACCTCTGGCCTTGGATTTTCTTGGTGCTCCGAGAAGAGAATTCATCGATGACTGTGGAGGTCGATCACCGATTGCGGCTTGCAGCGATTGCGGAATGTTTTGGTGCGATGGAATTTGGACTCGAATCGCGATAGAAGAGAAGCGCGTGCTCTGGAGTGATTTCATGCTGAATCCAGGAATGCAGGCGAAACCACTTGCCGACTTGCCGGACCTGACTTTCGACTATGACCAATATGTGCAAGCAGTTGAGGCCACGCGCGAATGCCCAGAAACGTTCTCTTGATCCGTCCTTGTAAAGCCTCGAGGAGACCGAGAGATCATTGCACTCTTCGGACCCCTCCGCCGAATCCTCGTTGACCGATTTGAGGTCGCTTTTGAAAGCAAGCTACCAGTTGGATGGGCGATTGCGAGATGGGGTGACGATGTGGAGCTGCGCGTCGGTTGCATCTCGGCCGCGTATTCGGCACGCCAGGCGAATAGATTGCGACCTGGCAGAGGCTATGCGATCGATCATCTTCGTGCCCTCACCGGTGGGATGGAAGACAGCGATGAGATTGAGCAAATACGCTTCGAGATTTCGGGAGCAGGACCACAAATGCTGGTGGAGATTTGCGCGTTTTGCCGAGAACTGGGCGTGATGCCGTACGACCCGATGACTTGCCGAGAAATCGATGTATTCTGCCCGGAATGCTCAAACTTGTACGAAAGATTCACACTGAAGCTCCCCAGGCACGAGCAACAATGCAGCCGAGAAGGCGAGGACGCCAAGGCCGAGGACCCGCCAGAGTAGATCGCGAGGGCCGTCCTACAACAGCGCTTGCATCGCGAGTGCCAGGCGACGATGGCAAGGGTGCTTCCTGCCAGGAAATCGAGTGCCGCAGCGATGGGGCGTGAGGAAGATGCGGGGACTAGGCCCCTTCCTTCTCCTCGGCCGGCGCTGTTGCGGCAGGTGGCGCGGGTGCTGAGCCCCCGATGCCCGGGATTACCTTCTTCACCAGTTTCTTGAGGCCACCCTCTGCTGCCTCGTACTCCGTTTCCGCTTTCCGGAGGGCTTGTTCCCAGGCGGGGGCGAAGCCGGGGGCCTGTTCACGCATGGCCCGGATGGCGGATTCCGTGATCTGGAATTGCCTCTGCTCGGCGCGACCGGGCTTGGCTTGCAAGGTGGCGTTCGTGACGCGGAGATTCTCGTTCTGGCGGCGCGATTCATCGAGATCCTTCTGCAGTTCATCGGTGCCCCTGGCGGTCAGCTTGAGCTGGGTGTTGAGGTGGCTCTGCAGTTCGCGGCCCTCGTCCTGGAGCCGCCTGATTTCGCGCTTGAGGTGACCGCGCGTGGCGACGCTGGATCTCCAGAGGAATCCGGCCACGAGGAGGCCGAGGAGAAGGCCCCAGGTGAAGGGGTTGTTGAGGAGGGGCCAAAGGGCGTCCATGGTTTGCGCGAGGTGGAGCAGGCCGGGCGCGCGAAGGGAGGGACTACTGGTTGGCAGTAGTCGCTACTTCCTTCTCGGCCGGCTTGTCCTTGTTGAGGACTGCGATCACCTGATCGGTGATGTCGGTCGCATCTCGAATATAGATCAAGGGCGCAATTTGGGAACTGGTTTTCCCGCTCATCTCGAATATGTAGTCGTAATCTTCGCCTTCACCGATCTTTTGAACAACGGCGCGCACGTCGGCGAGGAGTTCGTAGGTCTTCTTCACCATCGCCTCGTTGATCAACTTCAGCTGCTCGGCGATGTGTTGGTCACGTTCGCGTTTGAAGACCACCTTCTCGTAGTTCTTCATCATGTAGCGACGATAGGCCTCCTTTTTCTCCTTCTCGGAAAGGGTCGGGTCCTGCGTCCTGTTCTTGAGATCGGAAACCTCCACTTCGAGGAGCTTGAGGGTTTCGCGGCGCGATTCCTTGCGCAGCGATTCTCGCGCGATCTTGATCTTGGCTTTTTCCGTGACGGTGAGGTGGTAGGCCTCAAAGGCTTTTGAAATATCGATGGTTGCGAACTTGGGCTTCTCGGCGAGAGCGGGAAGCGCAAAGCCCAAGGCGGCGGAAACAATAAGACAGAGCCGGGGCAGCGGAGACATATTTCGCAAAGCGATGTTGACTATCTGCATATCAGAATCTCCTTGGTTTTGTCGATCCTCTAATTTGACGATTGGGCGGGGTTGCGGGGCGCATTGAAGAATCTAGAGTCTGCGCCGTGACGGCGAGTGAAGAGCGGAAGCGGGTGGTGGTGGTGGGCGGAGGGGTGATCGGGCTCTGTTGCGCTTACTATATCGCGCGGAGCGGTCGGGAGGTGGTGGTCTTGGAACGAGGAAGGGAAGATGGAAATAACTGTTCGAGCGAAAATGCCGGGATGGTTGTTCCCAGCCATTTTACGCCCTTGGCGGCTCCGGGGGTGGTGACCCAGGGGCTCAAGTGGCTGCTCGATCGGGAAAGCCCGTTCTATGTCCGCCCGCGGTTGAGCCTGGAGTTGATGCGGTGGGGCTGGACCTTCCTTCGTCATGCCAATTCCAGGCACGCCGCTGGTTGTGTGGGATTGCTGCGGGACCTGCATCTCGCGAGTCGAGCTGCGTTCGAAGAACTCGCGAATGACATCGACTTCGGATTGCAGCAACTGGGTCTCTTGATGTTGTGCGAAACGGACAAGTTGCTCGAAGAGGAAGCGGCTCTCGCGGAGCGGGCTCGTGAAATGAATTTGCGGGTCGAAGTATGCGATCGGGCGAGATTGGCGGAGCTTGATCCCAACATCGAGATGCAGGTGAAGGGAGGAGTCTGGTATGAACAGGATTGTCACCTTGATCCCGGGCGGTTCCTGCTGGGCTTGAAGGGAGAGCTCGTGAGGATGGGCGGAGAGATTCGCTACGGGTGCGAAGTGACGAGCATTGCCGATTGCGGTGTTCTCCTGGAAGGGGGAGAGGAACTGAAGGGAGAGATGATCGTGCTGGCCGGCGGCGCCTGGACTCCGGCGTTGGGCAAGATGCTCAAGATGCGGGTGCCCATGCAGGCGGGCAAAGGCTACTCCCTCACGCTGCGAGAGCCGCGACAATTGCCCCGGCTCTGCTCGCTGCTGGGTGAGGCCAAGGTGGCGGTCACCCCGATGGGAAGTTCGCTGCGGATTGCAGGGACGATGGAGATCTGCGGGAACGATCTCTCGGTCAATGAACGGCGGGTGCAGGGAATCATCAAGGCAGCTTGCCGGGTCTTTCCTGCCCTTTCTCCGGAGAACTTTGATGGATTGAAGCGTTGGTCGGGTTTGCGACCGTGTTCTCCGGACGGCCTGCCTTACCTGGGAAGAGTCCCCGGACACGAGAATGTCATCGTGGCAACCGGTCATGCCATGATGGGTCTGAGCCTTGGGCCGGTGACCGGAATGCTGGTATCCGACCTAGTGATGGGTAGGGAGCCCTCGCACTCATTGGAACAGCTGTCGCCAGGGCGATTTTCGTGAGTGAACTTTCGGAGTGGTCATCACGCGACAGGTTGCTAGAGAGAGAAGAGTTGAGCGGCGAAACGATATTGCGCGTCATTGACTCCCACACCGAAGGCGAGCCCACCCGGGTGGTGGTGGATGGTGGACCGGACCTTGGAAGTGGATCGTTGATGGAAAGGCGGCATCGCCTGGCCAGGGAGTTCGACTGGGTGCGTATGGCCTGCGTGAACGAACCGCGCGGTCACGAGGCGATGGTGGGAGCGATCCTGTGCGAACCGAACGAGCCGGACTGCGCGACCGGGGTGATCTTTTTCAACAATGTGGGCTACTTGAATGGCTGCGTGCACGGAACGATCGGCGTGACGGTGACCCTGGCGCATCTGGGGCGGCTCTTTCCCGGAGTGCATCGCATTGAAACGCCGGTGGGAGTGGTGGGAGTCGAATTGCACCGGCAGGGGCAGGTGACCGTGACCAATGTTCCGAGCTATCGTTACGCGAAGGCCGTGGAGGTGGATGTTGCGGAGTGGGGGCTCGTTACCGGAGACGTGGCGTGGGGAGGAAATTGGTTTTTCCTGATCAAGGAGCAGGGGCCGAAGGTGGCGGCTGGGAACATCGAGGCGCTCACGGAGTTTACCTGGGCAGTGCGGCAGGAGCTCAAAAAGAGCGGCGTGACCGGCAAGGATGGGGTCGAGATTGACCACATCGAAGTCTTTGGACCGCCGGGAAACAGCACGATGGCGGATAGCCGCAACTTCGTGTTGTGCCCGGGCAGGGAATACGATCGTTCACCGTGCGGGACGGGGACCAGTGCGAAGCTGGCCTGCCTCCATGCCGACGGCGAACTGGCGGCCGGGGAGTGCTGGCGGCAAGCCGGTGTCCTGGACACCGTATTTGAGGGAACAGTGGAGCCGTTGGAGAACGAAATGGTGATTCCGCGGGTCACCGGATCGGCCTGGGTGAATGGTGAGGCGGAGCTGATTTTGAACCCTCAGGATCCATTCAGATACGGGATTGGTTGGCAGGGCGCTTGAAATGCACCGCCACGTCGCTAACAAGGGCCCCGCACATGCGCTTTGAAGGAATCTACACCCCCGTGATCACGCCCATGGACGCTGATCGCAACATTGACGAGAGCGGCTACGCCACCATGATCGAGCACCTCATCGGCCAGGGCACGCACGGACTGGTGATTGGTGGGACAACCGGCGAAAACTACGCGCTGACCCCGGAGGAGCGGGTGCGGCAGTTCCACTTTGCCCATGAAGTGATTGGCGGACGCATTCCGTGGATCGCGGGTGTCAACGACATCCGGACCGAAGATGTCTGCGAGTTTGCGGCGAAGGGACGGGAGGCCGGAGCATCCGCCATCCTGCTGGCAGTTCCGCCCTACTCGGTGCCCAACGACAAGGAACTCTCTCAGCACGCGCTGGCGGTCGACAAGGCCTGCGGGCTGCCGGTGGTGATTTACAACTACCCGGGCCGCTCCGGGACCGGGTTCGGGCGGGAATTTCTCGAGCGAGTGAGTCGCAACGCGAACTTCGCGGCAATCAAGGAGAGCAGCGGCGACATCGATCGCATCCACATGATTGCGCGCGAGTTTCCGCACCTCCAGTTGAGCTGTGGAGCGGACGACCAGGCGCTCGAGTTCTTTGTCTGGGGCGCCCGCTCGTGGGTGTGTGCGGCGGGGAACTTTTTTGGGGCCGAGTGCATCGCGCTCTACGAGGCCTGTGTGGTGCAGAGCGACTTTGCGAAGGGCCGGCGCATCATGAAGGCGCTCCTGCCGGTCATGACGGTGCTGGAGCGAGGCGGGAAGTTTGCCCAGTGCGTGAAGTACGGGTGTGAGCTCGACGGGTTGCCAGCCGGAACGGTGCGCCTCCCCTTGCGGCCGATGAAGAAAGAACTGAAGCGCGAACTGCGTGATGCAATTTTAACCGCCCGGACGACGATCCGGCGGATTGTGAGCAAACCTCAAGGACAAGAAGCATGAGCGATCTTTTGACCAGGGAAGAGTACGAGGCCATTTCGAAGGATACGTCGTATCCTGCGAACTCGTGGATCAACGGGAAGTATACCGGGGCGCGTTCCGGCAGGACGTATGAGAACTTCAATCCGGCGACGGGTGAGAAGCTGTGCGACATCGCGGCCTGCGACCAGGAGGACGTCGACTACGCGGTGAAGAAGGCGCGCCAGGCGTTCGATTCCGGGGTGTGGTCGCGGCTGCATCCTTCCGCGCGGAAGGACATCATGATCAAGTGGGTGAAGCGCCTGAAGCGCAATCGCTACGAGCTCGCGGTGTTGGAGAGCCTGGACAGCGGGAAGCCGGTGCGTGACTGCGCGACCATCGACCTGGAGGAGACCATTCATTGTCTGGCGTGGTACGCAGAAGCCGCGGACAAGATTTACGATAAGATCGCACCCACCCAGGACGATGCGATCGGGTTGATCGTGCGTGAGCCGGCGGGGGTGGCGGCTTGTGTGCTGCCATGGAATTTTCCCATGCTGATGCTGGCGTGGAAAGCGGGCCCGGCCCTCGCGGCGGGCAACAGTGTCATTGTGAAGCCCGCGGGCCAGACCAGCATGACGGCGCTGCGGATTGCGGAGCTCGCCACCGAGGCGGGCATGCCGGATGGCGTCCTCAACGTGATCACCGGCGGTGGCAGGGTGGTCGGGAAGGCGATCGGGGAACATCCCGGGATCGATGTGCTTTCCTTCACGGGGTCGACCGAAGTGGGACGGCTATTCCTGAAGTATGCCGCCGACAGCAATCTCAAGAATGTGACCCTCGAGTTGGGAGGAAAGAACCCTGCAGTGGTGCTCTCGGATGCCGAGCACCTCGATGCAGTGGCAGAACACGTGGTGAACGCCTGTTTCTGGAACATGGGGCAGAACTGCACCTCGAACAGCCGACTCATCGTGCACAAGGATCTGAAGGACGAGCTCCTTGAGAAAGTGCTCATCAAGGTGCGCGAATGGCGGATCGGCGATCCGCTCGAGCCGTCGAATCGCCTGGGGTCCATGGTGTCGAAGGAGCACTTTGACCTCGTGATGGGCTATATTGAGATAGGGAAGAAGGAAGGCGCCAAGTTGATCCTCGGAGGAAAATCGCTGGATGAAGGAAGCGGGTGTTTTATCCCACCGACAATCTTCGACGGAGTGACCCGCGAAATGACGATCGCGAAAGAAGAGATCTTCGGTCCCGTGCTCGCAGTGATGACGGCAGGATCGAACGAGGAGGCCCTGCAGTTGGCGAATGACACTTGCTACGGACTGCAGGCCTCCATCTTCAGTTCGAATGTGCGCAACGCCCTGCGCGGAGCGAAGGACCTCCAGGCCGGAACCGTGACTGTGAATTGCTACGGCGAGGGCGACATCACGACCCCCTTTGGAGGGATGAAGCACTCCGGGTTCGGCGGGCGCGACAATGGATTGGAGGCGTTCGACCAGTACCTGGTCACCAAGACAATTTGGATCGATCTCAGCGATTACGAAATCGACGCGGAATTGGACTAGGGAGGATTTTAGACGATGGATTTGCAAGGAACGTCATTGATAGGGACGCGTCGCGGGAGCGGCGGGGCAGGAGAATCGAAAGCGGTGAATCCGGTCACTGGCGAAGAGTTGGAGCCGGCTTACCTTGCAGAAACAGAGGAGAGCGCGGCGGAGGTTTGCCGGCTGGCGGGAGAAGCCTTCCACGAGTATCGCGAGAAGAGTGGAAAGGAGAAAGCGGCCTTCCTGCGCGCGATTGCAGATGAGATCGATGCGGTGGAGGAGGACATCGTGGTGCGCATGGGTGCGGAAACGGCTCTACCCGAAGGACGGTGCCGCGGGGAAAAGGGGCGCACCTGTTTTCAGCTGCGCTTGTTCGCAGAACTCCTGGAGGAAGGATCCTGGGTGGACGCGCGGATTGATCACGCCGAGCCCGATCGGCAGCCAGTGCCGAAGCCGGATGCCCGTTCGATGTGGCGACCGCTGGGACCGGTGGTGGTCTTTTGCGCAAGCAACTTTCCCCTGGCCTACTCGGTGGCGGGCGGCGATACCGCCAGTGCCCTCGCCTCCGGTTGTCCTGTCATCGTGAAGGCGCACGGATCGCATCCCGGCACCGCCGAGATCGTGGGCACCGCGGTGCGCGCGGCGGTCGTGAAGTGCGGAATGCCCGACGGTGTGTTCTCGGTCCTCTTTGGGAGCGGACGCACGATTGGCCAGGCCCTCGTCAAGAATTCGGAGGTCAAGGCAGTGGGATTCACCGGCTCGAGGGCGGGAGGACGGGCCCTGATGGACTCCGCCGCGGCCCGCGAAGAACCCATCCCGGTTTGGGCGGAGATGAGTGCCGTGAATCCGGTCTTCATCCTGCCGGGAGCGATGAAAGAGCGAGGGGAAGAGATTGCGCAGGGTCTTGTTGGGTCCCTCACCATGGGGGTCGGACAGTTCTGCACCAACCCGGGCCTGGTGGTCTCCGGGACAGAAGGCCGGAGCGAGTTTGCGAGGCAGGTATCCGCCCTGGCCTCGGATTCGGCACCCGCGACCATGTTGCACAAGGGAATCGCAGCGAGTTATCACGCGGCGGTCGGAGCGATGACCTCAAAGGACGCGGTGGAGTGCTTGGCCCACGTGGTGGCCGACGCGGAGGCGAGCCTTGCCGGAGCAGTGGTGCTCGGAACACAGGCCGATGATTTTCTCGCCGATGCTTCGATGGCGAACGAGATGTTCGGACCGGCGACCTTGATGGTGGAAGCGGAGGGCGAGGATAAGTTGTTGGCGATTGCCGAGGGTCTGGAGGGCCAGCTCACTGCAACCGTGCACGCCACCGAGGATGATCGCGAACAATTTGCCAAGCTCATCGCGGTGCTCGAGCGCAAGGCGGGTCGCTTGATTTACAACGGGTTCCCGACGGGTGTGGAAGTCTGCCATGCCATGATTCATGGCGGTCCTGCCCCGGCGACTTCGGACGGACGCTCTACCTCGGTGGGACCGCGCGCCATCACGCGATTCACGCGGCTGGTGTGCTGGCAGGGATTCCCCGAAGAGCTCTTGCCGGAGGAGTTGAAGGAGAGCAATCCGCTGGGGATTTCCCGGATTGTGGATGGAGTGCGACGCTAAAAGGCCGACTCCATCGGAGCCAGCCTTGTCAGTGATTGGGCTTGGTGCCCCGTAAGCGCCCCCCTGCTACTCGGTCTTGGCTTCGAGCTTGAATTCAAGGATGACCTCCTTGCGGATCAGGTCGTCCTTCTTGCCCGGAAAGCTGATATCCCAATCGAAGCGGTTGATGTCGAACTTGGCTTCGATCTTGGCGATGTCGTCGGAGTGGGAGACCGTGGCGGGGAAGGTCACACTCTTGGTGACTCCGTGCAGGGTAAGATTGCCGGTGACGGTGTAGCTGGTGCCGCTCTGCTTCTCGATCTTGGTGATATCGAAGACCGCGGTGGGAAATTTCTCCACGTCGAAGAAATCAGCGGATTTCAAGTGTCCGGCGAGCCTGTCATTGTCGGCCCAGATCGAAGTCATGTCGATGTCCACCTTGTGATCGTTGCCGACCGGGACGCCGTCCTTGAGAGTGAAGTGCCCGGTAAACTTCTTGAAGCCGCCGGAGTGGGAACCGGTGACCTTGGAGCCTACAAAGCCGATGGTGGAGTTCCCGGTGAATACGTACTTGGCCGATCCCGCGGGACCGACTGCGAGATTCTTCTCTTTGGCCTCCTCGACTTCCGCATCGGTGGTTTCGTCGGCCGGGTTATTACAGGAAACAAGGAGTGCTGCGGTAAGGGCGAGGGGGATCAGGAGTAGAGTCGATTTCATAATTTCAGAATTGATTCGGAGTTCAGGATGTTATGCGAAGGTGGGCTTGTCCCACGTGAAGGCTGTCATTTCGTCGGCGAGAAGCGGGCGCAATGCGCCCTGGGCGTCGTTTCGCCGGGAATTGGGAGCTTCAGTTGATTGTCCATTGCTCAAACTGTTTAGAGGAGGGGGGAATGAATTTATTCCGGCCTAGTCAATCCCGATCCAAGATTCCGGGTTGCAGATCATCGAGGCCGTCCACCATGGTCGCGGGTGGTGGTTGGGTTGATTCAGTGGAGACGGAAGAGAAGGAATTCCGCGTCCGCCATGGCCGCGAGTTCCAGAGCGGAATGGTCCACCGCCGCAGCGTCCCCGGGGCGCAGGGTGTCCTCGCCGATGGAAAGCTCGCCTCCGACGAGCTGTAACCAGGTGTAGGGTCGCGCGGAATCTTCCTTGAGAGCGATGCTCTGCCCGCTGGATAACGCTCCGTGAAAAATCGCGGTGTTTTGCCGGATGGCGATTGAACCGTCCCTTCCGTCGGGCGAAGCGAGGAGCGCGAGGCCGTCGTGACGGGATACCTCCGAAACTTCGAAGTCCTGGTAGCGTGGTTCTCCGCCCGGCTGTGCAGGGGTGAGCCAGACCTGGAGAAGCTTCGTCGGGGTGTCCGATGAGGGATTGACCTCGGAGTGCAGGACACCGCTGCCCGCTGACATGTACTGGAATTCGCCCGCTTCGATGTCCCGGCCGTTGCCCATGGAGTCTTCGTGACGGAGCGATCCCTCCTTGATGAAGGTAAAGATCTCCATCGACTTGTGAGGATGCATGCCGAAGCCCTTGCCCGGCGCAATGGTATCTTCGTTGATGACGCGGAGGGAGCGATAGCCCATGTGTTCCGGATCGTGGTAGTCGGCGAACGAGAACGAGTGCCGGGCCTCGAGCCAACCATGATCGGCGTGGCCGCGGTCCTCCGATCGGCGAATGGTGAGGGTAGTGGATTGCTTCTGCATGTTGTGCGCAGGTGGCTCGGTCTGGATGCGGGATCCGGGGAGTGGTGGGCTGACTGGCAGTTGCTAGTGCACTGAGCGGGAACCTAGCAACAACCCGGTCCACAGCAGGCGTCGTCTTCACCCACCCCGCAGACATCCTTGGCGAGGCAATCAGTGCGCCGGTTGGTGAGTTCGAGAGTAACGCCATCCTCCCCCGAAGTGACAGACTCGAGAGGGAACTGGGAAAGGAGGCCGTGCTCGTATTCGATCTCGACGGGGAGGGCATCGGTGGGAAGGACGGGTTTGCCGTGCTCGAGAATGATGGCGAGGCGTGCGGAGCTGACCCGATGGTTGACATCATTGGCGACCCAGACCTGGAGGAGACACTTCCCTTCATCGCGAATGGTGCCACCGCAATCGATGAAGTGCTTCTTCACGAATCCCACTTCGGTGATGTGAAAGTGGGCCGGGATGCTCTCTCCATCCGGCAGGCGAAAAGTGGGAGGTTGATCGGGGTGTGCCGCGAGGGAATGTTTGAGTTCGGAAATGGTCATGGGGTGGGGAGTCAGGGTCCTGATGTCGAAGCGCTCTAACAGCAGAGTTCGGGGCGGCCTTGGCAGCAGTCCTGCGTGAGGTAGGCAAGAAGATCGCGGATGCCGTGGGGACGTAGCGAGTAGATGATGCTGCGACCTTCCCGGCGGAAGGTGATGAGTTCGGCGCGGGTGAGTTCCTTCAGGTGGAAGGAGAGCGTGTTGGGTGCGATGTCGAGGTCGTGAGCGAGATCTCCCGCCGCCGTTCCCTCCGGGCCGATCCGCACAAGGTAGCGGAAGACCTCCAGGCGGGCCGGTTGCGCGAGGGCCGCAAGACAGGCAATGGCCGCGATTGATTCGATATTTCGAGAATAATCGAAATATTGTATCTGTCAAAGAAAACTTTGGGTTCTCCTCACGATGCGATCTGGGCGAGATAGACGGTGCTTTGGGACTCGCGATCCTGCAGCGGGTTGTGAAAGGTGACGATCTGCGATTCGGTGCGGGGAAAGACCTCGCGCAGCTTGGTCATGAATTCCTCGTCGGGTGGGTCGTCGGACCACATCGCGAAGACGCCGCCGGGGTGGAGACGGGTGGCGAGAGTGCGGAGTCCCTCGGTGGTATAAAAGTGCCCATGTTGCTCGTGGATGAGATTTTGCGGAGAGTGATCGATGTCCAGCAAGATGGCATGGAAGCGGCGGTCGGCATGCTCTGGATCGAATCCGTCCGAGGCGGAGAGGACGAAAAAGTCGCCGTGGATGAATCGGCAGCGCGGATCCTGAGTGAGTTCTTCCCCGAGAGGGACGAGGCCTCGTTCATGCCAGCTGATCACTTCGGGGAGCGCATCGACGACGAGGAGCGATTCAACGCGCTCATCCTTGAGGGCGGCCTGGGCGGTATAGCCCAACCCAAGGCCGCCAACCACCACGTCGAGCTTGGGTTCCTTGAGTTTCGAGAGACCGAGATCGGCAAGGGCGATCTCGACGGTGGTGAAGAGGCTCGACATGAGATAGCCGGTTCCGAGGATGACCTCGTAGATCTCGAGATTGTCGAGGGAGCGCATGCGGCGCCGGCGCAGGATGAGATCGCCGAGAGGGGTTTGCTGGAAGTCCAGCTCTTCGAAGTCGAAGCTCATGAACGGTCTGTATTGGCCACCAGGCGCGAAGGCGAGAAGAATGGAGCCGCGGGGTAGCGAGTGGTCTTGCGCGGGCAGGGATGAGCGGTGAGACTTCGGCCATGATCGAGATGTTCCTGGCCCACTCGGAGACTCAAATCAAGATTCCGCTGCTTCAGTTGGCGCTCTCGCTGGTGCCCCTGATCGTAGTGGGCTGGATCTCGTTCCGCTGGGCGGGCAAGGGTGGAGAGATCGGGATCGCGACGGCGCGAATGGTCGTGCAACTCCTGGCGGTGGGATACGTCCTGGTGTTTTTGTTCAAAGTGAAAAACCCTTGGGTGGGTCTCGCGGTCGTGACCTTCATGATTGCGGTGTCGTCGTGGATCGCGATCCGCACGGTGAAGAAACTGCGATGGCAGGCATATGGCGATGCGTTGTTGGGCATTGGTCTGGGAGGCGGAGCGGTCTTCGCGCTAGTCCTTGTGGGGGTGCTGGGACTGGATCCCTGGTATCAGGCGAGGTACGTGATCCCGATCGCAGGCATGATTTTCTCGAACGCGATGACGGCGGTGACCTTGAGTGCGGAGCGTTTTGAGTCGGAGCTGAAGGGAGGGAGAAAGGTCGATGAGGCGCGAAAGGTGGCTTGGAACGCGGCGCTGATTCCGCAAGTGAATTCCTTCCTGGCGGTGGGCCTGGTGTCGCTGCCGGGAATGATGACGGGGCAGATTCTGGC
>JAYGGC010000132.1:0-9837 GCA_046581525.1 Roseibacillus sp. | reverse complement strand
GGTCGCCGCGATGCTCCCAGTCGTCGCCGCATTCGGTCCAGCCAACTTCGAGGAAGAGGGCCTGGTCGAAACCGGCAACTCGCCGGGGAAGGTCGACTCCAAGGTGGCCGTGAACCATGCCGGACTCGTTATCGAGGAGATAACCACCGGAGGCTCCGGCAAACCACGCCCAGAGGGTGGCTGCTTCGGGGACAATCTCTTTGCCCCCCTTCGCGCTCTTTGCTGAACCAGGGTCTCCGGCCAGGGCGACCGAAGACGTTATTAACAAGGCAAGGGTGTAACGTTTCATCGATGGAAATGCTAGGTGCTATTGATCATTTGAATCAAGAGGTATTCTAGGTAAAAAAAACGCTGAAACCCCTAGGAACATAGGGTTTCCTATACAGAAAACTTTAATTTCAAGGGGCTGTAATTGACCCCAAGTTGGTTAATTTTTCGTGGATGCTGACATCAAGAGTACGCAATTATGATGCTTTGTCTTAGTAGCGAACTTCGCTTGATGGCCCGTTCCAGGATGACGGACCACAAAAACCGCTTCTGTTAGAAAAGGATTTGCAAATGGTTTGATGAGGCTGATCTCCAGGCCGCGTGGATTCCTTGTGAGAGCCCGCTCGCGCTGGTAGAGAGGCAAGGATGCCTGACGAGAGGTCCTCGCCGAAATTGCACTTGGTGTGTGGACCACCGGCATGCGGGAAGACCGTTTACGGGCGCGAACTTGCAGCGCGGGAGGGTGCGGTCTTCCTGGACAACGACATCGCGACCGAGCCAGTCGTGCAGGCCGGGATGGAGGCCGCCGGTCTCTCACCGGACGATCGCGATTCACCAACCTACAAGAAAATCTTCCGCGAGCCGGTCTACGAGTCGTTGTTCCGATTGGCGGATGCGAACCTCGCGAATCTGCCGGTCGTGGTGGTCGGGCCCTTTACCAACGAGTCGCAGGATCCTGGCTGGCCGGAGAAACTGGAGAAGCGCTTTGGTGTGCCGGTGCAGGTGCACTTCGTCTCCTGCGCACCGGAAGTCAGGAAAGAGCGGATGATCGCGCGGGGCGAGACCCGCGACTTGGCGAAGCTCGAGAAGTGGGACGAGTACATGCAGACCACCACTGAGAAACGGCCCCCGTTTCCCCACGTGTGGGTCGAGACGGGAGCTTAGGCCACCCCGAGGAGTCTTGAAATCGGAGCCCATTCGGCCATGGATGAGACGGGCTAGGCTGGTGGCGTCTTGTGAAAGCTCCAGATGAATTCCAGTCCCAAATCGCAATTCCCAACGCTTGCTCAGAGTCCTTTCTTATTTGGAGACCCTCTGTCCACCTTTTTGGGGGAAGCTCAGTTCTCAATCACGAGCCGTTTGCACCTTGGCGAGGGCACGCTTCATGCGATCGCGAATGCCCTGCACGGTATAGACCCTGTCCTTGCGGGGCAGGAGGTCCCTGCCGCGGCCATCGATGAAGCGGACCACCGGGAAGTTCCACGATGGTTCCCTGTACTTCTTCAAGAGCACGGCGTCCCGTCCGCCCTTGTTGTTGTGGACGAGGAGGGGGATGAACTCCGATTCGATGCTCTTGACGAGGCTGGCATTGCTGAGGACTTCGGACCCGAAGTCGCGACAGCCTTTTCAGCCCGGCACTTCCTGGAAAAAGAGGAAAATCGGTTTGCCAGTTTGGGTGGAGAGGGCGAGGGCAGCGTCGTGGTCGCGAGTCCACTTGACGGTGCCCAGCTCGACGCACTGCTTCTCAGCCGGCTCGGCCGAGCAGGCGGAGATCAGGAGAGCCAGTGCGAGCAGGGAGTGCCTCATACAAGTTGGACGCGGATGGGAGGGGAATTCTTCCTACGAATCCTTCTCGATCTCTCCATAGGAGCGATCGAAATGCACGTAGCCGCCGTCAATGTGGTGAATCTGGCCGGTGGTGTGGCCGGAGCAGTCGGAAGCGAGGAAGCCGATGGCGTTGGCCATTTCTTCGGCCGTGGTCATCCGGCGGCCCAGGGGAATGCGGGCCCGGATGGAGTCGAGAGTCTTCTCCGGGTTCTCGACGGTGTTGATCCAATATTCGTACATCGGGGTCCAGACCTCGGCCGGGACCACGGTATTGACGCGGATTCCGTGCTCAGCGAGATCGACCGCCCACTCGCGGGTGAGGCCATGCATCGCTCCCTTCGCCGCGGCGTAGCCGGATGTTCCGCCCTGACCGGTGACCGCGAGCTTGGAGGAGACGTTGACGATGAATCCCTTGCTGGCGATCAGGGCGTCGAGGGCGAAGTGGGTGAGGTTGTAGACGTGGAAAAGATTGCGCTGGAGCGACTCGATGAACTGCTCCGGCCCACCGCGCAAGCTCACGCCGTCGTTGATGCCGGCGTTATGCACGATGCCGTCGAGTTGGCCGAGTTTCTCCAGGGTCTCCTCGATTGCGCGCTTGCAGGCGTCCACCTCGGTGAGTTCCGTTTCGATCATGAGGCTGCGCTTTCCGGTGGCGTCGATCCGGTCGAGGAGTTCCCGCCCCACCTCCGGACTCCGTCCCACGATGACTGGAATGGCGCCCTCGCGAGCGAATAGTTCCACCGCCGCTGCGCCAATGCCCTTGGCTCCGCCGGTGACGATGATGACTTTGTCGGTGAGGTGGAGGTCCATGATGTGATCAGGAGGAAGGAAACTGCGCGAGGGTATCGGGTTTCATTTCAATGGAGAAGCCCGGTTGAGTCGGGACCTGGTAGCGGCCGTTGGTGACGGTGCAGGGATCGACGAAGTGTTCGTGGAGGTGATCGACATACTCCGTCACGCGGCCTTCCCAGGAGGCGGAGATTGCAAGAAAGTCGATCATGGAGAGGTGCTGGACGTATTCACAGAGGCCGACCCCTCCGGCATGCGGGCAGACGGGCTTGGCAAACTTGGCGGCCATCAGCATGATCGCGAGGTTTTCATTGAGTCCGCCCACGCGCGAGGCATCGATCTGCACCACGTCGATCGCTTCCGCCTGCAGGAACTGCTTGAACAGAATCCGGTTCTGGCAGGCTTCGCCGGTGGCGACCTTGATGGGAGCAATGCCATCGCGAATCTGTTTGTGGCCCAGCACGTCGTCGGGAGAGGTGGGTTCCTCGATGAACCACGGTTCGAATTCGGCGAGATGCTTCATCCACTCGATCGCTTGATCCGGTTCCCAGACCTGGTTGGCATCGAGCATGAGCGTGATTTGATCGCCCACCACCTCGCGCACAACCCGACAACGCCGGATGTCGTCCTCGAGGTCGCTTCCGACCTTGAGTTTGAGGTGGGTCCACCCGGCGTCGACCGCTTCCTGTGCCAGGCGTCGCAGCTTGTCATCGGAATACCCGAGCCAACCCGCGGAAGTGGTATAGGCGGGGTAACCTTCGGCGAGAAGTCGGGCTTTGCGTTCCTCTTTCCCGTCCGTCGCCCTCTCAAGAATTTCGAGGGCCTCCTCGGGGGTGAGCGCGTTGGTGATGTATCGAAAGTCGATGCATCGCACGATTTCGGCGGGCGACATGTCAGTGACCAGTTGCCAGACGGGTTTGCCTTCGGCGCGGGCCCAGAGATCCCACACGGCGTTGACCACCGCTCCGGTAGCGAGGTGCATGATGCCCTTGTCGGGACCTACCCAGCGGAGTTGTGAGTCGCCGGTGAGATAGCGCCAGAAGCCGCCCATGTCGGCGGTGATCTCCTCGAGGGTCATCCCAACGACGTAGGGCGCGAGGGTCTTGATCGCGGCCACGCAGAGTTCGTTGCCGCGCCCAAGGGTGAAGGTCAGGCCGTGGCCTTGGTGGGCTCCGTCGGTTTCGAGAATCAGGTAGGCCGCCGAATAATCGGGATCGGGATTCATCGCATCCGAGCCATCCAGCTGCGCGGAGGTTTGGAAGCGAACGTCGTGCGTCCTGAACCCGGTAATCTTCAAAACAGCAAGTGGGGTGGTTAGTCTTCCTTCACCGCGACCTGGCGCTGGGTGCCCAGGCCCTCGACGCCGAGTTCAAAGACGTCTCCGGGTTGGACGAAGACCGGAGGCTTGAAGCCAAGACCGACGCCCGCGGGTGTGCCGGTGGAGACCACGTCGCCGGGAAGAAGGGACATGAAGCGGCTGATGTAGGAGACGAGGTGCGCGATGTTGAAAATGAGATCGCTGGTGTTGCTGTCCTGGAGAGTCTCCCCATTACGCTTCAGCCAGAGTCGCAGATTGTTGACGTCCTCGATTTCGTCGCGGGTGGCAAGGTAGGGACCGAAGGGCGCATAGGTGTCGGCGGACTTGCCCTTGACCCACTGCCCGGTGCCCTCGAGTTGCCAGGCGCGCTCGGAGTAGTCGTTGTGCACTGCGTATCCCGCGATGTACTCATGGGCGTCCTCTTCGGACACATGCTTGGCGTGCTTGCCGATCACAAGTGCAAGTTCCACCTCCCAGTCGGTCTTCTCGGAACCTCGCGGGATGACGAGGTTGTCGTTAGGACCACTCCAGGCCGAGGTGGCCTTGGAAAAGAGCACCGGTTCGGCGGGAGGTTCCACTCCGCCTTCGGCCGCGTGGGCTGCATAGTTCAGGCCGATGCAGATCAACTTGGAAGGCCGCGCCACCGCCGGGGCGAGAGTGACGTCTGCAACCTGCACGGTGGGGCCGCTGTCGCGGTTGTGTGCAAACCAGTCTTCGAGGCGCACCAGTCCGGTGGTTCCAAAGAATTCCTCATTCCAATCCTCGCCGAATGACGAGGCGTCGAGAATGGTGCGGTCATCGAGAAAGAGCCCGGGTGTGGGCGTTCCGTTGTTCAGGAATCGAGTTAGTTTCATTGCGTTGCGGAATTTGGGGAGATTAGCGAAGATTGGTGACCCCGCCGTCGATCTGAAAGGCGCTTCCAGTGATAAAGCCGGCCTGCTTGGAGGTGAGATAGGCGACCATCCCGGCAACTTCCTCCGGGGTGCCCATGCGGCCGATCGGTTGCCACTCGCTCAGGGTCTTGAACATCTTGGGGCGCTCCTCCTCGGAGTAATTCTTCTCCAGGTAGCCGTCCACAAAGGGCGTGTGCACTCGAGCGGGACACACGCAGTTGCAGCGGATTCCCTTGTCGATGTAGTCGCGGGCGATCGACATGGTCATGCTCAGGACCGCGCCTTTGGACATCGAGTACGCGAAGCGATCCTGCAATCCGAGGTAGGAAGCAACGGAGGCCATATTGATGATCGTCCCGCCACCGGTCGCGACCATTTTGGGGACCGCAAAGTGCAGGCAGTGATACATGCCCTTCACGTTCACGGAGTAGATTCGATCGAGATCTTCAGGGCTACATGATTCGACGTTGCCGACCGCGGCGATGCCGGCGTTGTTGACGAGAATGTCGATGGCTTCGATTTGGGCGAAGGCGGCCTGGGCAGATTCAGTCTGCGAGATGTCGCAGCCCACCACCCGCGCAGTTCCGCCCGCTTCCCGAATGGCGTCCGCAGTCTCCTCGCCGGCGGCTTCGTCGATTTCCATGATCACCGCCTGGTGACCATGGTTGGCGAGTTCGAGGGCAATGGCGCGTCCGATGCCCGATCCGGCGCCCGTAATAACTGCTGTGCTCACGGCGAGAGACAATCCTGAAACGGCCTCGAGGCCAAGGGGTTTTGGAGCCTGATCTCAGGTGGCACGGCAGCGACCTCGCCGTTCTCATTGATATTCCCCGGCCAGCCGCTAGGAAAGGCCCCTGTGTATCGAGGTCTGCTCCTGACGGTCACCACCGCAACAATGGTGGCGGGTCCCCTCATGGGGGCCGGCGAGTTGAAGAACGTGGAGCGCTCGGATGAGCCGGCCTGGGTCACTCGCGCTGAGATCGAGATCGGCGCGGGCGGAGCGGAGACGGGTAAGGGGGATGGGCCTCTATTTGCTCCAGCGAGCCGGAATGGGTGACTCACCGCAGGCGACCAAGGCTGCTGCCTATCTCCTGCACCACATGCCGGGGGCGTTGGCCGAGCCACAGCAGTGGGAATACCATGGAATCTGCTGGGGCTCCGCCGCCATGGCCTTGCGCGGAGGAGACGATGCTCGAAAGTATGCGGCCTGGATCTACCGCACCTGGCCGCCCGACAGAGTGCTGACGGATCTTTTCGGGAAATGACGACCATGATTGCGTCGGTCAGCGTTGCCCTCGCGCTTGCACCGGATATCCCCCCGCGCGATTGAAGAAGCCAGCTGGTGGGGAGGCCGGTAGAGGCCAAGAGCCCTCGATCGGATCCCGGCAGTCACCCCTTTTGAGGGTCGACCTCTTCAATTGGGCGGCGTTACGCTTACCCCATGAGAGCGTGGAGGACGATTCTTGCATTGGCGCCGGTCATCGCGGGCAGTTGGGTCTGGGCCGAGATTCCAAAACCCGATGACGCCCCCCAGCCGAAGAGTCCCGAAGAGAGCAAGAAGTGCTTCACGCTTCCGGATGGATTCCGCATCGACCTCATTGCGAGCGAGCCGCTGATCCGTGATCCGAGTTGCGTGGCCTGGGATGAGAAGGGCCGTCTCTTTGTGACTGAAATCCATGGCTACAATCTCGAAGGGCATCTCGATGTCACGGCCTTGAACAAGACGGGCGAACTCGATACCTCGATTCGGCGTGTGCGAGTCGACTCCGGGATGAAGGACGAGGCGCGCAAGGGACAGAACGGATCGCTCAAGTTGCTCCGCGACACGGATGGCGATGGCCGAATGGACGAAGCGATCCTGTGGGCCGACGACATTCCTTCCGCCTACGGGGTGGTGGCGGCGCGCGGGGGAGTGATCGTGATGGCCGAGCCGCATATCTTCTTCTTTGCGGACACCGATGGCGACGACAAACCGGATGTACGAGAGCGGATCTTCACCGGGTTCGAACGCGGGGAGATGGAGCGTTCGATCAACAACCCGGTCTGGGGGCCCGACAACTGGATCTACGCAGGCCGCGGATGGGGTGGTGCCACCGTCACCGGTCCCCGGCTGAAGGGGGTCGTGAAGTTGGGACGCACCGATTTTCGCTTCAAGCCGGATGGCTCCGCGCTTGAGCCTGTGAGCGGGGACAACCACACCTTCGGGATGAGCTTCGACGACTTTGGGAATCGCTTTCTCATCACCACGGGCCAACCGGTTCGCTACGCAGCCCCCTTGCCGCACCGCTATCTCGCTCGAAACCCGCATGTCCCTTCCCCGGCCACCACGGTGGGGGCCTCGCCCTATCACAACACCTTCCCGACCAGCCAGCCCCACCCGTGGCGGAGCAGGCGCGGCGCCGATCCGCGCTGGGTGAAGTTTTACGGAGCCGGGGAAGCAAAGCCCAATGGCAATTTTACATCGGCCTGCGGTCAGCAGATCTATCGCGCCAGCCTGTTCCCCGGAAAGTTTCACGGCAACCATTTCGCCTGTGACCCCCAGCAAAGTCTCGTCCATCGCAGTATCGTGGAGCGCGAGGGAGCCGGACTGCGGGCACGCCGTCCCGAGGAACACGCCGATTCAGAGTTTCTCACTTCGTCGGACGGTTGGTTCCGCCCCAACAACCTCCGGGTCGGCCCCGACGGAGCGCTCTACATCATCGACATGTATCGCGAGATCATCGAGGACTACTCGGCCATCCCCCGCTACCTGCAACAGCAGTACGGATTGCTAAACGGTGATGATCGCGGGCGAATCTGGCGCTTGGCTCCAGAGAAGAGCAAACCGCGCCCAATCAACGTTGATGGAGTTGCGTCGGTGGCATCGCTGAGCCATCCGAATGCCTGGTGGCGGGAGACCGCGCAGCGGTTGCTGGTCGAGGAGAAGAACCCACGCAAGATGAGCGAGCTGCAAAAGCTCTCCAGGAACCAGGAGGCGCCCTTCCAGGCTCGCATTCATGCGCTCTATACTGCGGAGGGACGCGGAGAGTTGGGATTTTCCGAGATCATCCCGGCACTGAACGACCCTCATCCGGCGGTGAGAATGCACGCGCTGCGCCTGGGTGAGCACTGGTTCGATGCCCATCCTGAGATCCTGCGAGCGGCGCTCAAATTGGCGGCCCGGGAGAGTGACGCGAGCGTGCTCCTGCAGCTCGCGCTCTCGCTTGGGGAGAGCGTGTCGCCCGAAGCCGTGGAGGAACTTGTGCGACTCGCGGCGACCAAGGGCGAGGTGCGCTGGATGGAGAACGCGGTCCTGAGTTCGATCGGCAAGACGGCGGGAGGCTTTCTAAGAATGCTCCTCGAGGAGTATCCCGCCGCGCCTGCGGGAATCGTCGAGCGGGCCACCGAGACGGCGGTGCGTTCGGGTGACAAGAAAGCGATCGCGGAAGTAATGAGTGCGCTCGCTTCGCACCCCGATGAAGCCTTACGCCTGCGATTGTTGGCAATGGCGGCCACGCATGGACTGGACAATTCGCCGGAACTGCAGGCGGCCGCGAATGAGGCCTTGGCAGCGGTTGTGGATTCGACACAGCCGGAGGAGAAGCGCCTTGCGGCGCTACGGCTCGCACCTTATGCCTCAGCGGAACTCCTGCGGGCGGCAGTGGCCGCAGTAACCGATCCTCTCGTCAATCCAAGCTTCCAGGAGCGCGCTCTGCGGGAAATCATGCAGGCTCCGAGCAGGGCGGTGGCCGCGATTCTCATCGAGGAAATCCCGAAGATGACGCCTCGCGCGGTGGCAATCGTGACCGACTCGCTTCTCGCCCACGATGGCACGACCAGTCAGCTCCTGGAGGCGCGGAAGCTCACCGCGGGTTCCTACACCTCCTTGCAACGGTATCGACTGATGAACCATGGCGATGGGGTCGTGAAGAAGATGGCCGAGAATCTATTCTCCTCTGCTGATGCGAGCCCAAGGGATGCCAGGCATGCCCAACACTTCGCCGCCTTGCGGGGAAAGTCTGATCCCAAGCGCGGGGCAGAGCTTTACGCGACTCACTGTGCGACATGTCATTCCTTTGGAGGGAAGGGATTCAAGGTGGGACCGATGCTGGATGGCGAAGCGGGCCGTCCCGCGGAGTCGCTGCTCGCCGACATTCTTGCTCCGGGGCAGAGTCTCACCGCAGGCTATGCGACCTTCCTGGTGAAGACCAAGGCGGGCGGATCGCATGCGGGGGTGCTTTCCGCCGAATCGGCCACCAGCCTGACCCTGACGGCGGCGGGTGGAGTGAACTCCGTGATCTTGCGCACCGATCTCCTCTCCATTGAGAAACTCGAACTCTCCCTCATGCCTCTCACCTTCGCCGACGCGCTCACCCCCAAGGACGCCGCGGATCTTGTCGGCTATCTGAAGAGCCGCCCGGTTCCGAAATCGATCGTTCTCTTCGACGAGGAACCCGGATTTCCTGGATTGCTCGGTGATGGTCGGGGTGCGGCCAAACTCGATTGGCGCGACGGGGCATCCGGCCGCGCCTGCCTGACGGTGGAGGGATGGCAACGCCATGCCCGTCAGCTCCCGGGCTGGGAATTCGCCATCCGGGAGAACCCGAAGGACGGTGAGTTCCGCTATCTGCGCATCTCCATGAAGACGCGCAAATCGAAAGGCATGATGCTCGAACTCGCTGCGGACCAGAGCTTCCCGCCCGAGAGTGAGCCCATTCGCACTTACTTTGCCGGCGAGAATCTGACCGGTTGGAAATCCAATCGCCTCGCGGAAAAGATCCCGACCGATTGGCAGACCTTCACCATCGATCTGTGGAAAGGAAACGGGGAATTCAACCTCACCGGGATGGCATTCACCGTAATGAATGGAGAGGCATCCTATGACCGGATTGAGCTCTTTCGGGAGCTGCCCTAGTAGTCCAACAACTCAGAACTGACGAGTGTTTCCTGGTGGAATGAAGCACTGGCGGCGGTGACGAACGGTCGAGAATGACTCCATTCACTCCAGTTCGCCATCTTGCCAGTCCGCCATTCTCTGGCGGG
>JAYGGC010000124.1:0-34073 GCA_046581525.1 Roseibacillus sp. | reverse complement strand
GCGCCCCGGAGTTGATGGTGAGCCTCCAGGCCAACCTCGAGGATCCGCCCAAGGGGGATTTGGCCTTGGGGAACATTGTGGGTTCGAACATCTGCAATATCGCCCTGATCCTTGGAATCGGGGCCCTCATTCGTCCCATTGAGGTCCGTCTTCAGATCGTGAAACGGGAGATGCCCGTCCTCCTGCTGATTTCGGGAGTCTTTCTCTGGTTCCTCCACGACAGCGTGATCCAGCAATGGGAGGGCGCCATTCTCTTTGCGGGAGTGATTCTCTACACGGTGCACTGCTTCGTGCAGGCGCGCATTGAGTCCAAGATCGCAATCCTTGAAGTGTTTGGGAAGAAGGGAATCGTGGCGGCCAAGGAAGTTGAAGCCGGGCGAATCATCATGGACGTCGGGCTGATCGTGGTCGGAATGACGGCCCTGGTGTTCGGGGCCAATCGCCTGGTCTTCGGGGGCAGCAATATTGCCTCTTACTTTGGAGTTTCCGAAGCCGACATTGCCTTGACGGTGGTGGCCTTTGGCACCTCGCTCCCGGAGCTGGCTACCTCGGTGGTGGCGGCCATCCGCAGGCAAGGCGACCTCATCATCGGCAACGCGGTGGGGTCCTGCATCTTCAATATTCTCTGCGTGGTCGGGTTGACCTCCCTGGTGGCGCCGCTTTCGCGCACGCCGGAACTACAGAACGCAGATCTTTGGATCATGTTCGCCCTCACTGTGACGATCTTTCCGTTCATGTGGACCCGGCGACGCCTGTCTCGAGTTGAAGGAGGAATCCTCTTCGTGATCTACCTGAGCTACATCGGCTACCTCGCGGTGCGCTAGGGGATGTTTGAAAATTGTGTCGCGCCGCGGCACCTGTGATGGTGCCGAAAAAATGCGGCTATCGCCGGTCGCGCTAGGATGGCGCCCCAGAAGGCGGCGGCACCTTTCGCTGCAGCCTTCGTTCCAGCTCCCTCGAAGGTCTCGACCTGCTCATTCGCTGCGCCTCCCCTGCAGAGAAATGGTCTCGCCACGCGACACAACTCAATTTGCATACATGCCCTCGCATGGGACCTAAGCCTGCGGAACAGGCGCCGCAGATGCGAGGGCCTCCATCTCCTCTTCCTCATCCCGAGCGGCACGCACTGAGCCGATCATCTTGCGCGTGGTGTCGAGGAACCACGATGCATCCTTGTTCGAAACCTCATCACGGCTGTGAACCGCGCGGTTGCGCGCGATGCGGAGTTCATGAAAGACACCGACCAGACTCTCCGGGATGAGCCCGACCTTGGCGGCGATTGGAATGAGCTGGTTTGCCCGCGAACTGGAGACGGAGACCTTGCTGTCGAGCAGGGCGCGCTGCAGGACGCTCTCGACGCAGCGGTAGGCCTCAAGCGCGACGAGGTCGTAGTGGCCCGCCGCCATGAGTTCTTCAGCCCGCTGCAGGTGGCCCTTCGATTGAAAAGCGAGACGATCGATACTCTCTTCACGATCGCGCTGGTTCATGTGGCGCGATGCGAGCTGGGAGATGAGGAGTCCAACCCCGGCGGCAATGGAGGTGAGGGCGATCTTGGAAATCTCACCAGCAAGCGGGGAATCCGACACCCAGACGACGGCTTCGGCGGCCTTGATCGAAAGGGCCACGATTGCGAAGACCGGAGGGAAGAGGAGGGACATCGCATAAAAGAGATTCCCGACGCGGTGGGCCAACCCCAGCGGGTTGTCGGTGATGAAGTCGATGGCGTAGAAGTAGATCACGCACCCAAGCAACCCGAGCATCGTATAATAGATGACCCGGAACTGGAGCACCGCTCCAAAGAAGGGGTAGCCGGCCTCGCCAAAGTCACGGATGACGGGATGGATTGCGAAGAGAACCCCTACGAGGGCAAGGGCGAAGACAATCTTGGCTTTAGCGAAGTCACTCAAGGGTCAGGGTGAACCGGGGTTGCACTCCAACGATTCTAAAATAGTCCGGATAATTTGGAAAGCCAAATTAATGCCACCGTGAATTGTGGCCAAGCTGGCGAATTCCTCATCCTTTCAGGACTCCCGGGGCGCGGATGACTTTCGGCCCCCCAGCCAAAGAGGCAGTTGAATGAACGCCGCCACCGAGAAGCAGAAGGAGATATCGAGCAGAAAGGAGCTGTGAATTGCGGGCCGCAGTCCGTTTCGCAGGGCGGAGACCAGGAGGACGATGCCCAGGAAAAAATGGAAGGCGGGAAGGAGGCGCACGATGACTGCGAATTTCAGGGGCCGCCAAAGGGCGAGGCCTGCCGCCATGCCAATGCACCCGAAGGTGGCGCCAGCCATGCGCATCCAATAATCGAGCATCGGCTGATAGGTCATCTCCCTGGCGCCCATCCACTCGAGCTGTTCAGCGGCGACCTCCCACGGTGAAAAGACAAACGCAAAGGCAATTCCCCATCCCCAGGCCGCGAGGAGCAAGCCGACGCGAATGACAAGGAGAGCTCTGGAGGAGACCCCCAGGGTCTCGCTCATTTCTGCAGGCGCTTCACCTTGTCCTTGATGTCCTCAACGGCCTCCTGCAGTTTATCCACCGACTCTTCGGTTGGAACCCCGTTCTTGTCGCATGGAACGCCGGTCGCCGTGGTGCTGAAGGTGCTCTCGCCGTTCGTGACCGTGATGTTGAAGTCGGCGCGGTAGCCGTCCTCCACTTCCCGGATCTCACCGTTCTTCTCGATCCTGACCTGGTTCTTACCGAGCACCCATCCGGTTCCCTTGTGCAGCAGTTCGATGACCTTCTCGGTGGCGGAGGACAAACCGAGCCAATTCTTGGCGGCATCCCCGGGGCCGGAATCACATCCGTCCAGGAGTGGCGAGCTGGCGAGCGCGAAGGCGAGGAGGAGAGTTCTCATGGTTGTCCGACCTGGTTGTTACATGATGAGCCGCTCCAGTTCCTGCGCTTCCGGGTAGAGGAACTCCTTGCCCTCGTAGTTGCGCAGGAGGGTCTCCTTGTCGTTGCTGTGGACGACGTAGTTCGGATTGAGAGGAATCTTTCCGCCGCCGCCGGGAGCATCGATGACAAACTGCGGAATTCCGTAGCCTGTGGTGTGGCCGCGCAGCCCTTCGATGATCTCCAGTCCGGTCCGGATGGGCGTGCGCAGGTGGGCGGAGCCCTTGATGAGATCGCACTGGTAGAGGTAGTAGGGCTTCACCCGGCAGAGGAGGAGCTTGTGCACGAGCGCGCGCTGCACTTCCACCGTGTCGTTCACCCCCTTGAGAAGCACCGATTGATTGCCGAGGGGAATGCCGGCGTCAGCGAGGCGGCTCAATCCGTCGCGCACCTCGGTGGTGAGCTCGCGGGGATGGTTGGTGTGGATCGAGATGAAGAGCGGATGATACTTCCGGAGAATGTCGCAAAGCGCCGGGGTAATCCTCTGCGGAAGGAATACCGGGATGCGGCTCCCGATCCGCACAAACTGGATGTGCTCGATGCTCCGGAGACGGGAGAGGATCCTGTCGAGGCGGGAATCGGAGAGCAGGAGGGGATCGCCTCCGGAGAGAAGAACGTCACGGATCTGTGGGGTGTTCTCGAGGTACTCAAAGACCGCTTCCCACCGGGTCTCGAGATGCTGATCGCCGACGCCGGAGACCACCCGCGACCGCGTGCAGTAGCGGCAATAGGAAGCGCAACGGTCGGTCACGAGAAAGAGGACGCGATCAGGATAGCGGTGCACGAGACCGGGGACCGGCATGTGGCGGTCCTCCCCGCAGGGATCCGACATCTCGCGCGGATCATCGAAGGTCTCCTCGATGCGGGGAATGACCTGCCGGCGAACCGGACAGTCGGGATTCTCCGCTTCGATGAGATTGAAATAGTGGGGCGTCACCGCAGAGGCGAGCTTGGTGCCGGTGAGGAGAATTCCGGCGCGCTCTTCCTCACAGAGAGTGAGGTGCGACTCGATCTGCTGCAGGGTCTGCACCCGGTTCTTCAATTGCCACTTGGGGTCGCCCCAGTCGTCGGGGGAGATTCCCTGTTCAGACCAGAAACCTGGCGCGGCTGAGGAAAACGCGATTTCCGCGTCGTAGTCGAAGGAGGCCATGGGAAAGTCCGCCGAATCTAGGGAAGAAGTGGAGCTTGTCAAAAGCGGGTTGACAAAAGCAGGGAAAGTTTATAGTTAAGGCATCTTAACTGCCTGAGGTCAGAGTATTAAAATATGTTTTCACAAGCACTGCGTGATATTGCACGCCCCACCTACGCCGAGATCCTTGAAGCCCTGAAACGCTCGGACGGCATGGCCGTCTCCGAATTGGCGAAAGCGCTCAAAATGAGCTATATGGGGGTCAAGCAGCACTGCGTCAATCTCGAGAAGAAAGGATATCTCAAGACTTGGCGGGTGCCGCGCACGCAGGTGGGACGCCCCGAAAAGCTCTACCGTCTCACGGAGGCCTGCGAGGAATTGTTCCCCCAATCAGGTCCGACCCTCACTCTCAATCTGCTGAAGGCCGTGAAGAAACTCTACGGGGAATCCGCCCCGGAGAAGATGCTCTTCCATCACTTCGAAGACCAGCGCCAGCGTTGGGCCGAGAAGATGAAGTCCGCGACCTCCCTGGCTGAGAAGGCGTCCCAACTCGCCGAACTGCGCGATGCGGAAGGTTGCTTCAGCAAGTGCAGTTACGATCCGCAGACGGGACTTCGCATCGAGGAGTATCACCACTCCATGTCCATGATCTACGCCGAGTATCCCAATGCGGTGCGCATGGAGGTTCAGATGATGGAGCAACTGCTGGGCTCGCGAGTGGTTCGAAAGGTCGTCGAGGTCGGCAAGGGTCGCCAGCAGGTGGTCTACGAAGTGGCCTCCCTCAGCATGCCAATGGGAGACGATCGCGGAGGGAGCAGCGCAGTGGAGCAGCGCACCGGGGCGTTGAGCGGTGCCACGAACAAGGTGCCGACCTATCTGGAGATGTAGCTCGAGGTGCTGCGGCTCGTGGCAGCTACCAATTCACACAGCTCGCGCTGGAAAATCAGGGCGGCGTTCCCAGGGCATCCCGTGCTCGATCCAAAGCGTGGTCGCGCCGTGTGGCCTCGCAGAATCAGGCGAGCAGGGAGGGATACTCTGCGGACTCAACGAGTTGCTTCACGCTCTCGACCACGATCGGCAGGTCGGCCGGGTAGGTCATGCCGAACCATGATCCGCGGGAGGCCAGAACCTGGCAACTTGCCTGGTTGGCCTTGATGAGATTGTCAACGACGGTGGGAATGTAGCACTCGCCCGTGGTGAGGTCTTCACGGCTTTCGAGGAAGGCCCGGAACTGATCTTCCAACTGGGTAAAGAAGTGCGGGGGAAAGCCCCAGAAGTTCATGGAGACGATGGCGTCCTCGTCCAGTTCCCGTTCCTCGCCATCGACGCTCGTGCCGAACACGGAGCCGTCTTCCCTCCGGGTGATCGAGATGATCTCTTCCACGTTGGACAGTAATCCGCCGGCGTGAGTGGTGATTCCGCGGTTGACGCCCCCATGATCGGAGAGGGTGTTCTTGAGATAGTATCCCACAATGCAGTAGCGGGATGGGTCGGCATCAGGCTGGGTGAGGAAGGCGGCAGCCTTGGCGTAGGCATCGCGACCGTAAAAGTCGTCGGCGTTGATCACGGCACAGGGCTCCTTCACCAAGTGGCGAGCCGCGTAGACCGCATGGGCCGTTCCCCAGGGCTTGGGGCGCTCCGGGGCGCTGAAGCCCGCGGGGAGGTCGCCAAGGCGCTGGAAAGCGTATTCGACTACGATGCGATCGGCGAATCTGGAACCCACCGAATCGCGAAAGGCCTGCTCAAAATCCTCCCGGATTACAAAGACGACTTTGCCAAAACCCGCGCGGATGGCGTCGTAGACAGAGTAGTCCAGGATGGTCTCGCCGCTGGGTCCAATCGGGACGATCTGCTTTAATCCGCCATAACGGCTGCCCATTCCGGCTGCGAGGACGAGGAGGGTCGGCTTCTGCATTGTGAAGAACTTGGGCGGTTTATGGCGGCAGGAGGAGGGCCATGCAACGGGAATCTCTGGTGGTGGATATCTGTTGCCTAAAACGAATTGCGAAGTCGCGGGCTCGGCCCTTAGAGTGCCTGCGTGCCTCAGGTGGAAAGGAAACCCAAGATGTCGACCAAGACAGAGTCTTGGGAGGATCACGTTCGTCGAACATTCCGGGCCATGGTGACGGCGCGGATCCTCGAGTCGAAATTGGCGAGCCTCTACAAGGCCGGCAAGATCGTGGGTGGGGTCTACATCGGCCCCGGTCAGGAAGCGGTGAGCGCCTCGATCGGATCCTGTCTGAAATGGGGACACGACATCTTTGCCCCGCTGATCCGCGACCAGGGTGGGCGCACTGCCTTCGGTGAGTCCATGCTTGATGCCACCCGTTCGTACCTGGGCTCCGTGAAAGGGCCCTCGCGGGGACGGGATGGCAACATCCACCGGGGACGGCCCACAGAGGGGTTCCCCACCATGATCAGTCACCTCGGCGCGATGATCTCGGTGGTGGCGGGGATGCTCCTGGCCCGGCGCTTGAAAGGCACCCTTGAGGGCGTGGTGGGCGCCACGAGTGTGGGCGATGGTGCAAGTTCAACGGGCGCCTTTCATGAAGGACTCAATGTCGCGGCGGTCGAGAAACTGCCGCTCGTGATCATCCTCGCCAACAACCAGTTTGCCTACTCCACCCCGACGGAGCGCCAGTTTGCATGCGAGAACCTCGTTGATCGCGCGATCGGCTACGGCATGGAGGGACATGAGGTCGATGGAACCGACCTGCTCAAGTCCTTGAAAGTAATCTCAGGCGCAGTGCAGCGTGCGCGTGAGGGTGGGGGACCGCAGTTGGTGGTCGCCAACCTCCTGCGCCTGAGTGGGCATGGCGAACATGACGATGCATCCTACGTTCCCGAGGAGTTGAAGAAATCGCCGGTGGGACGGGACTGCATGCTGGTCGCCGAGAAGCAGCTGCTGGAAGCGAAGATCATCACCGCGAAAGAGCTTGCCGGTTGGAAAGAGTCGGCCGCCGAGGAAGTCCAGGCTGCGGTCGCCACCGCGCAACGGGAACCGGCGCCCGATCCGTATGCCGACGATTGGCAGGCCTTTTCCTCGCCGGGACTGGCGGAACAGCATTGAGGAACGAATGGGAGAAGTTACCTACATAGACGCCATTCGCGAAGCGCAGCTTGATCTGTTGGAGGCCGACGAGCGCGTCTTCATCTATGGACAGGACGTCGGTGACTTCGGCGGCGCCTTCAAGGCGACCAAGGGGTTGAAGGATCTCTATCCGGATCGGGTGCTGGACGCACCAATCAGTGAAGACGCCATGATCGGGATGGCGGTGGGGGCTGCCATCGAAGGGATGCGACCCATCATCGAGATGCAGTTTGCCGACTTCTCTTCGGTGGCCTTCAACCAGATCGTGAACCAGGCGGCCACGCACTACTTTCGCACGGGGACCTCGATTCCCATTACGGTTCGCCTCCCTTCGGGTGGCACGCCCGGATCGGGACCGTTCCACAGTCAAATGATGGAAAGTGTCTACGCCTACTATCCCGGTCTCGTGATCGTGACCCCGGCGACGGTGGCGGATGCCTATTCCATGCTGGTCGACTCGGTCGCACTGGATGATCCGGTGCTCTACTTTGAGCACAAGTTTCTCTACCGCTGGCTGAAAGCAGACACCATGAAGAGCGATGAGCACTTGCCCATCGGGCAGGCGCGCGTCGCGCGGGCGGGCAAGCATGCCACCGTGGTGTCCTACAGCGCATTGGTTCACGAGGCGCTCCGGGCTGCGGATGCGCTGGCGGAGGAGGGATGGGAGATCGAAGTGGTTGATCTCCGCAGTGTGAAACCGCTCGACACTGATACGATCATCGCCTCGGTGGCCCGGACGGGACGTCTGCTCGCAGTGGGAGAAGCCTTCCCGTGGGGCGGAGTGACTGCCGAAGTGGTTTCCCGGGTGGCGAGCGAGGGCTTTCATCTTCTGGATGCCCCTCCGCAACGGCTCAATTCCCGCGACACTCCTGTTCCCTACCATCCCAATCTCTGGGAGGCCCACCGGCCGACCCTTGAGTCGATCTCCGCCGCGATCCGCAATTTGCTACGTCTTTAACTCGATCACATCATGCCGGAAATTCCCATTTTGATGCCGCAACTCGGTGAATCGATTGCCGAGGCCACGATCATCCGCCTGAATATCGCCAAGGGTGACACCGTGAAAGCCGACCAGGAGGTGATCGAGGTGGAGACCAACAAGGCGACCATGGACGTCACCACCCTCTGTGGCGGGACGGTCCGCGAAATCCTGGTGAAGGAAGGGGTGAGTTATCCGGTGGGCACAGTGCTCGGATTGCTGGAGGTAACTGAAGAGGAAGCGGCCCGCACCGGCATGCAGGCAGAGCAAGGCCCTCCCGCCGGGGAGGCCACCAACGGTGACGAGGAGGGATCCCAGGCACACTTCGCGACCCCCGAAGGCGGCGCCCGTGAACCGCGTAAAGTGGAGCCAAGTATCCGAGGGCTCACCGTGCCCGCCGGCATGAAGGGCGCGCACTATCTCTCCCCCCGCATGAAGGTCCGCATGGACGAACTCGGTCTGCGAGCCGCTGACATTTCCGCCATCGTGGGGAGTGGGGCAGGGGGGCGGGTCACCGTCGATGACCTCGAGCAGTTTCTCGAATATGTGGAAACCTGGCCGCACAGCCAAGCCTCCCCCATGCGCCTCTCCGTTGCGGACTCTATGCGTCGCAGTTGCACCCGTCCGCTTGCTTCAGTCGGCCGGCCAGTAGGCCTCGATGTGCTACTCGATTACCGCCGCAGCCTCGATCCGAAGCCCCCGCTGACCATCTTCCTGCTGCGCGCTTTCGGAAAAGCCCTGGCGGAAGATCCCGCCAGTGCTGGTTATCTGATTGGAGAACACATCGTGCATCCGCGGTCCTTTGATATTGGCGTGGCGGTGCAGGTGGAAGACGGAGTGCTGGTGCCGGTCTTACGCAAGGTGGACGCCCGCACGATTGAAGAGCTCATGGAGGAGTATCTCGAACTCGTGCGCAAAGCTCGCGATCGGCGGGTGCCGGAAGAGAACATTGGTGGAGGCATCGCGACCGTGACCAACTTCGGAACCTTCGGGTTGACGTGGGGCACGCCCATTCCGCTTCCCAGTGAGACCCTGATCCTGGGGATCGGGGCCGGCGTGAAGAAGCCGGTATGGAACGAGAAAAAGAAGACGTTCGTGCCGATGACCGAAGCGGATCTGATTCTCACTTTCGATCACCGCGTGGTGGACGGTGGAGGAGCCGGGATGCTCCTCAATCGCCTCGCAGATTTGCTCCAGGCTCCGGATAAACTCTAGTGGGCAAAAACAGGCAGGCCAATGAGTGATCCCCAAGAGCTTCCCCACGCTGAACACCGGGTCCTCGAAACTCCGTACGGACAGGCGGTAGGCGCAAGTTACCGTTGGGCGGGGGGGCAGTATTGTGCCATCCACGCCTCGAGAGGGCTCATCGGTTGCGGAGTCTACGACATCGCCTGCGCGAACGAATTCGGGATGGCCTTCGCGATCGCCAAGGGCACCCCCGAAAAGCCCCTGTTTGAACCGGAAGATCTCTACGAGGCGAAGATCGTCGCTGCCAGTGAGGCTGCCCGGGCGCTGGGGATTGAAGAGGGCATGACCGGGATGGCGGCCCTGGCCAAGCTTCTTTCAGAAGAGGAAGGGGAGGCCGCCACCTAGCACCGGCGGCAGCGACCTCCATCGAGCGTTGTTGCTTCCCTTCGGTGAAATAAGCAGGCCGCATGCCAAGAAGGAGGCTCTCGGGAAGAGAATTTCTTGCCTCCGCAACGCGCATGGATTGCTATTGGAGTGTGAAAAAGCAGGCGAATCTTCTCGCGACGTTCGGAATGGCCACCGCGCTCGGCCTCCTCTCGACCCGGGCTGAGATCCGGAAATTCACCGATGTGAAAGGCCGGGAGATCAATGCGGAGTTCATCGATCTCCAGGGCGAGAAGGCCACCCTGCGACTCGCCACCGGGAAAATCGTGGCGGTTGACCTGGTGCGCCTGAGCAAAGCGGACCAGGAATTCATCAACAATCATCCTGCCGGAAAGCTGAAGCCCGTGGAGTTGCCCGCCAAGCCGCTCTACGCCGTGCGCGATTGGAGCGAGCGCCTGAAAAGCGAGGAGAGCTACTTCATCGACCAGTCCGGCAAGCGCGGGATCGCCAGATACATCAGGAAGATTCACTTCGATGGTTTTGCGAGCGGGCACGGTGAGTATGCCGTGATCGAGGCTCCGAACCTCGGCGTGATCGACACCGCAGGCCGTGCGCAATTCGGAATCTCCGCGGTGGGGCCTCCTGGATTGGAAGCCGGATCCGACGCGCCCATCTTCCTCGGACGCTATGGCAAGGGCGCCGAGAGCTACGTGATGTATCTTCGCAGGGACGGCAATCCGTTCATCAAGCAGCGCTTCGCGGATGGACGTCCGTTTCGCAGTGAGCGCGCCTGGGTGAACATCGAAGCGCCGGACAAACCCAGTGGAAACAAGAATGGGCTGTGGACCCTCATCGATTACAAGGGCAACCTCCTGCACGCTTTCGAGGACCTGGAGGTACAGGACTTCTCGGAGGGACGGGCGGGTGTGGCGCTGGACACCAAGGCGAATGAATGGGCCATCATCAACACCGATGCCGAAGTCATCGCGGAGGGACCGTTTCGCCGGGTGGGGCGCTTCATCGATGGCGCCGCGGTGGTCGATGGACGCTTGATGACCGTCGATGGCAAGTGGCTCATGGAAGACCGGGGCGAGTGGGTCATCGAGAGACGCCACGAGAATTCCGAAAGTGACGCCGTAATTGCGCGAAGGACGGCCCGGAATTCCAACAAGACAAGATACGCCATTCTGCGCCGATCAACCGCAGAGCTCCTGGCTGACATTCCGGATCACTTCTACGTGGGCGATGGATTCTTCAACGGGCTCGCGGTGGTGCGAAACGACAAGACCCACAAGCACGGCTACCTCACGAGAACCGGTGTCATGCTCATCGCCGATGAGTTCGCTACCGGGGCACGCTTTCACAACGGCTTCGCCGAAGTTGGAGTGAAGAGCCTGCACGATCGCGCCGTGATCAACATGGCTGGCGAGGTGATCTGGAGACCGCGGGTGCGCGTAGTGATTGAGGCTCCGAAAGCGAAACCGGAGAACCCAAAGCCGGACGAGAAGAAGGATAAAGAGAAGGACGATAAGTAGCCGAAAGGGCAGTACTTCTCAGCAGCACTCTTGCATACCCACGATTGGGGATTCCGCATTACATATATTGTGCGAAGTTATAAAACGGTCCTGGAATGGAGGGCTGTCTCGCTGAGACTGCCTGTTTTATAGTATTTTCATGCATTTTGACCCCGCTCTGGTCGGGGCGCCCCACGGGGCCTACCCGCGAATTAATGGGCTCCACGGCCCCTCGATCCATGGTAGTGACCCCGGGCCGTGCTCGAACCCTGGGAGGATGGCTGGTTTTGCAACTCCAGACCCCGCTGACGAGAATAGAAAGGATGGGGCTTTTTCCTTTTCCGGTTCGCTATTTTCTCAAGCTTGGGGAATCCTCCAAAGGTCCGCTCATGGACACCCGGCCCAACCCAGTCGATGAAGGTAGTTGCGATTGCGAATCAGAAAGGCGGCGTTGGAAAGACCACGACCGCGATCAATCTATCGTCGGCCTTGGCGCGTCGAAGGCAGCGGATTCTCATGATCGATCTCGACCCCCAGGCCAATGCGACAAGCGGGATTGGGCACGAATCTGAGGTCGGTTGCAGCATCTACAGCGTGCTCCTCGATCAGGACACCTTGGAATCCAAGATTGTGCCCTCCCGCCTGGAAAACCTCGCGTTGCTTCCCTCTGAGATGGATCTGGCAGGCGTGGAAATTGAGCTCGCGCGCATGGACAATCACCTTCTGAAGCTCCAGGGAATCCTCAGGAACTTCAAAAAGCGCCGGAGTTATGACTATTGCATCCTCGATACCCCTCCGTCGCTCGGGGTCCTGATGACCTCGGCGCTGGCGGCCGCGGATGAGGTTCTTATCCCGCTGCAGTGCGAATGGTTTGGCCTGGAAGGCCTCGCCAAGATCGTCCACATCGTTGATCAGATCCGCGAATCCGGCGTGAATCCCAAGGTCAAGCTGGAGGGCATCCTGATGACGATGTACGACGGGCGGACCAATCTCTCGCGCAATGTGGTGCAGGAAGTGAAGGCCTTCTTTCCCGAGTTGCTCTATCGCAGCGTGATTCCACGCACCATCCGGTTGGGTGAAGCGCCCAGCCATGGAATGACAATTTTTGAGTGGGATCCCCACGGCACCGGCAGCGAGTCTTATGATGCGGCCGCCAAGGAATTTTTACGCCGCCATAAAGTCAGGCCTGCGCCTGTAGCGGCTTGAGGTTCGGGCCTTGGACTATAGCCGCAAACTCCTCGTTATGTGCGAGTTGCAGTGTTTCTTAATCGATTAGCGTGTCAACTTGGCGAGGGCCGGGCTTTCCCCTTGCGATCCCTCCCCTCCTCTCGGATATTGCCATTTAGCGATTTCGGACCCGGCTGGCGGGCGGCGTCTCTTTCCGTATGAGGATAATGCGTGGAGGGAAAACTTGCACAGGCGGCTCCCGTGGCTAAAAACGCTTTAGCTATCCAAATTATCTTACCGCACGAATGTTCGCTAAACTCTTCGGCAGCCGCTCCCAAGACCTCGGTATCGACCTCGGGACCGCTAACACCCTGGTCAACATCAAGGATCACGGAATTGTCCTGCGCGAACCCTCGGTGGTCGCCGTCAAGGCAGGCACCAACGAGGTACTCGCGGTCGGCGACGATGCCAAACGCATGTTGGGTAGGACCCCGGGCAACATTATAGCGATTCGCCCCCTCAAAGACGGGGTGATTGCGGACTTCGAAGTCACCGAGGCCATGTTGCGGCACTTCATCCGCAAGGTGAGCAATAAGAAACACTCCCATCCCCGGGTGGTGGTGGCCATTCCATCCGGAATCACCGAAGTGGAGCGGCGGGCGGTCAAGGAGTCCGTCGAGCAAGCCGGCGCCCGCGAAGTCTTTCTCATCGACGAGCCCATGGCCGCGGCGATTGGGGTGGGGTTGCCGGTGCAGGATGCCTCCGGCAACATGATCGTCGACATTGGTGGCGGCACCACCGAGGTGGCCTTGATCTCTCTCTCGGGCATCGTCTACTCGCGGAGCGTGCGGACCGCCGGCGATGAACTGGATGAGGCCTGCATCCACTACATGAAGCGGGCCTACAGCCTGTTGATCGGTGAGCGCACCGCCGAAGACATCAAGATTCGAATCGGTTCGGCGGCGGCCCTGCCGAAGGAAAGCAGTATGGAAGTAAAGGGGCGCGACCTGGTCTCCGGATTGCCGAAGACGATCACGGTCACTTCGCCGGAAATTCGGGAAGCCATGGCTGAGCCGCTCTCCACCATCGTGGATGCGGTGCGCACCACCTTGGAGCGGTGTCCGCCGGAATTGGCCGCCGACCTGGTCGATCGCGGGTTGGTCCTGGCCGGGGGCGGAGCACTTCTTCGAGGCCTCGACAAGCTGCTGCGGGAAGAGACCGGACTGCCGGTGCACATCGCGGAAGATCCCCTCAGCGCAGTGGCCGAAGGAACCGGAAAGGTGCTCAACGAGCTTTCCTTCCTGCGTAAGGTGACAAGTTCGGAGCTCTAATCGAACCCGCTGAGCGCGGCCCGCAAGCCGGGCGCGGCGTAGCAATGAAACCGCTGAACCTTCTAGCTCTTCTTCTCTTCCTCTGGGGGATGACCTGGGTCCTCACCCTCAGTGAGCCGAGCGTGCGGAAAATCCAGCAGGCCTACTACGCCACCATCTCGCCCTTTCTGAAGGGAGGCTCTGAGTTGGAACTAAAGGCGCGTGCGTTTCTTGAGGAGGTGGAGAATTCCCAGGACATCGCGAACCGCCTCGAGAAAGTCGAGGTGGAGTTCGTCAAGCTGCGCTCCATTGAGGGCCGATTGAGGGAATTGGAGCGCGAAAACAACGAGTTGCGCCAGGCCCTGGAGTTCAAGAAGCGCACCAGCATCGATGTCATCGCGGCCAAGGTGATCAAGCGGCAGCCCTCGACCTGGTGGGAGACTGCGATCCTCGATCGAGGAGAGAATTCCGGGATCGGCCCGCAGATCCCGGTCATTGCGCCGGGCGGATTGGCCGGGAAGATCGACACCGTGGCGAAAAGCACCTCCAGCATGATTCTTCTCACCGATGAGCGTTGCCAGGTTGCGGTGGTGGTGGCCGGCACGCCGGAAGTGGGCATCCTGCACGGATTGCGTGGACATTATGGCGAGGAGCCCAAGTTGCTTCTACGACACCTTTCGCGCGAAGCCGCGATACGCCCCGGGATGAAGGTGGTGACAACCGGCAAGGGGGGGCTCTTCCCCGAAAACATCCTGGTCGGCACGGTGACCGAATACCGAAACGGAGCGGTGGAGGGTGAAGCAGACGTCGAGCCTTCGGTCAACTTTGCGAAGCTCGAAGTGGTCTTTGTGATCGCGAAGAAGAAGGAGCAGGAGTAGGGGCGTGATTTGGTACCATGTCAGCCTCATCCTGATGGTGATCACGGCCTGCATCCTGCAGCAGTTCTCCCCCGCTTTTGAAGGCCTCTACGAGGCACGCGTCCTGGTGGTGCCGCTCGTCTTCCTGTGTGCGGCGGTGACGGTGAATGTCGGGCCCATGTTGCTGCTCGCGTTCGTGTGCGGATTCCTGTGGGACGCGCAGCACATCCTCGGCCAGCACGAAGTGGACACCCAGGTCTATGTCGATTCGCAGGCGGACGTGCGCTTCGGCTACTCGATCGTGCTCTATGCCATGATGGGATTCATCATGCAGGGCATCCAGCCGCTCTTTCGGGAAGGGAAGTGGCATGTCTCGGCCCTGCTCTCGGGCGTGGCGATCTTTCTCTATCTCTTCGTGGAGTACATGTTCATCACCTTCATCCGGGGAGATCTCATCCTGACCCGCTCCCTCTTCCTGAAAATCACCCTCACCGCCCTGATGACCATGTTCCTCTGCCCCCTTGTCTTCTGGTCTCTCTTTCGCCTGGCAGCGCTCTTCCATCATACCATTCGCTACGAGGGACTGAAAACGGACCGGAGGGCCTTCGTAGACTAAGAACCGGCTTCTCGTCATGGAACCCCGCTTTCGCTTCCGACTCTATCTGCTCACCGCCATCGTCCTGATCGGCGCAGGCACCCTCCTGACCAGGCTCTATCGCTTCCAGATCGACGACAAGGAGTACTACCGCAAACTCATCCCAGGCGAGTCTACGATCACAATCCGCGACCCCGGAGTGCGCGGCACGATTGTCGATCGCAACGGCGAGTTCCTCGCCAAGAATGTCCGCAATTATGAATTGGTCCTCAACCTGGAGGAGATTCACAGCGAGTGGGAACGGCAGCACTCGGAGCAGCGACCCGGACGGCGCAAGATCGGGATGACCGTGCCCACCGCGGAACGGAGCCGCGAGATCGTCAGGATTGTGAAGGAGGCCATCGTGCCGCGCCTGAAGGAGCACGGCATCGAACCTCGCTACAGTTCCAAGGCGCTGCAGACCCACTATGTGACTCACGGCGGGCTGGTTCCCTTTACCTTTCCCGTGGACCTGACCTACGAGCAGTTTGCCCGTCTCGCGGAACACAATCTCGAAATGGCGGGAGTCTATGTCACCGTGCGACCGCGACGGCAGTATCCCTTCGGAACTCTCGCCTGTCATATCCTGGGCTATATCAAGCAGTGGGAGAAGGGAGACATTTCCGAGGAGGCCAAGGAGAAGTACGATCACTATCTCGGTGACGGGACCGGGTCGACCGGAATCGAGGCGACCATGGATGAGTATCTCCAGGGCTCTCCCGGCCATCGCGTCCTGCGCAAGGATGAGAAGGGTCGCATCCTTGGAGAGGTGGTGGACGACCGCATCGATCCGGACCAGGGGAAGCAGGTCGTCCTCACCATCGATGCACGAGCCCAGTATCTCGTCGAAAACATCCTGCGCAGAGCCAGTCGCGCGGCTGCGGTGGTGATCGAGGTGAACACCGGCGAGGTGATCGCGATGGCGTCGATCCCGAACTACAACCCGAACAGCTTTATCCCGAGCATCGATTCCGCAAAGTGGAACTCCTATAAAACGAACAAGGCCTATCCGCTGATCAATCGCGCGATCACGAGTTTCACCCCGGGTTCTACCTTCAAGTTGCCCACCGCCGTGACGGCCTGCATGAATGGGAAGACGAATTTCAGTCATCGTTGCATCGGCCACCTTGCTTTCGGTCGTAGGGGGAGATTGAAGATCGCGTGCTGGAAGACAGCTGGTCATGGGCGGCTGATCCTCCCCAACGCCATTCAACGGTCCTGCAATCCCTACTTCATGCAGCTCGCCAACGAACTCGGCGCCGCCAAGATGGCGGAGACCTTTCGGATCCTGAACCTGGGTCGGCCGACTGGGATCAAGTTGCCCGGCGAGGACCAGGGAATCGTCCCGGGAAGCGCGTGGTGGCGCCGCGAATATCGCCCGGGCGAGCCGATGACGCCTGCCCGCCTGGCCATGCTGGCGATCGGGCAGGATGACTCGGAGGCGACCCCACTCCAGATGGCGGCGATGGTGGCTTCCATCGCGAATGGCGGAAAATACTATCGGCCCCGCATCATCAAACGGGTGGTGGATCCCAAAAAGGGCGTGGTGGTGAGCGACATCCCGGAGTTGAAAGTGGACCTGCTCAGCAAGGGGATGACTCGCGCGCAACTGGAGGAGATCCGCAATGGGATGTGGAGGGCCGCCAACCTGCCAGGGGGCACCGCGCGGCGGGCGGCGCCCAAGGACATGGAGATCGGCGCCAAGACCGGCACGGCGCAGACCACCGACTTCGGCCGCAAATCCCACAATGCCTGGACGGTGGCGTTTGCTCCCTATGAGCAGCCGAAATTCGCCATTGCGGTGGTGGTGCAAAACGGCAAATCCGGCGGAAAGGTGGCTGGGCCCCTGGTGCATATGATCCTCCGCGGCCTCTTTGCAGCCGAGAATGGGCTGAGGCTCCCGCTCAACCGGATGGGCGAAGTGCGGGGAAACTTCGATCCCATCGAGGAAATCCCGCTGCCGGACGGAGATCTTCTTGCTCTCGCTATTGACGAAGAGGGCGAAACAGGCGAGGAAGCCTCCGAAGCGCAGTCCCCGGATGCGCCGGTGAAAGTCAAGCCGCGCGCAATCCCCCTGCCCTCCATTACGCCCGACGCAGATTCGGGAACTTCTACCAACTCGGGAGGCCGGTCGCCGATCCGGTAACAAACCGGACCAAGGGCACCCCTCCCCTCTTAAACATCGCAATGCTTTTCAACCATGCTGAACAAGATCAAACGGGCTCTCCGCATCGGCAAGATCGATGCACGCCAGGGCAACACTATTGTCATTAATGCTGAGAAACTCGAACGGCGCGTAGCGCTCCTCGAGGATGGAATCCTCGAAGAATACGAGGTCGAACGCGAAGGCGAAATCAACATCGTCGGAAGCGTTTTCAAGGGACGGATCAAGAACATCGAGCCCGGCCTCAAGGCCATGTTCGTGGACATCGGCATGGAGAAGAATGCCTTTCTCCACTTCTGGGATGCGATCCCGGCCGCCCTTGACAACAGTCTGGAAGAGATTCACCGGCAAGGGCGCCCCAAAAGGAAGAAGGCGCGTCCCAAGAAGATCACCTCCAAGGATATTCCCAGTCTCTACCCGGTCGGATCTGAGATCGTGATCCAGGTTTCCAAGGGACCGATAGGGAACAAGGGTCCCCGCGTTACCACCAACGTCTCGCTCCCGGGGCGCTACCTGGTTCTCACTCCCTTTTCCGACCAATTCGGAATCTCACGGAAGATCGAAGATCCCGAGGAGCGCACCCGCCTCCGCCGCATCATGCAGCGGATGGCAGTTCCGGAAGGCATGGGGATCATCATGCGCACGGTTGCCACCGGCCAACGAGCTCGGCACTTTGTGCGGGACCTCGCCATGCTTCTCGAACAGTGGGACGAAGTCGAAGAGGTGCGCGACAACAATCCCGCGCCGCTGTGCATCTTCAAGGAGCCGGATCTCATCGAGCGCACGTCCCGTGACTTCCTCACCGAGGAGATCGACCAGGTCGTATGCGACGACGTGGAAACCACCGAGAAGATCAAGGAAATCGCCGAGAAGATTTCCCGCCGGGCCAAGCGCCGCATTCATCACATCCAGACGCAGCAACCCATTTTCGAGCATCTCGGGATTCAAAAACAGATCGACGATGCATTCCTTCGGCAGGTCTGGTTGCCCTGCGGCGGCTACATCGTGATTGACGAAACCGAGGCCCTCATCTCGATCGATGTGAACACCGGCCGGAACCGCGGATCCAGGGATGTCGACAAGATGATCCTGGAAACCAACATCGAGGCCGCTGAAGAGACCGCCCGGCAACTGCGCTTGCGCAACATCGGAGGCCTGGTGGTCGTGGACTTTATCGATATGCGCCACCGCCGCGACCAGCAGGCGGTCTATCGCACGATGAAGGAACGGTTGCGCCGGGACCGCGCCAAGACCCAGGTGCTGCAAATCTCGGCAGTGGGCCTGATGGAGATGACCCGCCAGCGCCTCAACGAGAGCCTGCGTGAAACCCTGCTCGAGCCCTGTCCGTATTGTGCCGGGCGTGGCAAGGTGAAGACCACCATGACGATGAGCGTGGAAATCCAGCGCACGCTCAATAGCATCATTTTGAAGCATCGCGACGAAGTGGGCGACGTGGTCGTGGTGGTGAATCCGGATGTGCTGAATCGCTTCAAGAGTGAGGACGCCAACATTCTCATGGAACTCGAGCGCAGCCACACCGGCCGCCTTATTTTCCGCAGCGATCCCAGTCTCCATCGCGAGCGCTACGCGATCATCGATGCGCAGACCGAGAAATCACTCGCCCAGGGTTAGGCAAATCGGGGGCACCCTTCCCGGCGCTCCCTCACGCTGGACGACGCACCTGGGGAGTCTTGGAATCCCTACTTCGCTGCTTCCTGCAAAAGCCTGAGTCGCACCATCGCCGCACCGGATTCGATCAGTTCTCGGGCCTGCGCAATCCCGGACCCTAGATCGTCGGCAAGGCCCGCGCAGGCAAGTCCGGCCCCCGCGTTCAGGAGTACCATGTCGAGCTTCGGTCCCGTCTCACTACCGTCGAGGATGGAGGTGAGGATCGCGGCATTCTCCGTGGCATCGCCACCCTGAAGGTCTTCGACTTCGGCCACGCCAAGCGAGAAATCGCGGGGCTGAACTTCTTCATCGACGTGATCCTCCATCGTGCCCGACTTACAAATTCGAGTCGGGCCCATGGTGCTGAGCTCGTCCACAGGGCGTCCATCACCAGTCGTTCCATGGACCGCCCAGGAGGATTCACGGCCGAGACGTTGGAGAATCTCGGAGTAGACGGGAGGAAGGTCGGGATCCATCACGCCCACCAACTGGCACTTGGGACGAGCGGGATTTAACAAGGGGCCGATGAGGTTGAAGATCGTGCGGATCCCCTTCTCCGCCAGCTTCTTGCGAACCGGCATGACCGCCTTGAAGGCGGGGTGATAAAGTGGAGCGAAGAGAAAGCCGACCCTCGCGCGCTGGATGCAGTTGCGAAATCCCTCCGGAGGCAGGTCGATGCGGATCCCGAGGGCCTCCAGGACGTCTGCACCTCCACTCTTGGAGGTGATCCCGCGATTGCCGTGCTTGAGGACGATGCCTCCGCCGGCCGCGATCACGAACATGGAGGTCGTCGAGACGTTGAAGAGATGAAGCTTGTCGCCTCCTGTCCCGCACACATCGATGGTCGGGCCATCCAGTTCGAGACGATCGACTTCGGGATCGACCGCGCGGTCGAGGAGCGCGGTGACAAACTCCGCGATTTCCGAGGCCGTCTCCCCCTTGGCGGCCAAGGCCTCAAGAAAGTGAGCCTTCTTTTGGGAGTCCGCGTGTTCGTCGAGGAGGAAATCGACCGCGGCGTCGATGTGTCGATCATCGAGTTCGTTTCCGGCGTCGACTTCTTTAATCAGGGCGTCCATCAATCTCCTCTCTCTTCACACCCTGTCGCTGCCTGGTCTCCGCGGCAAGCCCGGACTTGCATCGTCAGCCAAAATAAGGCGGCTCATTTCCGTCTTTCCACTTGATGTTACAACCGCTGCTCGGAAAGGGATCTGCGGGAGGCTCTCCGCCCGCGAGAAGGGCTTCCGCGGCCGCCCGGAGATCCTCGCCAGTGACCGGGGCCTCCGTCTTGGGGCGGGACGAATCATACTGCCCGGCGTAGAAGAGACCTCCCTCGGCATCGAGGAGATAAAAGTCCGGAGTACAGGCCGCAGCCCAGGCTTTCGCGACACCCTGGGACTCATCATAAAGATAGGGGAATTCCCAGCCGGACTCCGCCGCGAATGGCCCCATCTTATCCGGGTGGTCCGCGGGATAATTCTCCACGTCGTTGGACATGATCGCGGCCGTCTTGATCCCGAGGGTTGCGAACTCATTCGCGAGGCGTCCAACCGGTTTCGCGAGGTGAATGACATAAGGGCAGTGATTGCAGGCGAAAATGATAAGCGTGCCCTTTTCGCCCCGCAGGCTGTCGAGGGTGTGCATCTGCCCACTGGAATCAGGCAGCACGAAGGCGGGGGCCGGATCGCCCGGTTTGAGGCTGAAGGTGGATTGGACTTCGGACATGTCGAGGCCGGGATAGGATACGGAGCGCTTGCGGAGAAGAGAAAACAGGTCAACGATGACAACGCATCACCAAGACGATGTTCTCCGAACGCGAACAAGCCCGCTATGAACGCCACTTTGCCCTGCCCGGTTTCGGCGTGGAGGGCCAGAGCGCCCTCAAGAACGCCTCCGCTCTCTGCATCGGCGCGGGCGGCCTGGGCTCCCCGGCGGCGCTCTACCTCGGAGCGGCGGGGGTGGGTCGGTTGGGCATCGTGGATGATGATGAGGTCGATCTTTCCAACCTGCAGCGCCAGATCCTGCACGACGAGGGATGGGTCGGAGCCTCCAAGGCGGAGAGTGCCCGGGAACGGCTGCGGGGACTCAACTCGGACATTGCGGTGGAAGTCCACGCCACGCGCCTCAATCACGAGAACGTCATGGATCTCATTGGGCGCTACGACGTGATCGTCGACGGATCCGACAACTTCCCCACCCGTTTCCTGGTTGCGGATGCCTCCTGGCTCCTGGGCAAGCCGCTGGTGGCGGGCGCGATTCACCAGTTCGAGGGCCAAATCAGCGTCTACGACCCGCGCGTCCCCTCCCCCTGCTACCGTTGCCTCCTCCCCGAACCGCCGCCGCCGGGAACGGTTCCCACTTGAGAAGAGGCCGGCGTGCTAGGCGCGCTTCCCGGCGTGATCGGGACATTGCAGGCCATGGAGACGATCAAGCTGATCACCGGCTACGGCAAAACCCTGGCCGGCCGCATGCTGCACTACGATGCGACCGAGGCGCGCATGCGGGAAATCTCCCTGAAGGCCGATCCTTCGTGTGCGCTTTGCGGTGAACATCCCAGCATCGAAGAGCCCGTCAATTACGCGAGCCCAAGTGAGTCGAGTGGCGGAGTGAAGGAGATCGATGTGCGCGAAACCAAGCGTCTCCTCGACAATGACTTCGCCGGCATCCTTCTCGATGTTCGCGAGCGCGACGAGCACGCCTGGGCGCACATCAGTGGTTGCCGCCTTGCTCCCCTCAGCGAGCTCATGGCCCACCTCGCCGACCTTCCCCGCGACCAACCCTACCTGGTCTATTGTAAGATGGGACAACGCAGCGCGCACGCCGCCTCCTTGATGCAGCAAGCCGGATTCTCCGACGTCACCAATGTGCAGGGCGGGATCATGGCCTGGCTGGAAGAGATTGGCGAGGTGGTCAGGGAATGAAGACCAGGGATTACAAGGTTCCGCTCACCGAGAAAACCTCCTCTACCTTCTCGGTTGCCTGCTCCTGATCGTTGCGGTGGGGATGTTCGCAGTGACCCTTGATTCCAGCGATTCACTGGGGGTAGCCTTGGCGAGCGGCGCCTCGGTCGGCCTTTCAGGTCTCCTGGTGCTCGCCTTTCTCATCTCATCGAGTGGACGAGCAGGACGGCGCATTACACCTGGGAGTTGAACCAAAGAGTGGAGCACTTGCTCCAGATCCAGGCGGAGTCCAATGAGTGCCTGCGCAGGTTGGCGGGGGCGGAGGAAGAGGAGGACGACGATTTCGACTTTGGCAATCTGCAGGGCTGATCTCAAGCCGGTCGCTCGAGAGGCTCCTGCCCGCCCGAATAGCGATGCACCCAGATGCTCTGCACCATCCCGAGGAGGAACATGCAGATGAGCACAAAGGTCCCCGAGTAGCTGATCAGCGGCAAGGGAATGCCCGTGATGGGCATGAGGGAGACGCACATTCCGATATTCTCAAAAATGTGCGCAAAGAGGAGCGCCACCACTCCGGATGCAATGAGCTGCCCTGAAAAGTCGCGACTGTAAAACGCGATGAAGAGGCACTGAATCAAGAGCAAGGCAAAGCCGCTGATGAGCAACAATGATCCCTTGAACCCCTGTTCCTCGGCAATGACGGCAAAGATGTAATCGTTGTGCGCGGTCTTCCATGGGATGTCCTTGCGATGGTGGAGCGACTGGTTCGAAGTGCTCCCGTATCCCACCCCGTCCCAACCGGCCTTGCCCACCGCCATGGTCACGCGGTACTCGGCGTAGTTTTCCGCCGTGTCGACAATGTAACCGTGCTTCATATTTTCGAGATAGTTGTTGATCCGGGCAGCGCCCCGCGGGGAAACCGTGGGCAGGATGAGAAAGTAAATGATGGGAACGATTCCAGCCCCGATCTGCGCCATCAGGATCAGGTAGCGAAAGGGAATGCCCCCCACCAACATGGCCACAAAGGCCACTGGCAGCCACACGATGGCAGAACCCATGTCGCCGTTCTTGATGACCAGGAGAAAGGGAACGCCACAAAGCAGTGCGATGATGCAGAGTTTGACAACCGGGTGGCCGAAGGCCCTGTGAAGGCGCGGCAGGGCTTCGAAACTGAAGCCGATCATGATGATCCCAGCTGCGATGACCAGCTGGGTAGGCTGGAAATTGATGCCCGCGATGGAGAGCTGGTGCTCCTCGGTGCCCTGGGCAAGGAGCACCACCAGCATTACAATCCCGGCGAGATACATCGGAATGCCGAGCCACTTCAGCCACCGGTAGTCGGTGAGGGCGGCCCCAAAGTAGGCAATGCTTCCCAGGATGATCCAGAGCTTCTGGCGATCCGCGAACCACGGCCCCCACAGCTCGGGCTCAAGCTCGCCGATTCGGATGTGTCGCGCCGCGCTCTCGATGCTGAACACCCCGAAGACCAAGAGGCCATACATGGTGAGAATCAGCACCCAGTTCATTCCGAGAAATTTTCGGAAGAGCGGAGTCATCTCAGATCACGGCCGAAGAATACGTTGAGATCCGCTCAAGACAAGAAGTGAGGATGGCGCATGGGAACAAATCGCACCGCGCCTTCGCTTCGGGAGACCAGGCTGCCTTCAGAATTCCGCTCCCAACATACCAGCTCCTGGCTCCCGCCCGCAGGACCGATTGGCAAAACGAGGCGCCCACCCGGGGCAAGCTGCGCGCAGAGCACCGCGGGAGGCTCGAGAGGAGCGCAGGCACAGAGAATGCCGTCGAAATGACCTCCCTCCGGCCACGGCTCGAACCCATCGCCTTGCACGAGGTGGACATTTGCAACTCCAACGCGCTGAAGGGTTTTCCGGGCGATGGCGGCCAGCTCGCTCTCGAGTTCCAGGGCGCACACCTCCCCGGCGAGATGGCCCAGCACTGCGCTCTGGTAACCGCAGCCCGCCCCGATTTCGAGAACCCGTTCGGCGCCTCCCAGTTGGAGCAGTTCGCTCATGCGCGCCACGATGAAGGGCTGGGAGATGGTCTGGTTCCGCCCAATCGGAAGTGGATTGTCCTCATAGGCACGAGTTCGGAGGCCTTCAGGGACAAACTCATGCCGGGGAATGTGAGCCATCGCGGCGAGGACGCGCTCATCCCGGATGCAACGAGCCACCAGTTGGTCGCGAACCATGCGCTCACGGGCCTCCAAAAAGCCCTCACGCTTTCGTCGTCCAAAAATCAAGGCGCCATCGTGACCCGAGATGGAGAAACTGGACAGCGAAAACCGCAACGCCTTGAGAAGGGGGACGATACCCGCTATTCTCCCAGAAATCCCGTAAGCGGGCTGGTCGCCTCGGCGCGGTCGCTCTGGAGAGGAATCCCGGCTTGATAGGCGAGACGGCCCGCCTCGACCGCCTGCCGAAAACTCCTCGCCATGCGCGGTGGATCGCCTGCCACCGCGATGGCGGTGTTGACCAGCACCGCGTCGGCACCCAGTTCCATGGCTTCCGCCGCATGGCTGGGCGCTCCGATCCCAGCGTCGATCACCACCGGAACATTGGCCTGCTCGATGATGATCTGCAGCTGATCCCGAGTGGCGAGTCCCCGGTTTGAACCGATGGGGGCGCCGAGGGGCATCACGGTAGCGGTGCCCACATCCTCCAGACGCTTGGCGAGCACCGGATCCGCATTGATGTAGGGCAGGACGGTGAAGCCCTCCCCGACCAATTGCTCGGCCGCCGCGAGGGTTTCGATGGGATCAGGCAGGAGATGGTTGGGGTCGGGGTGGATCTCGAGCTTGATCCACTTGGGGAGGCCCGCGGCGGCTGCGAGGCGGGCAAGGCGGACCGCCTCCTCGGCATTCATCGCACCACTCGTGTTGGACAGGAGGAGGTATTTCTCGGAATCAACAAACTCTAGGATGTTCGCGAAGGGATCGCCTTCCCCACTCACGTTCGCCCGGCGCAGGGCGACGGTGACAATTTCAGTGCCCGAAGCCTCCAGGGAATCACGCATCAACTCGAGCGAACCAAACTTGCCCGTGCCGAGAAAAAGTCGGGATGAAAACGGACGGCCCGCAATCTCAAGGGTCCTGTCATCGAGTTGCTTCACGACATGAAAGAGCTTTGTGTGTGTTGATGAGGGCCCCTCTGCAGATGGTCCAAATGATGCGCGGGTCTCGTTCCCAGTTTCTGAACGACGCTTCGGTCACGGATCTCGATCCGCTCACTCGGCAATTGGCCCCCCCCCTTCGCCCCAATTGGCCGGGCACTTCGAGAGCGGAACACTATGAGGTTGTCACTCAACGTCAGGCCGGGATGAGGTCGCTCACTGCCTCGCGTTCTTCGCGCAACTCCTGGACCGAGGCGTCGATCTTTCCGCGGGAGAAGTCATCGATCTCGATGCCTTCCACCACGGACCAGTTGCCGTTATCGTCAGTGCGGATCGGCATGGATGCAATCAGTCCGCTATCGATGCCGTATTGTCCTGCGGAACAAACTGCGACACTGAACCAGTCGCCCTCTGCCGTGGGCGTGAGCAAGCTGCGCACCGTGTCGATGGCGGCATTTGCTGCGGATGCCGCCGAAGATGCACCGCGTGCCTTGATGATTGCGGAGCCACGCTGTTGCACAGTTGCAATGAAGTCGCCCTCCAGCCACGCGCGATTCTCAATCACTTCGGTCACTGGAGTTCCCGCAATCCGGGCATTCACAAAATCAGGGTACTGCGTGGCGGAGTGATTTCCCCAGATGCACAAGTTGGAGACCGCATTGGCATGCACTCCGGCCTTGGCAGCGAGTTGACTCTTGGCGCGGTTCTCATCGAGGCGGGTCATCGCGAAAAACCGATCACGGTCCACGCCGGAGGCATTGTTCATGGCGATGAGGCAATTCGTGTTGCACGGATTGCCGATGACCACGACGCGAATATCTCCGGCCGCGTTGCGTGCGATGGCCTCCCCCTGCCCGGTGAAGATCTTCCCGTTGAGGCCCAGCAAGTCATTGCGTTCCATCCCCTCCTTCCGCGGGATGGAGCCGACCAGGAGGGCCAGGCTGGCGCCCGCGAATCCTTCATCGAGGTCGGCCGTGGGCGTCACGCCGGCCAGGAGTGGAAAGGCGCAGTCGTCCAATTCCATCACTGTTCCTGCCAGGGCGCCCATCGCCGGTTCAATCTCGATCAGCTTGAGATGAACGGGTTGATCCGGACCAAAGATCGCTCCGGATGCGATGCGGAAGAGAAGCGAATAACCAATTTGGCCGGCAGCCCCGGTGATGGAGACAGTGATCGGATCCTTCATGACGATGCCGTTGCCTTTAGCGGTGGGGCGTTGTCCGGTCAATGGCGGGGAGCTCAGTGCTTGCAAAAACAAGGGAAATCAAGCGTCCCTTGGTCTGTCCGGACGAACTTTGTGGTTGCCAAATCAACAGAGACCCGCATCATTCGCTGGTCTGGATTGCTCGACGGTTGATCACTTCTCCGTCGGCACGCTTGCGATCCTTCCATGCTTTTCTCCGTGGCAGAGGTGTTTCGCAACGAGTGCAAATCCTCAGACAATGGGGGGCCCTAGCTGCGTCCTGAATTCCTCTTACTCTACCCAATTCATAGTTCCCAGGCATGGCCGGACACAACAAGTGGTCGAAGGTGAAGCACATCAAGGCGCGCGTTGACGCCAGGAAGGGCAAAGTCTTCGGCCGGTTTGCACAAGAGATTTCCATCGCAGCCCGCGACGGCGGCGGTGATCCGAATCTCAACCCCCGCTTGCGCACCGCCATCGATGGGGCCAAATCGCAATCAATGCCCAAGGAGAACATCGAGCGGGCGATCAAGAAAGGCACCGGGGAGCTGGGTGGCGACGCCATCCAGGAGGTCACTTACGAAGGCTACGGTCCGGGTGGAATCGCGCTCATCGTGGAAGTCTCGACTGACAACACCAATCGTTCGGCCTCCAAGGTGCGGGAGATCTTCAGCAAGAACGGCGGCAGCACCGCCACACCCGGCAGCGTCACTTACCAATTCGACCGCAAAGGCGAGATTCGCATCGCGGCCGCGGGTCGGACCGAGGACGATGTGATGGAGGCCACCCTCGAAGCAGGGGCCGACGATATCCAGAGCGACCCCGACGAGCATGTGATCTACTGTGAAGCCGCCAATCTCAGCGCGGTGGCCAACGCCCTGCGCGAGACTGGGATCGACCCCACCTCGCAACAATTGGTCTCGGTCCCACAGAATCCCAGCGTGATCGATGACCTCAAAGCGGCCAAGCAGGCGCGGCGACTCTATGAACTGCTGGACGACTACGAAGACACCATGAACGTCTTCACCAATTTCGAGGTCTCCGATGCGGTCCTCGCCCAACTAGAAGACTGATTTTTCCCTGCCATTCACCATGAGTTCCGATCCAAAATCCGAGACCGTCAACAAGGTGGAGGACAAGCCTGCCAAGGAAGCCGGCCCCAAACGAGTTCCCTCCGAAGCCGCAACGCCCCAGGACCGCCCGAAGGATCAATCTGCCCGGACTTCGAACCACGAGGGAGCGGAGACCGGTGGTGGCGAGCGAAGAGATCGCGACCGGGACGGCGGCGGTGGCGGCAAAGGTCGTCGTCGACGCGGTGGACCGGTCAGGGGCCGCGTGCGCGGCAAAGGAGGCCGGCGTCGCGGCGGCGATGGAAACCATCGGCGTCGTGAACACAGGGAAAACCGGGAAGTTGACGAAGGCGAAGAGCGCAAAGCGGTTGAGTTGACCGGGTCGCCGGTCGAGGTGGATGGCATGCTGGAGGTGGCACCCAAGGGGTTCGGATTCCTCCGGCGCCCTGAGAAAGATTTCGAGCAGTCCCGCGAAGATGTCTTCCTGGCCCCCGAACTGGTGCGCAAGGAAGGCCTCCGGGTGGGAATGTGGGTGCATGGCATTGCCCGCGAGGGAAATCGCGGTCCCCAACTCACCGAAGTGACCTCCATCAATGGGATGAAGCCCAAGGAGGCGCGCAGCCTTGCGTTTTTCGAAGAGCTCAAGGCCACCAACCCCATGAAGCGCATCCCCTTCGAGACGGATCCGGAGCGCTTCACGACCCGCATCATCGACATGATTGCGCCCATTGGCCGGGGCCAGCGCGGCCTGATCGTTTCGCCGCCCCGTTCCGGCAAGACCACCCTCCTCCTCCACCTCGCCCATGCGGTTCGCGAGCGCTACAGTGAGAATCTCCACTTGATGATTCTCCTCGTGGACGAGCGGCCTGAGGAAGTGACGGAGTTCAAACGCCAACTCCCTGGAGCTGAGATTTATGCGAGCTCCAGTGACATGCCCGCCAAAAATCACTGCCGACTCGCGGAGCTGTGCATTGAGCGGGCCAAGCGCCTGGTGGAAGGCGGCCGGGACGTCTTTATGGTGCTCGATTCCATCACCCGCCTCGCCCGCGCCTACAACATGAGCAGTCAAGGCGGCAAGGGACGTGGATACCAATCCGGAGGAATTGTGGCCGGCGCGCTCGAAATGCCTCGCCGACTCTTCGCTGCCGCGCGTAACACCAAGGAGGCGGGCTCGCTCACCATCATCGGGACCGCGCTGGTGCAAACCAATTCCAAGGCGGACGAGGCCATCTTTCAGGAGTTCAAGGGCACTGGAAACATGGAACTTGTGCTCGATCGCAAGATCGCGGAGCACTTCGTTTACCCTGCGGTGGACATCTTCAAATCCGGGACCCGGCGCGAGGAACTCCTCCTCCCGGAGCACATGCTTCAGAAGATCTACCTGATCCGGCGGGGCCTCTCCGGGCACAAACCCCTGGAGGCCATGGAGCGCCTCCTTTTCTTCCTCAAGAAGTTCCCCAACAACGCTCAGATGCTGTTGGAAATCAAAGGGTAACCAAGCAAACCGCCCTGCTTGCGGAGGATTTGGTGAAGGGCTTTCTGAGCGAAGATTGTCCCCAACTTATTCACATGCCCCCGGGTGGGCGCTGGGCGGTCCCTCAAAGCCTCCCGAATTGGTGACCGAGGGAACCCTTTGATCCGCTAGATTGACCCTTCTTAATCTTTGTGAACAAGCCTGCAGGCGCTGCCAAAACTGCCCTCGTGTCGTGCCTAATCGATTGAATATGAGTGAGGAACACCTCGACTCCTAACGGTTAGAAATGCTTCCGGGCTGGGAACAGAATCGGCACGTTCCAATTTGGGCAATTCAACGAGATCCTCGCTGGAGTGCACCGCAGTCGATTGACCCGTTGAACGTGGTCGCGCGCAACGAGGCCAAAATCCTCCAATTCGCAAATTTGTTCACACGGGCTTAAAGGCCTGCAGCGGGAGGTGGTATTCCCGGCCCCAACGGACCGAGGACTTGGCGCCGTGCAGGACGGGCAATTCGGCCTGTGGCGGAGACAATCTAACAGCTCCTAACAAACATTCTGAGTGAGCTATCCCCCCCATTGGGGCTGGGTATCCCTCCGAATTCCAAGTCGCCCGGGTGCAACTTCCCCGTTGTCTTGTGGTTACCTCTTTCGTATCCCCCCTTTGGCCACGCGCCGCCCCCATGACCGAACCGCCACCTCCCGAACGGGTCGATGACGACGCGGTGGACGTGTCGCTCATGGGCAAGGTGTCCCAAGGCGACCATGACGCTTTTGAGGAGCTCGTGGGTCGCCACCAGCATGCGGTGGTGGGCACGGTAGCCAAGATGCTGGGCAACGCCAGCGAGGCCGAGGACATCGCCCAACAAGTCTTCTTGCGACTTTGGAAAAGCGCTCCCCGCTACAAGCCCTCCGCCAAGTTCACGACCTTCCTCTTTACCATCACCCGCAACCTGGTCTTCAACGAGACGCGGCGCAAACAGAGACGCCGGGAACACTCCCTCGACGAGCAGGAGGATGACTGGCACCAGCAGATTCCGGAGGGCCGCGAACACCAGCCTGATGCGCAGATCCTGCAATCCGAGATTCAGCGCGCGGTGGATCGGGCCATCGCAAACCTCCCTCACAAGCAACGCCTTGCAGTGGTCCTCCGGCGACACGAGCATATGCCCTACGAGGAGATTGCGAAGGTGTTGGGCCTGTCCGTTTCCGCCGTGAAGAGCCAGTTGTTCCGGGCCCGCGCGACCCTTCGGGACGCCCTCCAACAATTCATGGATTCGGAGTAGACCCTACTTCTCGGGCGCGAGACTGGGCTTGTCCTTGGCCGCATCGGTGATCACTCGCCAGTCGATCTCACCGACATCGATGCGCTGATTCTCATAAGCAAAGACTGCGTCTTCATTGCGAGGATCGATCAAGGCCGCCAGTTCCACAAAACAATGGGCGAGAAGTTTCTCGCTCTCATTGTCGCGCCGAAGGAACAGCTTCGCGCGCGCGAGAAGAAGCCGGGAAAACGTCCGCGGATTGTAGTCGCCCTTCCTGACCTCCGGCATGACGCCTTCCTTGAGCTGGAAGTTCACCACCATCGCCACCTTGTTCCGTCGCTCCAAATGAAAGGAGAGGGCAAGAATGCGGCGGGCACTCACGAGTGACTCAGCGCTGGCCTTCTTGGCAATGAGCTGATTGGCCGCATAGACCGCGAGATTGGTCGCATACTCGTGACGCTCCTGTCCGAACATGCTGAGGGAGTCGTCGAAGAGAATTTTCTCCACTACCGGCGGCTTGTAGTCAAACTTCTGTTCTCCTTCATTCTTCTCATCCTGCGCGAATGCAACGACGCAGGACAGAAGCAACAGTGCTGTCGCTTGCTTAACCATTGGGATCGGCTCTATTGTCTTGGCAGTCCAGACTATCCGCAAGTGGCAATTCCCATCGATCGACAGGAAAAGGAGAGAATCCGAGGCAAAATGCGCGCCTCCCTGAAGAAACTGTCCCGCGAGGAGATATCCCCGCTCAATCGCGCGCTGGTCGATCACCTCGTTTCCTGGCTGGGTCCCGGAGTCAGGACGGTCGCAGTCTTTGCCAATTTGCCCGGGGAGCCCGATCTGGGCGATCTTCATCGGAAACTCCCGGAGACCTCTTTCTGCTACCCAAAAGTGGTAGGTGCGAGGCTCCGCTTTCACAGAACAAGTGACCCCCTCTCACTGCGTGTCGCCTCCTTCGGGATCCGCGAGCCCGACCCGGACGACCATCCGGAAATAGCGATTCCGGAGATCGATGTGGTTCTCTGCCCGGGCCTCGCCTTCGCTCCAGATGGGGTGCGACTCGGCCGCGGCAAAGGCTTCTACGACCGCGCCCTGGAAGAGGCACGACCAGGTGTGCGACGGGTTGGAGTTTGTTTTGCCCTCCAGGTTCGCGACAACCTGCCCGCTGCGAAGCACGATCAACTGATGAGTCAGTTGGCCACCGAAAACGGCGTGACCGACTGTCCGCCCGCTCCTTAGTAGTTGCTAGTAGGAATGGCGCCGGGTTAAGACCGGGGATCGTAGCGGAAGGGCTTCCCCTTCCGTTTCTTCGAGCTTGTATAATTCCTTGAAGCTGGATCAAAACACGAAATCAGCACGCGAAGGCGTGCCGCTACGGGCGCCTAAACCTAGCGCCATTCCTGCTGGTAGTTCGACAACTCTGAAATGATGGGTAGGCCCGCCAGAGAGTGGCGAACTGGAATGAATGGAGTCATTCTCCACCGTTCCTCACCGGCGCCACTGCTGGCCGCGCGCTAGGCCCACTCGGGAAGTTGCAATTTGAAGCGCGGGATGCGGACGTAGACGTTGCGGCCGCTCTCAGTTTGTCCGAAGAACGTTCCCTCAGCGTGACCATTTCCCCGCGCCACGTGATAGCTGTTGTAGGAGAACTCCTCACCGGGGGCCAGTTCCGGCATTTGTCCAACCACTCCGTCACCCTCCACCACGATCACTTCGTCGGTCAGGTCTTCCCTCACCAGCCACTTGCGACCGCGGATACGCACCCGCTCGCTGGACTTATTCTTGATATTGATGAAATAGACAAAGGGGTGCGGGCGATCCTCAGGGTGATCGAGACTCGGCATGTAGATCACGTCGTCGACCACCACGCTCAGTCCATCAAGTTCCTCAAAGTCCACTGTGCATAAGGGTAGGCCTTCACACCCTCTTGCCAAGGCTCGACTTGCTTGCCGGGCAGGGATTGCCGGATATGATTGTTCCCATGGCCGCTCCTCCAGTCGCGCTCACCATCGCGGGATCCGATTGCTCTGGTGGGGCCGGCCTCCAGGCCGACCTGAAGACCTTCTCGGCCTTGGGAGTTCACGGACTGACCGCCGTGACTGCGGTGGTGGCCGAGACTCCCCACACCGTGCACGGGGTCTATCCGGTCGATCCGACAACGCTCCAGGAACAGCTCCGCATCTTACTCGATACCTATCCCATCGCGGCAATCAAAACTGGGATGCTGGGGACCGCTCCCCATGTGGTGGCGGTCGCGGAACTGCTGGCCGGGCGCGAAATTCCCCTCGTCATCGATCCCGTGATGGTGGCTTCCAGCGGTGACCTCCTCGTGCCCCCCGATGCGGTTGGCGCCTATCGCGAGCGACTCCTCCCGCTCGCCACCTTGGTGACGCCCAACCTGCCTGAGGCGCATGAGTTTTCCGATGGGACCGCCGAACCCACCGCGCAGTCTCTCGCACAGCAACTTGGCTGCGCCGTCTTGCTGACCGGCGGGCACAACGTCCATGCCGAGAGCGCGACCGATGTCCTCTGCGACGTTGAAACCATCCGGGAGTATCGATCCCCATGGGTGACGATTTCGAGTTCCCACGGCAGCGGCTGCACGCTCTCGGCGGCCATTACTGCAAACCTGGCACACGGGATGGATCTCCCCTCGGCCGTCGAGTGCGCCAAGGAGTTCATCACCCGCGCACTCCGCGAGTCCTACGCCTGGACAACGCGCGAGGGAGAGGGCGAGATTCGAGCACTCAACCAGCTTCCGGTGGCCTTCTTCGGTGACCGGGACAGCAAATAGTTGCGGGGCTGGCGGATTATGGTGAGAGTGCTTCCGTGGCACACGAGCCGGACCCCTACTCCGAGTTTAATTCCGCCGAGACGGGCAAGCCGTTTCAAGACTGCATCTCCTGCGGCCTCACCTTGGCTGATCCCGACCTGCCCTACCTCGTTGCAAAGAGTTTTCAGCGCGGTGAGTGCATCTTCGAATACGCCATCTGTGAAGACTGCCGGTGCAACATGGCACAGGAGTTTTCCCCCGAGTCGAGGGAGAACCTCGCGCACTTTTTCGAGCACCGCGTCAAGGTCAAGGAGCGCTCGATCTTCCTCGCCTTCGGTCCCAGTCCGGGTCCCTGGATCGAGAAATGCGCCGCGTGCCAAACCCCGCGCCACGAAATGGAGAGCTACTCCCTCGGCGGCGTTCTCCTTGGGATGGAGATGCTCTTCGATCCCTATCCACTTTGCCTTTGTGGAAAATGCGAGGAGGAGATTCAGGAGTTGCTCTCCAAGAAGACGCGGGGCATGTGGGACGATTTCGTAGACACCCACTTCGATGGTCCGCCGGCTAATGTGCAGGATCTTCCGATTGCCGGACGCCCCGTGTTGTTCTGAGACTGTTTCGGAAGCAACCTTGAGGTGATGAACTACTGGCTACGCGTCAACAATGAGTCCCGTGGGCCCTCCCCCCTGGAGCAGATTGCAGAGATGCGGCAGGAGGGAAAGGTTTCGCCCACGGACTTGGCGGCACCGGAACAGGGAGGCGATCTCAGCAGTAAGGATTGGGAGTCTCATTGAAACGCAAGGCAGAGAGTTCTCCATGCCTGAGGAGAACGACACCCACTTGCCATGAACACACGCACCCCCAGCCCATTGACGGGGTCGCTGCCGCGCAGTCGCATCCGCTCGGCGCCATCGAAGAATTGCTGGCAGCCCCGCAAGGACTTGAACCTTGAATGACTCTTCAGTAGTCCTCCGTCAAACCCTACGAAAACAGGGAAAAACAAGGGACTTCTGTGACTGCCGGGTCCACTTGGTATAACATGGTATACCCTTGTTATACCAATTTAAGGTAAACGAGCGACCTCAAAGGTGGACAGGACAGGGTCCAGCGCACCGCACTTGTCAGAACTCCGCAGGACTACTGCTTGAAGTCGTCTGCGTCACCTTCCGCCGGGAGGTTGTCCCGAGGCGGTCCCAAAAACAGTAATCAGTAACCGAAACAGTAATTGGGTGGTTCCAGAGTCCAAAACTTCAGCTTTTAAATACGTTCACGACAACCGCTACGAAAATAATAAGACAGATAAT
>JAYGGC010000109.1:0-39095 GCA_046581525.1 Roseibacillus sp. | reverse complement strand
TTGGGGTGCACCGCCGAGTGCGATCTCCCCAGTCTGGGGACACGCGGGATAATGACTCCTCCGGGCGGGCTGGGGGACTACGGTTGCGCCAACCCGATTTTCTCAATCACACTCCGGCAGCGTCTTGCCGGCGAGAGCGCATTTCTTCGAATCTCCTCCAAGCGGCAACTCTTCATCAGGTCAGGGCCACCCCGGTGATGTGGAATGGCCTTGGCATGGAGCTTCGTCTTCCCCGGTTTGAATTCCGCAGGGCTCGCCCTTCCAGGTGCTGCCACCCTGAACCGGATTCCAGCGCCAAGACCCGGTGGCCCATTGGTTCGGCCGGTTTTTCGTAGAAGGACTGCTGCACAAATTGTCCCCGGGCGGCATAATTGAGCAAATTGCGTCCCGACTTTGTCTCACCCAAGAAAAACACGCGGGCTCCCGATCTCTGGTCCACGCCCAGCAGAATGATCCCGTTCTCGAGAAAGCGGGCTTCCGGCTCCAAGGCGAGAAGGGCGGGGGAGTTCAACAGAACAGCGAGGTGGGCACGAATCGTGATACGGAAAAGAAATCGGGAATTTGAGACGCCTTGACCGGGTCAAACAGACATAGCGCGCCACCATGTCACAACACGCTAACCCGTTTGCGGTGAATCTGAAGTGACGAGAGGGGTCTACAATCGATCAAGAAGTGAAATGAGGATTTGCAACACGTTGATGCCAAGCGAGTCACAGAATTCTAATCCGGAATTAGAACTATTCCAAGTTTCCCCTCGACTTAGGCACACGGATTGCGTGGGATATTAGACAACAATGTTTTTACAATGTGATGACAAAATTGAGGCAAATAAATCGGCCTGAATGGCGTTAAACTAGTAGGAGATGCCTTAACACAGAAAGGTTTAGAGAGATGGCGCGAATAGATTCAGACAGCAGCCTGCGGGTTTACCTTCGGGAGATCTCGAAGACGGATCTACTGACCCGTGAAGAAGAGGTGGCCCTCGCCGCCCGTATCAAGAAGGGAGACAAGAAGGCCCGTGCACACATGATCAAGGCGAACCTCCGCCTCGTTGTGAAGATTGCCCAGGATTACTCGGGCTACGGCCTGCCCCTGGCCGACTTGATTTCCGAGGGCAACATCGGCCTGATGAAGGCCGTGGAGCGATTTGACCCTGAAAAAGGCGGGAAACTGAGCACTTATGCGGCTTGGTGGATCAAGCAATCCATCAAGCGGGCCTTGGCCAACCAGAGCAAGACCATCCGCCTGCCGGTCCACATGGTGGACAAGATCGCCAAAATACGGCGGATCACGATGATTTTGACCGAAGCGATGGGACGCGAGCCCACTCAGGATGAACTGGCCGATGAAATCGGTATTCCTCGCAGGAAGCTCGCCCTCCTGAAAAGGGCCTCGCAGCGGCCCACCTCGCTCGATGCGCCCGTAAACGAGGGCGAAAAGACGGATTACAGCGAGATTATAGGCGATGAGAAGGCGGTGAACCCTCTGGACGCCCTCTCAGAAAAGAACCTTCATCACCAACTCGGTGATCTTCTGGGGGTTCTGGATGACCGGGAGCACCGCATCATCGACGCCAGGTTTGGTTTGAATGATAAAAGACCAATGACTCTTGAAGAAGTCGGACGAGAATTCGGGGTGACCCGGGAAAGAATTCGGCAACTTCAGAACGTTGCGCTTGATAAAATGCGAAAAGCGTTGCGTAAAAAGGAGAAGCCAATTCCTAAACCGGTTTAGGTCGGTTAAGGATTGGTTTCATAAAACACAATCCATTGCGATTGGGATCGTAGGTGTGAAGAGCGCCGGGTTCATCCCCGGCGCTCTTTTTTTGTCCATGAAGTGGTGAAGACCTTCGCCACCGCGCTGCTCCTCTTTGCAGTCACGTGGGGGTCTTCCTGTCGCGAGGGTGGCGCTGACAAGATGCAAGTCGATGAGCAGAATGTGATCACGGCACTCCATTCCGATGGAGGAGGGAACACAAGTGGTTACCCTCGTGAGTGATTTCGCAAGGCAGTGGAATCTCGACGTTGAGATCAGCGAGCAGTAGTCAGCAAATCGCGTTCGAGTTTTGAATTACAGTTGCACCGGCATCCACGGTTCGAAGAAATGATCTCGATCATGACGATGCTGACGAACGCCTTCCACGTGGCCGACTGGTTGACAACATCCCTGCGAGAGAATGAGGCCTCACCGATGCCTGGGTATTTTTGCCCTGGAGCGAGGGTGGCGTGCGCCTGCATCTCCCGGAGCATCACGGCGACGCAAACCCTGGTGCGTTGGGGTCCTTCCCCCTGAGCGATGTCGATGTCATCGCGACACAGTTTTGGCTTGAGGCGAAAGAGCAACCTTGGGCTTGGAACGGGCAATGGCGCTGATGAGAGTTCTAGCGAACCTCGCCGCCGGTGAAGACCTGTCCGGCCTTCAGTTCACGGTCCTCCACGAAGACATCGCCGGCATCGTAGCCAAAGGAGCCTGTGATGGCTCCTGCGACGCCGCGGAGGGCCTTCGGCGACCCTGAACCGCCCCGCTGGCCGTGGCAGGCGCTCAGGACGGCAATGGGCGAGTGTGTGCCCGTGTTGGCAGAACCAATCGTTCCGCCCTCAAGGCAATTGCCGTCGCGGAGGCTCCACGAAGAGCGACCAGCAATGCTCCACGAGACAGTCAAAGGCCGCGGCGGCAGCCTCGCTGCAGGATTGCAGAAGGGCAGACGTGTCGAGTCCTTCCGGACGCAGGGCGTGGATGCGCAGGACCGGCATGCCGTAGGGAATGGCGATTACCAGTTGCTCGACCCGCGCATCGATTCAAGCTCTTCATCGTAGATGTTGAACTCGAGGCGGGAGAAGGCGTTCAGCTTGAACTCGGCATCGCCGAAGGTCTGGCTGTAGCCCTTGAGAGTGTCCTTGGTGAAGGAGTCGAGTCGGAAGGTGATCCGGCCGCCCTCGCGTAACCAGGCGCGCACGTCGCCATTCTTGCGGATGGGCTCCTCGTAATCCCCGGTGGAGAGATCGACGGTCCGCATGCGGTCGACGGGGATCTTCATGTCACAGTACTTTGTTTTGATATCGAGCACACCGTTCTCGATTTTACCCACTTCGCCGAACACGATGTCGCCATTCTGAAGGCGGATGACCTGGCCGTCTTCGACCCCTTGCTCCTGCTCATCCGCGACATCGGCGTTCTCGGGCAGGTCGCCCTTCCAGGGGCTCACGCGGATGCGGGACACCTGAACGGGATAGAAATCCTCCGAGATGAAGTGCAGCCACTTTCCGAAGCTGCCGATCTTGGGGTCCTGGTCGGACCAGACGTGGGCCTTGCTCCCATCGATGTAGAGCGCGATGGTGCCGTTGCTGCGGTCGATGTAGAAATCGAAGCGGACTTTCTCCTTTTCAGCGAGTTCCGCGATATTGGCCTGTCCCACGATCCGGGAGCCGCCGGAGGCACGCGTCATCCAGCGCTTGCGCAGGTAGACGAAGCGGCGTTGGCAGACCAAATCGTAACAGTTGTCAGGCTGGGTGGTCTCCCCGTCGTCAGAGAAGAGGAGAACGCGGAAGCGCAGGGAGTTGCGCCAAGTGAGATCGAAGCCGATGCGGCACTTCTCGGGGGAGTTGATCTCGCGGGCGATGCCGGCACCCTTGGTGGCGGAGAGCGCCCCGGCATGGAGCCGCCAGGCGTCGTGTTCACCGTCGATCGTCCACGACTCGAAATCTTCGGGGCCGGAGTAGACGGCCCGCTCCGAGCGCATGATCTCGAGGTCGGTAGCCATCGAGCGCCGGATCTTCAACTTGTTGCCGTACCAGGTCTTGAGCGTGACGTATTCGTCATCCAGAGCGTCCAACTGTCCCCGCAAGGTATCACCATTGGTGAGGGTGAGGAGGGCCTGGTGGTCGACATCGAGATTGGGGCTCCCTCCGCCTTGCAAGCGCATCTCGAGGATCTTGGAGGGGCGGATGGGGATCGGCTCATGGAGGAAGCTGGCCTGCCACTTGAGATTCCCATCTGCATCGAATCCCTCCGGCTTTCCGCTGAGGCGGTCCCGGTTGGCAAATCTCAGGGTGCCCACAAGTTCGGATTCGACCTTCTCCTGCGCCGGTGCCAAGCATGGGAGGAGGGCAAGGAGGACGACTAGTTTTTTCATTGGTTCTGTTCAGTTTCTTCGTCCGATGCGTTGACGAAGAGTTGTTCCAAGGCTTCGCGGCTGAGGGTGAGATCACTGAGAAGAGGGTGTTTGGCAGAGAGCGACTTGTCGCCGAGAGCCAGGCTGGAGAGCTGGAGTTCTCCGCCGCCACGCAGCTTGAAGCGGATCGGAGCACTGCCTTTCGGCGGCTCCCCTTCGGTCTTGAAGTAAAGGGAGGAGATGCGGCTGGTGCGGACGTCGAGGGGTTTCTTGTTGAAGGGGCTCTCAAAAATAACGCGACGGATTCCGTCTCTCTTCTCGAGCCGCACGGCGCGGCCGCTGATGTGTTGGCCCTCCACATCGACCAGCCCATCGGTCTTGGGATCGTCATGTCCTTCGTCGCGACGAAGTTCGGTGATGGCGTCCCATTCGAAGATTTCGATTCGTGGGATGATGTTCTTCAGGTCGCCCCCGGCCTGGCTTTGGAGCATGATTCCGGTCCCGGTCGGGAAGGAGTCGATGGGGTCGGGAGTGCGCTGGAGTTTCTCCCCGTTCAGATAGAGGAAGATTTGCCGGCGCACGCGGTCCACGCGAATTTCGACGTCAACGCCGCGGCCTTTGAATTCTTCCGGGCGGCGGTGGGACTGCGCGAGGTTGAACCAGCGGCGATCGCCTTTCGAGGTCTGTCGCTTGAGTTGGGACCCGGCGGAGTTGAACTCGAAGTAGTAGCGGTCGGCGTTTCCGGTGCGCTTCAGGTAATCGTCACAGAAGTAGATCCGGAAATTGGGGCTGTTCTCCCATTCGAGCCGGAAGCGGAGAATGAACTGCTTCGGAAGAATCTTCTCCCGCGCAATGGTTCCGCTGGTGGAGCAGACGAGTTTTCCGTCTTCAAATTCCCAGTCGTCATTGTTGATCCACTCCGCGAGTCCCTTGGGTCCCTGGTAGACCAGTTTCTGCGGCGTGACTCCGAAATCAATGGCCTTGGCGAAGCGTCGCTCGACGCGGATCTCACCCGCATACCACGTCTGAAAAAGGAGTTCCTTTTCGTCGAGGGAACGCAAGGTTCCCGGCAGGATGTCTCCATTGACGAGGTGGAGGAGCTCCGGGTGTCCGGGTTGCGACGAGACGGCGATATCGAAACTGATGGAGCGAAGCGCTTCCCCGCGCAGGAGGATCGGCTTGGAGCTCAGTGATGAATCGATCACCACTTTTCCGTCGGCTTCAATACTGAGCACGGTACCGCTCAAGATGCTTCCGTCCTTGAGGCTGATACGATCCTCGGCGAGGAGCGCGGCCGGGCAGGAGAGAGAGCAGGCGAGCAGGAGGCGAAGGTTGGCAGTCATCAGTAGTCGTCGTCCCAGGAATCAAGCACACTATTGCTGAATGAAAACTCCATCAATCCCATGTAGCGGAGATCGAGAGTGAGATCCCCCATGGCAGGATGGCGGGCTCTCATGCGATCTGCGGTTGCCTCCTGGGGTCTCACCGTCAGGCGGCCATAAGGTTGAAGGAGAAGGCGCACCGCCTGGCGGCTGCTTTCCTCCTCGTCCAACTCGGCCCGTTTCTCACGCGCGAGGCGGATTTCCTGCACGTCCTCCTGGGGAACGATCATCTCGGCGTATGTGCCCTTGATGCGATACTTGCCGTCCACCAGCGAAATGAGATCACCGGAAAAGCGGTCGGTGCCATTGGTGAGCAGAATGATGTCACGATTGTCTGCCTCCATGCTCTGGGCGCTGTCGATCATTCCGTTCCAGGAGGTGACCACCACGTCCGAAACCCGTAGTCTGGAGGTCCCGCTCTGACAGGCAAAGGCGAGGTGGCTACCGGTCGCGACATAGCCCAGGCCATCTTTCCATTGGCTGATGTAGCGACCGTTCGCGAAGAGGATAATCGTTCCGGCTTCGCGATCACAGCGAAGCTCGAACTCAGCCTGACCGGTTTCTTCCAGTCGGAGATTGGCGCTGGAATTCGAAAGGCGATTCATGTCGGCCTCGCCGTCCTCGTTGAATCCGCAGCGGTAAATCTGCGCGTAATTCGAGTAAATGGTGAGGACATAGCTGTGCCCGTAGGTGTAGGCGAAGCCTGCAGTCCCTGCTCTCTCGCGGATGACGGGGCGTGGCGCCTTGTCCTCTTTTTCATCATCGTCCGCCCCTTCTTCCGCTGCAGGCACTTCCGGTTGCTTGAGGGTGGCATGGAAGGCGATGGCGGCATTGAGACGATTGCGCCAAGCCAGCGTGAAGCGGATGCGGGTCTTGCCGGGAGCATTGGTGTCGATCGCAATCGGCAATTGGCCATTGCTGTAATAAGCGCCCCCGCTAAAGACCCAGGGACCCTCCGTTTTCTCCTCAGGCACAGCGTCTGGATCGGGGGCGGCTTCCTTCTCTTCGGCCTTCTGTTCTCCTCCCTCCGCTTCTTCCGGTTCCTCCTCCGGTTCGGGCTTCGGTTCGATCACGGTCCAATCCTCTTCCGAAAAGGGGCCGATGTAGTGCACCGCGCCACCGTGGGGGTTGGGGGAAACCTGGCTGATGAATTCCCGGGGGATGGTGGTGGTCCCCGCAAATTCCGTTTCGAGAACCAGCTTTTCGCTGTCCAGGCTGATGATCGTTCCAGGAATTCGGTCGCCGCCCTGGAGATGGACGAAAGAGGGACTCCGCAGAGTTTTCCGGGAGCGTCCGCCGTTGAAGGCCACCCGCCGCAGCTTGATGGTCTTGAGATTGATCGTCTCGCGGGCCTCGGAGTGGCGCCAACGGATCTCCGAGTCCTTCATCCCGAGGAACTTGCCATGCAGGGAATCCCCGTTTTCGAAACGGAGGAGATCGGCAGTCGCCTTCTCCGACTGCGCCGGAGCGAGGCCGACGGCCAGGAGTGTGCACACCAATGGAGTTGCTACTAGGCGTCTAGTAATATTGCGGGCGCCATGGCGGTTACTTCTCATAGATGGGCAGGAAGCGGTAGTTGAGCGCGAGGGAAAGGAGGGCCCCCGCCGTGCTGAAGGCAGGTCCCTTGTTCCCGGGCCACCAGCCCTCGCGGCTCTGAAGGGTGGAGAGATAGCGAATGTTCTTCGCGTTCCATTCATCCCAGATGGTTTCGTCCGCATGGAACAGAGCCTGGGACATGTAATACTCGAAGTAGTAGGGGTAGAAGCGGTCGCGGTAGGTCATGCGCTTCTTGAGATACGCGACACTTGCCCGGTATCCCTTGCTGTCCTTGTCCTTGCCCAGCGAGAGGCAGAGGGAGCCGATGGCGGTGAGGGTGGGCTTGCCGCTGCCGGCTGAAGTATAGCCGTAGCCTCCATCCGATCCACGGCAGCGCTTGAGGAAGGCCTGGCCCTTCTTGATCGCCTCGTCGGGGATGGGCAGGCCGGCATTGCGGGCGGCGAAAAGGGCCACCATTTGCGCACCGGTCACCGTGGTGTCTGCGTCCGGGCTGTCGGGGGTGTAGCGCCAGGCCCCGCGCGAATTGCGCTCCTGGGCCGAGAGAATCAGGTCCACCGCCTTTTTGAGGGCCTTGGCAACACGCTCGTCGTGGAGCACCCCGTATGCTTCCGCCAGGGCCAGGGTGGCAAATCCATGATTGTACATGCTGGAGCCGATATAGCCGTTGGTCTCGTTCTGATTGTCGATGATGTATTCAATCCCGCTCTGGATATTCATGGCGTAGGGACCGTGATTGGGATCTTCGCCGTGGGCGAGGAACGCCATCACGCACAACCCCACCACCGCCGGTTCACTCCCGTTGCGGTCCGGCCAATTTCCGGCCTTGCTCTGGGTGCTTGCGAGATGGCGCAGGCCCTTCACGTACATCGCGTCGACCTGGGGCGGAATGGGGTCATCCTGCCGACGCGGCAGGGATTGACTCCAAGCCCCTGCGGGCGCCAGCAGTGCGGCCACTGCGGCGGTAACGAGAACAGCTTTCATTTCGGCCTACCGGCTCTTGTTGTAGGCGTCGAGAGCCTTCTGGAATTCCGGGGGAAGGTTGACGCCCGCTTTGCCGGCACTCTTCGGGATCCGGCGCTCCGACTTGTTTCCGTCGCCAGCGTTGGCGAGGTCCTGGTTGGCGGAGTTGGAATCACCGGTCTGGCCTTCGCCGGCCTGGCTGCCCGCCTTTTGACCTGGCTTCTGGCCCGGTTGTTGACCCGGCTCCTTACCCATCATTCTCTGCATCATGTCGAGCATGGCACCCATGCTCATTCCGGTATTTGGTCATGTGCCGCCGTTCTGCTGGGAGCGCTGCTTGGCGGCCTCATAGATCTTTTCGATGATTTCCGTTTCGGCTGCGATCGTCCCGCCACCGGTATCGGGCTGATCGAGGGAGGTGGTTACCTCCGCCATGATCTCTTCGACCTGCTCGAGAAGTTGGATGACCTTCTCGCTGGTTTGTTCGTCGATGAGTTCCTGCACGTCGGCGGAGAGCTCATCCTGTTCGCCGGAGAGTTTCTGAGAACCAATCGCGTGCTTGGCGACGGCCTTCCTCTGTCCTTCGGTGACAGCCTCGGGATATACAATCTTGGGGATTATGACTTCCCTGACCGCGGACTTGGCATCCGGAGCCTCCTCTTCTTGCGCCCAAGTCGGGGCCAGGAGGCCGAGGGCGAGGGACGCCATCAATGTTAAGCGGTATGTCTTCATTGTTAGATCGGTTGGAGATTCAGTGAGAGTGGTTAATTCGCCTTGGGGTCAATCGGGGTCCTGGAGGTGGAGGGTCCGGCGCAGTTGATCCAGGGCCCTCGTGCGCGCGCGGATGTCCTGCTCGGTCTGGATCATCTTCATGACCTTCAACATAAACTCAAAATCATTGTCGTCGAGGCCTTCCGAATTGCCGTCACCCTGTCCCCCGCCATCCCCTGGTTCCTTGGGCGGATCGAGAATATCAGCCCACTCCCGGAGCTTCGCGGCCCACGTTTTCGCCCCAATGATGGCTTGGAAGGTGCGGTTCCCCGCGATTTTCTCACGGGTTTCATCGAGGCCGGTGTCGATCTGCGACGCCTGCATGGCGAGCAACAGTTCCTTGTGCACTTCCTTCTGGGTCCGCGCGTAGAAATGCCCCAGGTCTTCCTGGATCCAGTGGACATCGGAAGCGGTGCGGCGTTGTTGCATGGCCAACTCACCGACCACCCGCTGGTCAGCGGGATCGAGTTCATCCACGCTGAGCCCGGCAATGGTCTTGTCGCCCTTGTCCGCTTCCACCGCGTTGATCAGGGCGGCTGCGATGCCGTCTTCTTCCGACGCGGCACGGCGCAGGCGATTGATAAAGGTGCTCGCTTCGAAGTTTCGGTTCGCCTCGTTCGCGGCCTCGATGGTCTTGCGCATCTTCTCGAGAACCTTCTTCTGTTCCTCGATGGCCTCCTGCAAATCCTTCTTCGATTGTTCGGGAGTGGAGCGGGGATCCTGAGCCTCCCCGAGTTCCTGCTCGACCTTGGGCATGTCCTCCTTGCTGAGTTCCTGCATGTTCTGCATCGACTCCGCCATCTTCTGCATTGTGTCGGGATCGATCTCACCATTGCGCAGGGCATCCGAGAGCAGTTGCTCCATGCGCTCGGCCAACTCCTCCATCTTCTCGGTGTTCTCGGCCTCGTTGTTTTTCTGTTGCTCGAGGCGCTCCTGGTTCTGGTCTTCCTGGAGTTTTTGCGCGCCCTCTTGCTCGAGGCGGCGGTTCTCGTCGAAGTTGTTCTGCTCGCGGCGGGCGGCATCTTCCAATTCCCCAATGATACGATCGAACTGTTGCTTGAGAAGTTGGGCGTGTTCGTCCTTGGTCAGGATGTAAAGGACGATGGGCTCCGAGTAGACCCGGCCGCGCTCCGGAAAGTAGTCCTCCACATAGGCGCGCAGGACGAGTTTCTGGGGTTTGATATCGAGGACCGCGGGAGCGAAGTCGACTTTCTCGGAAAGCCGGCGCAGGTCGGGGGCTCCCTTTCTCAGGACTCGATCGCCCCGCGACGGGGTTTCGTCCGTGGGCTTGGTGAATTGGCCGGCCCATTCGTAGCCGATCTCCTTCACCCCGAAGTCATCCTCGACCAGGATGTCAAAGGTCACCGTGTCGGTCGCCAGCATGACACTTTGGCGCTCCACGCCCTGAATGTAGGCGGAGGGGCGCTGGTCTTCGAGAGGTTCGACCCGGATGCGATGGCCGCCGTCATCGTCGAGGCCCAGCATGTCCCGCCAGTTCAAGAGGAGTTCAGTCGGAGCGTCGCTGATCTCGATGGCAGGGGAAGACATCGCATCACCTACGATCTTCAACGCGGAGATTTGTGGAGGAAGGGGCTCCTCGGGTTCTTCGGGCACAAACTCGCTCTCCAGGTCGTCAAAGACATCGCGATCACGGAGCTTGGGAAGAACGCGCACGGTGAGGGTGCCTCGATCCAGGATGCGAGAGGGCAAGGTGGTCGCTTGCAGCGAGACCTTGCTGCCGGCCACCACGGAGAGGATTCCCGCGCGCAGGTCGACCCGCTTATTCCTGAGTTTCAGATAATCAGGATACACAACATTAGCCGTTACCGACCCGATGGTCGGTCTATTGGTGGGAATCACTTTCACGACGTGGCGCGAGTCCCCAATCTGAAAGGCGACCGTCCCTTCTTCCGCCTGTCCGGGGAAGTTGAAGCTGTAGCTGCGGTTGCGCTGAAGGTCCGCACTGATCGGCTCCTGGATCCCGTAGCGGGCCGTTCCGGTTGCGGGGCGATTGTCGGAGTCCGCGCTCAGGGTGATCACGATCTCGAAGGGCTCACCGTGGGGCACCACGATTACCTCCTCAAAGGGATCGACCTTGGTGAAGGTGTAGCGCGGGGTGTCGGAGAGCGGCATGAGCCAGCGCTTGAGGGCATTCATGCCGGCCTTGGGGACGAGCACCAGGGCGCCCGCTGCGATCGCAAAGGTTGCCAGCACTGCCAGGGACCAACTGCGGTGCCGGGTATTGGGAAGGGCGCGCTCGAAGTTGCGGCCCCTCGCTTGCGATGCGACTGCCTTCATCGCGGCGTTGCGCAGCTCCGGAGAAAGCGATTCCGCACTCTCCTGCTGATCCTGCAGTTCGACCACTCCGAGGAGCCGGTCACCCAGGCGCGGGAACTTGCGGGCGATCAGGCGGGCCAGTTGATCTTCGCGGCGGTGACCGAAAACCCAGCGATGAATCCAGTAGGGCGCGAAGAAGACAAAGAGGGAGGTGCCACCGATCAGGATGCCGAGTCGGACGAGGGGGGGAGTTGCCCAGAGGCGGTCCAGACCGAAGACCAGCAGGTAGGAAAAGATCAAGCCGAAGACCCCCGCCAGAATCGCCTCGGCGACCTTCACTCGCCACAGCTGACTGCGGAAGGTGGTGAGTTGTCCCTTCAGGCTCTCAGGGAGCGGAGCCCGCTGCGGAGAATCATCTTTTGGCATGGTTGGTAAGGATACGGAGAGCAAGGGCCCCTCCATTGGTGGAGTCTCGCAGAGGAGCCCTCCGCATTCCAGTTGGAAATTGAAAGTTACCCCTCGGTCTTAGAACGACGCGCGAGCCCCGATCTTGTGGGAAAATCAAGCCAAGGAGGGGTTTATTGACGATTCTCGAGCAATCGTTGACAGTGGGCCGGGTCGGAAGAGCGCTTTGCTCTGCGGGGGCAAGGGCAGAAGTTGTTCGCGGTTCGATGGAAGGAGCAATTCGGCATCGCCAGCAGGAGTGCGCAGCGACCCCGTGCGCCACCCGCCAAGAGAAGATCGCCGGGAGAAAAGTTTTTGGAAAAGTGCCACGTGGAACACAAAAGAATTGGAGGAGTGACCCCGGACCGCAGGGAGCTCAAATTCCATCCCGGTCACCTTGCGGGGGCTTCTATTGAGCGCCAGGAGCGGGTCCCTTCCGGAGGGATGCCAGCGCGAGCGCAAGGGACCAGGCCTGCACCATCTCCGCGATGCCGAAAGGGGAGCGAGGGGGTAGACGGGATGCCTTTCAGCCACCTCACGGAGGCGATTAACGCGCAGGGAATCAAGCAACATACCGGTCGGTTTGCCGTCTCGTTGCCGGCTGAAGTCCCGCCCTCGCCCGGAGCCTCGATCGCCACCAACCCATCCTCCGATTCGACAAGATACCGATTGGGTTGGAGGAATCCGGCGGGTGGGTAGGGATCGTCAGGGGCGTTGTTCCCAAGGGCTTCGGACGCGCAAATCCCTGAGAGGGCCTATCTAACATATTTATTGTTAGCTCGTCAGGCGGGCAGCAGTAGGGCCCCGAGGTGAGTCGGGGCCCTGGTAAGATGTTAGGATCGCGCTTCCTTACTGCTGTCCAGTGGCGGAGACGATTCGCAGGCTCACCACGCCGTCGGTCATGAGCTTGACAGTAGCCGGGCCGGCGAGAGCGAGAGGTTGGCTGGAAGAGGGATTCCTCTCCACGCGGGCGGGGTAATTGGAACTGTAGTGGGACTCGGTTCGCCGAGAAATGCCCAGTTGGAATTGCACCGCGCGGTTGCCTACCTTTTGGTATTGCACGGTTGGGGTGTCGGTCACGAAAAGGACGATCGCGGCCTGTCCCTTTTTCAAGGTCACGGAGTCGCGATAGCCTGCGAGGGTTTCGAAATGATCTGCGATCGCAAGGGAGCTGAGCAAGGTAAGGATGAGGGCAGTCAGGGTTGTACGCTTCATAGCCCTTAACCGAAAACCTATCCTGACAACGAAGGCAAGATGCTTCGCTTTAGGGTGCTTTCAGGATTTGAAGAACGTCAAACACACTGGATGTCCTAGGGATCTTCGACGCTGTAGGATGGAGCGCTGGTTTGGCGCCCAACTCCTGCACGGCGTGGGCGGCCTTTCTCCGGCTCGGGAAACTCACCGGGCTCTCAACTGACTAGAGGTATTTCTTTCCCACCAGGATCGCGCGGACGTCACCGATGAAGACTTCGGTGCGCAGCTCGATGGGGAGGCGCTCACGGTCATCGCTGAGCCACATCGTGGCGGTCTTCATCTTGTCGAAGCCGATCAGGTTCATCTTGGGGCCGATTTTCTGGATCCTGAGATCCAATCTGAAGCACTTGAGGCCGCGATGAACCTCCCGTCCGAGGACGCGGACGCGAGCGAGGTAGGGGCCGGCGAAGGGATGGAGAACCATGACAATTTCGTCGCCGACTTTCAGGTCGAGGCTGCGGATATAGATAAAGGCAGAGAGGAGGTCGTAAACTGGGGCCCGCGTGAAGGTGAAGGTGCCCTTCTTGGTCTTGGGAGCCTTGCCCTTTCTGAATGGCTTGGTGATCTCGGTGCTGGTGACTGAGCGCCGATAGTAGTTGGTCGTCTCCCGGACTTCATCGCGATCCGATTCGATGGCCGAGAAGATGGCGGGGCGGTAGTCGCTCTTCTGAAGGAAGGAAGTGAAGTTGTACTTGTAGGGGAAGAGGGTTTTGGCCACGCCGCTACTTCGGCCGTAGAGTTGCGCGATTTCATACTGAGGATAGCGCTTGTCCGGTTTGCCGAAAATGAAGTCGACTTTGGCGGAGTTGATTTTGCCGTCCCAACTCACTTGGAAACTCAAGTGCACCGGCCGGCCCCGGAGGTGAGGTCCCGGCTTCTTGGTGGTTACCGACTTTTCCCAGGCGGGGAGGGGCAGGGTCGAAAGGAAGAGGGCCGAGGTGATCAGAAAGGTAAATCGTCTCATGACTAGAGGTGAGACAACGCGCTCACTCAAACATTCAAACAGACGTTTGATTTTTATCCCGCCGCGCAAGTTTTCAAAAAATGCCCCCATTCCAGCCCCACATTCCCCGGTTCACGTTGTGGAACCTCACATAGATCCGCTCCGGAGTGATTGAGAGCTCTTCGTGCACCAGGCGGCAGAGGTCGCGGGAGAGGTCCTTGGTGGCTTCGGCGGGCAGTCCGAGGGCCTTGAGTTCGAGGAAGGCGAGGGGAGTACTGCTTCCCGCGAACTACATGGCCTGTTCGTCTTCGATGATTCCCATGAAGAATTTCTCGTCCTTGCCGAGATGCCTGGAGACCAGTTGGGAGGCTTGAGAAAGGAGACTTTCTTGCTGGTCTTTCCTGACGGAGGCGTTGGTTTGAATGCGGAGATAAGGCATGACTGTGGATCGCGATTTAACTTCGAGCTCCCAAGGCAGCTCTTTTCGCGGTGCACTGGGCAGGTCAAAATCGATCGATCACAAACTGGTGAGGGCTTCCGGCCAGCGCTTCGCGGGCAGAATGTTGCGCATCTTCGGGGGGTTCATGATGATTGTGGCCTACCCCTCGATCGTGCTCGGACTCCTCGCGCTCATCGGGCAGTTTGTAGTTGGAGAACCGAGCGGAACGCTGATCTCCCTCGGGGTAACGGTGGGAGCAGTGATGCTGACGGCGACCGCTTCGCTCATGTTCACCTTTGGATCCTACCTGCGAGGGCTCATCTGGTGGCCCGCTGAGAATCAAGCCGCCCTGGCGTGGATCGTGGCTCGCGACGTGCTGATTCCGCTTGGATCCATGACCACGGGGGTCGGGCTCCTTTTCTTGGTCATCGTTTTTGATTCGTGGTTGCGCGGGTTGATCGCGGTCGTTTGTGGAATCGCGATGATGTTCCTGCTGAGGTCCGTCCTGCGAACTCTCGACCGCATCGTGGAAAGAGCTCGCAGCGGTGGGATGGGGACCCCGTAGGGTCTTCACTCTTGCGATGTTGCCGCTGGAGCGAAGTTCCAACCCACAAGCTCCAATTAGATCTCAACTTCATTCCCAACTCTCAAATGACAAGCGGACGGATCCCTCACCACGCCGATGAGCTCATGGGCGAGGTCAATCAGATCAGTGCAATCGTTGAGTTTTGCGATTTGGCACGGAAGATGATTTCGAGCTTGGAGATTGGAGATTTCCCACTCTCTACCGCCTGATGCAGGGAGCGGATGGGCTCGGATTCCATGGACGTTTGCGTTTACTTGTCTCCGTAGACCGCTTGCGGGTCGAAGGTGCGCTGGTCATCGACAAAGTCGAGTGCGCTGGGGTGGCCCGGAACGATCTTGCGGTAGAAACACGAGCGACGTCCGGTGTGGCAGGCGCCCGCGCCCTGCTGGACGACGTACACCAACAAGACGTCCTGGTCACAATCGGTGCGGATCTCCTTCACGATCTGGGTGTGACCCGAAGTGGCGCCCTTGTGCCAGATTTCCTGCCTGCTGCGCGAATAGTAGACTGCCTCTCCGATGCGCAGAGTCTGCTTGAGGGACTCCTCGTTCATCCAGGCCAGCATCAGGGGCTCCCTGGTGGTGGAGTCCAGGGCCAGGGCTGGAATGAGGCCGTCCGAATCAAACTTGGGACAGAAGGCCCCGGTCTCATCGATGGACGATTGCTCTTCGCGGGAGGCGAAGCTGATGGATTTCTGATCACTCACGGTCGGGAGACTGGAGGGGCCAGGCAGAAAGCTGAAGGCTGAAATGGAGGGAATCTGTGAGTGGTTTTGATTGCCGCGGCGCGAGGGATTCGCTGGATTGGGGTCATGGCGGTCACGGCGGCACGGGCATTTGATTTAATGGAGGGCGCGCACCAGCGCGAGCGCCTGGCCCACGCCTTCCTGATCTCGGGGCCTGCCGGGAGTGGCAAGAGGGCCCTGGCCGCCCGTGTGATCCAGATGGTCAATCCACCAGCCGACGCCGGCGGGATCGATTTGTTCGGGGAGCCTGCGGAATCCGTTGAAGCGGTCGAGCTCGACTCGCTGGAGGGTGAATTCGTGCGCATCGTGCGCCCTCGCTCGCGCTCGCGGCGGATTCTCATCGGTGAAATCCGCGAACTGGAGCGCAGCATGCATCTCGCTGCCCCGAGAGGGGTCTGGAAGATCGGCGTGATCGTGGACTCGGATCGCATGTCTGATGAGCCGGCCAACGCCTTTCTCAAGACCTTGGAGGAGCCGCCCCCCGGGTGTCTCCTGATCCTGCTCACCGCGCACCCAGAAATTCTGCTCCCCACCATTCGCTCGCGTTGCGTGGGGATCGTGCTCCAGCCTACGGAGCGCTACGAGGTTCTGGAGGAAGAGGAGCGGAATACCTTTGCGAAGATTCTCGCGCGAGGAGCAGAGAAGCCCTCCGCGCATAACGCCCTGTTGCTCAAGGCGAGCTTTGAGTCCCTCCTGGCGGCCCGCAAGTCCACCATTGGGGCGGCCAATGCCGCCGCCCTCAAGCAGGAGTCCGACCTCTACAAGCAGGCCACCGAGGGAGACTGGCTGGAGGAGCGGGAGAAGTTTTACGATGCCTTGTCGGCTTCCGAGTATCTCGCGGTGCGTTCGGCCCTGGTGGACTGGCTGATCGCCTGGCTCGGGGACGCGGTGCGCCAGAAGGTGGGCGTGGCGGAGCTGGATTTTGCAGAGTACGCGGAGGAAACCGCGAAGTTTTCCGCGAGCCAGGACCTCGAGGCCCTGTTGCTACGCATCGACACGCTGCAGGAGTTGCGTGATCTGCTGCACACCAACGTTTCGGAAGGGCTCGCCATCGAGGTGAGTTTCCTGAAGGCGTTTGGAGGGTGACAACGTTCTGACCAAGTGACCAGCAGCCTCAGCAATCCCTCGCCTCTTCTCCGAGGGCGAAGTCGTAGTTGAGACCGAGCATGTCGCGGAGATCGCGGCACACCCCTTCCATCAGCAGGGAGAGGCCTCTGATAATCTCATGGACGCCCTTGGCGTGCTCGCCGCTCTGCATGCTGGGGACGGCGAATTGCATGACGTGATCGAGAGCGTCCTGGCCGAGGAAGGGTTCGAGGCCGTAGCCGATCGTGAGTCCGGCTTCGCTCTTGCTGGTATTGATCCCGATGAGGATGTCGCGGTTCTTTCCCTGCTTGCTTCCCTCGCTGGCGAGACCCGCGGTGTTGAAGAGCCAGAAGAGTTGGGTGCCGAGAGGAATCTCGGGAGAGAAGGCCTTGAATACTACCGCCAGTCGCGTTTGGGGAAAGCGTTCCTGGAAATTGTCGATCGCGCACACGAGGCGCTTCTCCTCCCTCGGGGTAATGCAATTGGAGAAGTCCGAGACACCCTGGTGGTTGAGGCGCGGCGCCGGTCCCAGCACCCGCTTTGCGGAGAGGAGTTCCAACTTGCACTGCGGACAGACCGGAGTGTCCTCGGTGAGAGCGGTGCGGCAGTAAGGGCACTCGATCATGGGAGCCAAGGTAGTGGAAAAATCTCATTTCTGAATTCCAAAGGCCAAAGGATGTGAGATCCGGGTTTTAGTCTTTCGCAATCGGCTGATTTCCCTCAAATGACGCCCATGGATCGCTTCAAGGACAAGATCGTGGTGGTGACTGGTGCAGGCCGGGGGATTGGTCAGGCAATCGCGGAGGCCTTTGCGGCGCAAGGCGCCAGGGTTGCAGTGCTGAGCCGGAACGAGCAAAGCTGCGGCAAGGCGGCAGCAGCCATCAACGAGAGCCATGCGGAGGCAGCGCGTGCCTACGCGGTTGATATCGCGGACTTTGATGCGGTGCAGGAGGTCGGTAAACAGATTGTGGCGGACTTCGGCGGTGTGAACATCCTTGTGAATAACGCGGGAATCACTCGCGACAACCTCCTTCTGCGCATGAAGCCGGAGGACTGGGACACCGTCATCGATACCAATCTCAAGGGAGCGTTCAACACCGTGAAGGCATTCCAACGAAACCTCATGAGGGCGGATGACCCGCGGATCGTGAATGTGAGTTCCATCATCGGAATGATCGGAAACGCCGGGCAGGCCAACTACGCCGCCTCCAAAGCGGGCCTGATCGGGTTCACCAAGTCCGTGGCTCGTGAGTTGGCCGGCAGGAAGGTGACCTGCAATGCGATCGCGCCCGGGTTCTTCCGGACAGACATGACCGAAGTGCTGGGAGAAAAAGCGCAGACCGAGATTCTCAAGCTCATTCCCCTCAAAGATCTGGGCAATGCGGAGGAGATCGCCAACCTGACTCTCTATCTCGCCAGTCCCGAAGCGCGTTACATCACCGGTCAGGTGATCGCCATCGATGGCGGCATGACGATGTAGGCGCGCAGTGGCCGGCGATCCCTACCTCGGGCCATCGAAGCCGACCGCCTGCTCATTCTCGATGCACTCGCCAAGCCAGCTGAAGAGGCGACGTACTTCATCGTTGTCGCTGCGCACGGCATCGAGCGCGGTCCAGTCGATATGATCGCGAAGGCGTGGACTGGAGATGCGGCGGATGTCGAAGCGCTCCATGAGAGCCTCGGTTTCGCGCGGTTGTGCGGTGAGGATGTGCTCCGGACCCGGAAGCTCGTCCAGGACTTCGGCAGTCATGCCGAAGCTCAGGACCCCGATGCCGAAGCGGTTGCTGAGTTGGCGGAGGGCGTCTGCAAGCGCTTCGTCCTCGATCGGGCCGGCATAAAAAAGTTCGCCACCCTGGCACCACCCCGAAACGCTCAAGGCTTGGAAAAACTCCTCCCGAAACACTTCATTGTTCGGAACGAGGCGCAGGGTAACCGACTGAAGGCGGTAGGGAGGGAGACCAAGGGCCCGTTTGAGGGCCTGCGTCTCGTGATCGAGCGCAAACCCCTGGTCGGAGGGTTCCCCGGCCTCCCAGTCCACCACTACCATGTCGGGAAACTTCCACAAATTGCCGAAAGGAGAATTCTTTGTGAGCGCCTCGCGGAAGGGGTAGGGAAACCGCCCGTTGATTTCGCAGTAGCGTGTTGCCGCGGCCCGGAACTTCCGGACGCGCTGCAGGGCGTGATCCACCGCGCCCTGATCTCCTGCAAAATCGTCGAGACGACCCTGTGTCATGGAAAGCAAGTCCTGCGCCCCGGCCAGTGCTGGGACTGGAGCGGCACGTCGATAGTACCCCTGGCCCTTTTCCACCTTCGCGATGGGCGACGCCGGGTCGCAGGACATGATCGAAAAATGGTATCGAAGCGAAGCATCCGAGTAGGCCCCTTGCAACCGCAAGCGCACCAGGCGGATCAGTTCGGTTCCCTTGGTGGCTTCCTTCGGGCTGGACGGAAGAATGTCGGGCAGGATATCACTCAGCTGTTGACGGAGACTCATGGCAGCGATCGAACGGGTGCCATCCAAGTCCTCGCAACGAGCGACTCGCAAGCCGCAATGTATGGGATTCAAAAAAAAAACTGAGAACCGTGAACAAAGTTGGGCTTATTCACAAAAACCCCGTCGATGCTCCCAAAATTCCCAACGTTTTTCCATAGACGTTCACGACGTACAAACAGCCTTGTGATTGAATTTCGTACCCACACTTGACGTCTCACCCTTCGAACTGCTAGATTTCCAGCATGAAACAGTCCCCCTTAATTCTCTCCTCCCTGGCGCTTATGGTGTCGACCATCGCCGGTCACGGGCAAGCCCCGACTGCGGATGCGCTTCTGAAGACTGCGCGTTTTGTGGCGACCCTGCAGCAGCAGGATCTCAAGGGCCAGATTCGCAAGGATGCCCGCAAGTTTCCGGTCGCGCTCTACCTTCGGGGGGAGAACATCCAGTTGAGCTACAACCACCCCACTTCCGGGGAGCCAATCCGCTTCCACATGCGATTGAAGGACACTCACTACGATCTCTTGGAAATCGTGGATGGAAAGACGGTGCGATTTCCGGAAGCGAAGTTGGGGCAGGCCATCGAGGGAACGGACCTTTCCTACGAGGACCTGGCGATGCGCTTTCTCTATTGGCCGAAGGGTATCGTGGAGGGCGTGGACAAGATCAAGAACCAGGAGTGCTGGCTTTTGCGCCTTCCCAATCCGACCGGGCACGGACGCTACGCTCAAGTTCGGGTCTGGGTGCACAAGAAGTCACAAGCGCTCATGCAAGTGGTGGGCTACAACAAGGAAGGCCGCCCGCTGAAACGGTTCCAGGTGCAGGACATCATGAAAGTGGGGAATACATATACGCTTCGCCGTATGCGGATCGACCGATTCGAACCGGCTACCAGCAAGAGCCTGGGGGTGACCTACCTCGAGTTCGACAAGCCCAAAGTGGCGGCACCGGGGGGGCTTCGCTAGTTGAGGGAGGAACGGGAGCCCACCGCTGGGGCACTCGTTGAAATTCTTCATTTGCACCGGCGCTGGATGTTCGGCAAGAGTGTGCCATGCGGAGAACGGTGAAGCAGGTCCTCGGCGGGTCAGAGGCCGAGGAAGGTGTGGTGGTCCAGGGCTGGGTGCGCACCCGGCGCGATTCAAAGGAGTTTTCCTTCCTCGAATTGAACGATGGATCGTGTCTTGGAAGCCTGCAGATCATCGCCGACGCGGGGATTGAGGGCTACACCGAGATGCCCGCGATGACGACCGGCGCGGCGGTGCGGGCAGAAGGCAGGTTGGTGGAGTCGCCAGGGAAGGGACAGAAGTGGGAGATGCAGGCCACCAGGATAGAGCTGGTGGGAACGGCGCCCGACGACTACCCGTTGCAGAAGAAGCGGCACGGGCCGGAGTTTCTCCGGGAGATTGCGCATCTGCGCCCGCGCACAAATCTCTTTGGGGCGGTCTTCCGCACGAGGAGTCGCCTGGCCCACGCGGTGCACCGGTTCTTTGAAGAGCGTGAGTTTGTCTACGTCCACACCCCGATCATCACCGCCAATGACTGCGAAGGGGCGGGGGAGATGTTTCGGGTGACCACTCAACCGAATGGTGGACAGCCGGAGGAGGACTTCTTTGGCAAGACCACGCATCTCACCGTGAGCGGACAACTCGAGGGTGAGACCTTTGCCTGTGCGCTCACCAACATCTACACCTTCGGCCCGACCTTTCGCGCCGAAAACTCCCACACCACGCGGCACGCCGCCGAGTTTTGGATGATCGAGCCGGAGATGGCGTTCTGTAACCTGGAGGGCGACATGAACCTCGCGGAGGAGTTTGTGAAGGAACTCACCAAGGGGGTCCTGGAGGGCCCGGAAGATGACTTTGGACTGTTCTCAAACTTCGTGGACAAGGGGCTCGAAGAGCGACTCAAGTTCATCGTGGAGCGCCCCTTTGCGCGGCTGAGCTACAGCGAAGCAGTCGAGATCCTCGAGAAGTCGGGCAAGGAGTTCGATTACCCGGTGGGGTGGGGGGAGAATCTGCAGTCCGAGCACGAACGTTTCCTCACCGAGGAACACTGCAAGTCGCCAGTGACCGTCTTTGACTATCCGGAAGCGATCAAGCCGTTCTACATGCGGAGAAACGACGATGGGAAGACAGTGGCGGCCATGGATGTCCTTGTCCCCGGCATTGGCGAAATCGTAGGCGGAAGCCAGCGCGAGGAGCGCCTCGACGTGTTGCAGGATACCATGAAGAAGGACGGGCTCAGCGAGGAGAGCTACGGATGGTATGTCGACTTGCGGCGCTTTGGAACGGTCCCGCACGCCGGCTTCGGGGCAGGCTTTGAGCGAATCCTCATGTTGCTCACCGGGGTGCAGAACATCCGGGACGTCATTCCCTACCCGCGGACTCCGGGGACGTGTGGGCCGTAGGGGAATGCCCGGCCTCTTCCAGCGGTGGTGAGCTGGAACTAGATTTCATCGATGACCGTGATCCCCGGCGCGGCGAATGCCTGCTCTGAAGTGAGGGCCGGGAGGGCCTCCTCGAGGCTCGCGGTGCGTCCCACCAAGAGCCCGGGATCGAGTCGCCCGTCACCAATCATGGCGAAGAGTTCCGGGTAGCAGTGCGCTTGCATGCCGTGACTGCCGTAGAGTTCGAGTTCCTTGGCGACGATCATGTCGAAGGGAACGGAGGAGTGTGCGGCCGCTCCGGTCATGAGCCCGATCTGGACATGTTTTCCGCGGGGACGAAGGCAATGAATCGAGTTGGAGGCAGTCACGATGCTGCCCAAGGCGTCGAACGAGGCGTGGGCGCCCCCGGCGGTGAGCTCTCTGATGCTGGAGGCGACCTCGCGGATCTCGGAGGCGTTGATGGTGATCTCGGCGCCGGCCTTCCGGGCGAGATCCAGCTTTTCAGTTGTGAGATCCACGCCGATGACCCGCGCTCCGAGGCCGTGCGCAATCATGACCGCAGAGAGTCCGACGCCACCACAGCCATGGACCGCGACCCACTGGCCTTGCTCCACGCGGGCTTGGTGAGCGACGGCACGGAAAGAGGTGGCGAAGCGGCAACCGAGGCTCGCGGCGGTGAGGAAATCGAGATTTTCCGGAAGGCGGACGAGGTTCTCCTCCGCGTACTCGAGCATGACATATTCCGCAAAGGAGCCCCATGCCGTGAAGCCGGGTTGGAATTGGTCAGGGCAGACCTGCTGATCGCCCGCGCGACAGAATTCACAGCTCCCGCATCCGCACACAAATGGAGCGGTGACGCGTTCGCCCACCTTCCAAGCGGTAACCGAAGCCCCGACCGCTTCGATCACCCCCGCAAACTCATGTCCGGGAACGTGGGGAAGCTCGATATCGGCATCGTGTCCCATCCAGCCGTGCCAGTCGCTGCGGCAAACGCCGGTGGCCTCGACCTTGATGACAACCCCCGTGGGGGTCGGCTCGGGATCAGGCAGGGTCTCGAGGGAGATGGGCCCCTCAAACTGGTGGTAGAGGGCGGCTCTCATGAAGAGTGTTCAGGGGACAGTTTTCAGACTGTGCGCTGGTGAAACCCTCGCCCGAATGCGCACGGCTTATGGCTTGGTCGGCTTGGCGGCGGTGATCATCTTCCTGAAGGCCTTGGAGTTGGCCTCCACGGTAGCCCTGGGACCAGTGAACTTGGCGAAGATGGCGCCCTGCTTGGATTCGATGATGGCGCCGAGGAGAGCCCAGCCAGGAATGAGAATGGGGACGTCTCCAGGAGGGCCGGTCAGGAAAGTGCCTTGGGCAGAAACGAAGGTGACCGCAACATCGCCTGCCTTGGTTTTCTCGGTCTTGGCATTGAGTTTTTCCTTCGGCTCATCGAACTGACCCAGCCAGCGCTTCACGTTGGCTTCCACTCCGCCTGCGCCGCCCGGGCCGAAGTAGAAGAAGACAATCTCTCCCTTCATCGCGAGTTGGTCGACGGCGAACTGTGCCTTCCGCATGGCGGACTTGGGCTTCACCGCGGTGAATTCCTTGGGCGCGCTAAACTTCATTCCGGCGACCTCGAATTCGGCGGCGGATACTGAAAGCAGGGATGCAAGGCAGGCGAGGAGAATGATGGTGGCTGTGCGCTTCATGCTGGTAGGTAAGTTGATTGCAGAATCGGGGTCAAATAGAAGGACGCGACCGATGCGGAATAGCGAAGATGGTTGCCCGTCATCGCTGAGCCTCTTGGATATCTGGACTTTAAAGGGAAAAACCCGCCTTTGACGGGCTCGGAAAGAACGGGTAGGGAGGCGGCGTTAAAACTCACCCACGCATGAAACGACGCGACTTTGCCACGGTGGCTGCAGGAACGGCCGCCTTTTCGATCACCGTCGGCACGGCCACGTCTCCTGCTCATCTTGGCAGCAAAAGCGACTCCAAGGTGGAGATGGGCAAGAAGTTCCAGCTGAAGTTCGCCCCGCACGCCGGGCACTTCAAGCACCACGCGGGGATTGGTTACCTCGACCAGCTCAAGTTCGCGGCCGAGGTCGGATTTACGGCGTGGGAGGACATCGGCATGATGGGGCGGCCGATCGGGCAGCAGGAGAAAGTCGCGGAAGTCATCAATGATCGTGGATTGACGATGGGTGTCTTCATGGGCTACGCCAGCTTCAGGGCCGCGACCTTTGCAGATCCGAACACCGGGTCGCGCAAGTTCCTGAAGGCGCGGATGAAGCAGGTCATCGCCTGCGCCAAGCGCATGAATGCGAGGTGGACGGCCATTGTTCCAGGAACGTTCGTCGACCACCTGGAGTGGGATGATCAGACCGCCAATGTGGTCGAGACCCTGCAGATGTGCGCGGAGATTCTCGAACCGGAAGGAATCGTGATGGTGCTGGAACCGCTGAACTCGACGAAGCACCCGGGGTGCTTCCTGAGCAAGGTCTCGCAGGCCTTCCAGATCTGCGAGGCAGTGGGATCACCGTCCTGCAAGATTCTCGCCGATCTCTACCACCAGGAGATCGCGGAGGGGAATCTCATCGCCAACCTCGACCAGGCGTGGAGTGAACTCGCCTGCCTCCAGGTCGGCGATCATCCGGGACGCAAGGAGCCCGGGATTGGCGGGATCAACTACTCCAGCATCTTCCAGCATCTCCACAAAAAAGACTTCCAAGGCGTGATCGGAATGGAGCACGGTATCTCCAGGAAAGGCAAAGCTGGCGAGGTGAAACTGATCCAGGCCTATCGCGATGCGGACCACTTCGACCCGAATCAACTCTAAACAGACAATCTAAAAACCGAAACAACACGATACCATGGACGATTCCATTCAATCTGACCGGAGGAAATTCCTCAAAGCCGGCGGGGCCGCGGCAGCTGCCGCCTCCCTGCCAATCGCTTCGTATGCCCAGGTGGCAGGACAAAGTGAAATCAAAGTTGCCCTGGTGGGCTGCGGAGGGCGCGGGACGGGAGCGGTTTCCCAAACGCTCAGTGTGGAGGGCTCCAAGCTCGTCGCCGTCGCCGATGCCTTTCCGGACAAAGCCAAGGCAGTCATCGACAACATCAAGGGCCGCTTCAAGGAGAAGGTCGATGTGCCGAACGATCGCGTCTTCTCAGGCTGGGATGCCTACAAGAAGGCGATCGAGTTCGCCGACATGGTGATCCTGACCACCCCTCCCGGCTTCCGCCCGGAAATGTTCGAGTACGCGGTTTCCAAGGGGAAGCATGTCTTCATGGAGAAGCCGGTTGCAACGGATCCTTCAGGCATCCGGCGCGTGATTGCGGCTGCCAAGGAGGCCGACGCCAAGAAGCTCAAGGTGGTGTGCGGACTCCAGCGTCGCTACCAGAAAACCTACACCGCCACCCACCAGGAAGTGATGGAAGGCCGCATCGGCAAGGTGCTCGGCACGCAAATCTACTGGAACGGCGGCGGGGTGTGGGTCCGTCCGCGGAAGGAGGGCCAGAGCGAGATGGATTACCAAATGCGCAACTGGTACTACTTCAACTGGCTCTGCGGTGATCACATCACCGAGCAGCACGTGCACAATATCGACGTCGCCAACTGGTTCATGGGAAGCCATCCCAATGTGGCCCAGGGCATGGGCGGTCGCCAGCGTCGCATCGGTCCCGAATTCGGTGAGATCTTCGACCACCACTATGTCGAGTTTCAGCACGAGGGCGGCGGCTACACCAATTCCCAGTGTCGTCACCAGAGGGGTTGCATGAACAGGGTCACCGAAGTGGTGATCGGTGAGAAGGGCCGGGCCTATCCCGGTCGCATCACAGACAACGACGGCAAGATCACCTGGAAGCTCAAGGAAAAGGGCAAGAATCCTTACCAGGTCGAGCACGATGAACTCCACCGCCACATCCGCCAGGACATCGCGATCAACAATGCCTACTACACCGCGGAGAGCACCATGACCTCCATCTTCGGACGCATGGCGACCTACTCGGGCAAGGAGCTGAAGTGGGACGCCGCGATCAATTCCGAAGTGAGCATCATGCCCAAGAGCTATGCTTGGGACGCTGATCCTGGTCCGAAAAAAGATCCGGAGACCGGCCTCTATCCCTGCCCGATGCCGGGGATTACCAAGGTTGTCTAAGGAGAGGCCGTTCGCGGCAGACTCAATTTCAGAAGCCGGGCCTGCGGGTCCGGCTTCTTTGGGTTGGAGGCCAACCTCGTCCGGAGGGCGACTCAGGTCCTGTTAGTCCAGATGCAGCGGTGGTCCTTCAGGGGAATCCTCCACCACGCCATCGGGGAACCGGGCATTCGATCGCTTTGTCCGGATGCGGGGATCGAGTTGAATTTGCCGAGTGAGGGTTTCACCGGAGTCGGCATCCTGAAAAATCACGCTGTCAAGGGAGACCCTGAGCACCCGGATGCGGAAGGTCTCTTGCCGATGAATCACGCGGAAGATCTGGCCCTCACCAATCTCCCGGGGACCCACTAGGAAGGTGTGGTTGGATCCGATCCCTGAAATGTTGAGAGTGGAGAGAACTTCCGGCAGTTTCGCTCTTGTCCTCCTCAGCGAAGTCAGGCGATTGGAAGCTGCCTTCGTGAGGTCCTGCGGGAGGCCGAAGGGATCGCGTTGGCGGGTATTGATGGTAAGGCGCCCCTTCATGGAGGTGATGAAAGTTTCACGCTCTTCCGCTGAGGCCGAGGCTGAGCGATGGGAACCTGTCGAGACGGGCACCTGGGCCATAACCAGGGCGCTGCTGGCGCAAATGAGGAGCGCAGTAATCAGTCTCATGGGGATGTAAGGGTGAAATCGCTACCAGCGATCCGAGATTGATTCGTGGTCGCGAACAATAAGCTTATCCATATGAAAGCCTGGGGTCGAGGAGAATGGGTGCCCGGAGGCCCGGGGCCTGCCAGCTCTAAGCCAGGATTTCCTTCACCACCTTGCCCTGCACGTCGGTGAGGCGGAAGTCGCGGCCGGCGTAGTTGTAGGTGAGTTTCTCGTGATCGAGGCCGAGAAGGTGGAGGATGGTGGCGTGGAGGTCGTGCATGTGGACCTTGTTTTCAACCGCGGCAAATCCAAACTCATCAGTGGCGCCGTAAGCCAGTCCGGCTTTCGTGCCGCCCCCTGCCAACCAGGTCGTGAACCCCCGCGGATTGTGGTCGCGGCCGTTCTTGTTCTGCGAGAAGGGAGTGCGTCCGAACTCGGCGCCCCACCAGACCAGGGTGTCTTCCAACAGGCCGCGTTGCTTGAGGTCGTTGAGCAGCCCCGCAATCGGTTTGTCGACCTGTTGGGCGAGCGGTTCGTGCCGGGGAAGATTGCTGTGCTGGTCCCAGACCGGAGTGGAGGAGTTGTCGCAGTGGCTGACCTGGATGTAGCGGACACCGGCTTCCACCAGTTGGCGTGCCGCGAGACATTGGCGCCCGAAGCCGTCCGTGTTCTTGTTGCCGATTCCGTAGAGATCGCGAGTCGAGTTGGTTTCGCGATCGATGTTCACGATGCCCGCACCGCGGTTCTGCATCCGCCAGGCGAGCTCCATGGAGTTGATCGCGCCTTCGAGCTGCGGATTGTCGGAATCGCCGGCGGCCTCGATCTGGGCCCGGTTGAGTTTCCTGGCGAAGGCGTAGTCGCGGGCCGCCTGCTCGGGAGCGAGCGGGCTCTTGATGTGGCGAATTTCCGGGATAGCGTTGACGTTGCCGGGCTGGCCGAGAACGGTTCCCTGGTGAATGGAGGGCAGGAAGGAGTTCCCGTAATTGCGCGGGCCGCCCTTGTTGGCCGGGGGATTGATGGTGACGAAGGCGGGAAGGTTGTTGTTCTCCGTTCCAAGTCCGTAACTGATCCAGGCGCCGACCGAGGGGCGGATCAGGTTGGTTGCGCCGGTATGCAGGAAGAGGGTTGCCGGGCCATGTGCCACGCCCTCGGTGTGCATGGAGTGGATGAAGCAGAGTTCGTCGATGTGCTTGTTGATCTCAGGGAAGAGACTGGATGCCCAGTGGCCGGTCTGGCCGTACTGCTTGAATTCCCAGAGCGGTTTGAGGACCGTCTCCTGCTGGACCTTGCGCTGGCGTGGATTGAAGAACTCGACCTTCTTGTCGTGATTGGCGATTAACTCCGGCTTGTAATCGTAGGTGTCGACCTGCGAAGGGCCACCCTGCATGAACAGGAAGATGACCCGCTTCGCACGCGGAGGATGTTGCCCGATCTGGCGTTCCAGGGTAGAGGCTGCTGAGGCGCTCTCCTTGCCCAGGATGCTTGCCATGGCAAGGTGGCCGAATCCACAGGCGGTCGACTGAAGAAGGTGGCGACGGGATAGGCTCACGAGTTTTGGCAGCGGGCTGTTGGATTGTGGGGGAAGTCGCGAACGGAGAGGAGAGATCCGCGCACTGGATATTACGGAAGATAGCGGAAATCGACGGTGAGGAACAGCGCCCGTTGCAGGGCCTCCCAGCCTGGGCGCCCGCCGCCACTTTCCCTTACAAATTCAAGGGAAAGCGAGAGTTCCTCGGCATTGGGCGGCCGGGTGAGGGTGCGGAGAAAGGCCAGGCGCACCCGCCCGGAGTCGTCCTTGGCGGGGAGTTTGAGGAGTTCTCCCGCGGCCGCCGGGCCGTGGGTATGCACGAAGGGGCTGTTGGATAGAAAGAGGGGCTGGGTGGGAATGGTGCTCGGAGTGCGGTGACCAACCGTGAAGTTGGGATTGGCGAAGTTGAAGGTGGAGAACACTTCGTAAAGGGTATTGCGGAACACCGGAACGTAGACACTCCGGCGAAGCGAGGTGAACTTGAACCCAAATTCCGATTTGAAGTTGGCGGGAAGACTGGGTCCGCCCATGGAACGATCAAGCTGCCCTGCCAGGATCAACATCGAGTCGCGCAGGACCTCGGCGTCGATCGCACGGCGATGGGTGTGTGAGAGGAGGTGATTCTCAGGATCGAGTTCACGGGCGCGGCCCCGGGGTGTGGAACTCAACTGATAGGTGCGGCTCAGCACGATGGAGCGAATCAGGTTCTTGGTGGACCACTCCCCCTCAACGAGGCGCCGGGCGAGATGATCGAGCAGGGCGGGATGGGTGGGAGCAGAGCCCGTGACACCGAAATTGTCCGGAGTGCGAACAAGGCCGTAGCCAAGGAGGTGGAGCCAGATGCGGTTGGCAAGGACCCGTGGGGTGAGAGGGTTGTCGGAGCTTGCGATCCAGTCAGCGAGTTCGCGGCGGCCGCTCCCCGATGCGATCTTGAAAGGAGCATCCTTGGGTCGGGTGACTCGCAGGACTCCGCGCGCCACCTCGTCACCGAAGTTGCGAGCCATTCCGCGGACGCGCACCCTGGTGTCGGCGGGCTTGCCGTCCTTCACCGCCATGATCGAGCGGGCCTTCGGGAGCTTGGAGCGTAGTTGCTTCAGATTCTTTTCCAGTTCGCCAATCGACTTCTTGAGCTCCGCAATACGGGCCTTGTGATCCGGGAGTTCAGGCGGGGCGGACTTTTCCTTGGGATCTGGCGCGGGAATTTCAAACCCCTCGGGAAGGAGTTGCAGGGCGTCGACGATGACCGCACCAGCAGTTCCCTGGTTGCTGATTCGAACAGAGCTGCTCTTGCCCGCCTCGAACTCATAGCTGCCCAGGGTGTGGAAGAGCTTGTCGTGGCTGGGGGGCTTCTGTTGATTCACGATCACCTTGGCCTCGCCCTTGGCGTGACGAATGAAGACCGGGACGTTCTTGGGGCGGTTGTTGCCGGCACTGTAGGAGAGGCGCACCTCGTAGCGACCCGTCTTGGGAATCTCGGGGTGGAAGGTGGCGCTTTTCTCAGTCTTCTTCGCGGACTTGTCGTGAACATATTCATCGCCAACCCAGCGGGAGGCCGACTGGGATCTCATCCACTCGCCGACCAGGACCGCGCTTCGATTGTCGAGAACGATGCCTGGTAGCGCGGAGACGCTTACGAACTTGGGACGCGATTCCTGCTTGGGATCCAGCTTGCGCAATTCCGCCTTGGCGCTCTTGAGCTTCTTGTCGAATACCTTGATCTCCTTGTCGGCCGCCTCCTTGAGCTTCTGATCCGTCTGGGACAGTGGAAGCTTCTCCGTGTGCCATGCCGAGACGTTCGAGTGCTTGACGAAGGTGGTGCTCTTGAAGATGCCCGCCATGGCGTAGTAGTCACTGGTAGGAATGGGATCGAACTTGTGGTCGTGACAGCGTGCGCACCCGATCGTCATCCCCAGGAAGGAGCGCCCGATGGTGTCGAGTTGCTCGTCAATGATCTCCAGTTCGAGCAATTCCTTGTCTTGGTTCTCGTAGTTGTGAGGGCCGAGAACGAGAAAGCCGGTGGCGGTCATGTTGCGCAGCTTGGTCTCTGGATCGTCAGAGGGAAGGAGGTCTCCCGCGATGTGTTCGCGAATGAGTTGGTCGAGCGGGCGATCCTTGCTGAACGCCTCGATCACGTAGTCGCGATAGCGCCAAGCATCGGGCAGGGGGATGGCGCGCCCTCCGCCGGTTGAATCAGCGTAGCGGGCGAGGTCGAGCCAGTGTCGTCCCCACCGTTCCCCGAAGGCAGGATCGGATAGAAGCTGATCCACCTTCGCCTCAATCGCCGCGCGGGGATTCGTCTGGTAGTGCGCGAGGAAGCGCTCGATCTCTTCGACGCTCGGGGGCAGGCCGGTGAGGTCGAGATGGAGTCGACGAAGCAATGTGTGCGGTGAGGCATCTGCAGAGGGTTGGAGATTTTTCGCGTCGAGTCGGGCGAGAATGAAGTGGTCGATCGGATCGTGAGGCCAAGTGCGATCCCGGATCTTGGGCGCCTGCGGATCGGCGAGCGGGAGGAAGGACCAGAAGCGGCGACCCTTTTCGAGATCGAGGCCTTTCGTTTCGGGGATGAGCGGACCACCACGGTCCCGAGGGTCGGGCGCGCCACGCCGAACCCACTCTTCAAAGCGGGCCACAACTTCCTGCGGGAGCGCTCCGTCAGGCGGCATCTCGAGGTCGGGATTCCGGTAGCGGATGGCATCGATCAGGCGACTCTCTTCAGGCTTGCCCGGGATGAGGGCGGGACCCGATTCGCCGCCCTTCTCCCATCCGCCCCGGTAGTCGAGCCGGAGACCGGCCTTGAGCTTCTTCGAGGTGGCGGAGTGGCACTCATAGCATTGCTCCACCAGGATCGGACGGATGTGCTTCTCGAAGAAGGCAATGTCCGGGGGACTGGCCGCCGGGGCTGCACCTGCGAGGAACAGCACTCCGGGAGAGAGGATCTGACGAGCGATTCTAATCACTACTAAACGAAGGTGAGGCGGGCGCCTTTTCAACCCGGATGGCTCAAGTGGCGATGCGCACTCCCAGTGCGGCCCACCATTTACTTGTGGATGAAGGAGAGGCGCGATTAAAAAAATGGTCGATGCGTGCCTGATCTTGCCTGCGGCCATGGCGGGAATGCTGGTCCCGCCTCAGAGCCGGATCGCAAGAAGCGAGAATTGGAGTCCATCGAGCAACGAATGAGGCGGTCGAGGCAGGTGGAGTCTTGGGAAAGCTCCCGTCTCCAAATAAATCTCGGTCTCAACTCCCAAGCGCCAGCGATTGCACCTGGCTTATTGACCTCACGCATCCGGACAATGACTCCATCATGGTGAGGGAATCGAGCGCTTGTAAGTTGAAAACTGGGATTAGAATTGAGATTTATTGGGAGCTTGTGACTTGGATCTTGATTAGTGGTGTGGATCGGGCGCGCGTGTTTCGAAGCGCATGAGTTCCTTGAGGAAGGTGAGTTCCACATTTCCGGTGGGTCCGTTACGATTCTTGGCGAGAATGAGTTCGGCCTTTCCGAGATTCTCTTCCTGCTGTTCGTCCTGACCATCCCCGGTGGGAGTATTGTAGTAATCCTGGCGGTAGAGAAGGCCGATGAGGTCGGCGTCCTGCTCGATGGATCCCGACTCGCGAAGGTCGGACATGCGGGGGGCGCCGCCGCGTGCCTCGGGGCCGCGATTGAGTTGGGCGAGGACGATGACCGGGATGGCGAGTTCCTTGGCGATCGCTTTCAGGCCCGCGGAAATCTCCGCGATCTCCCGTTCGCGCGAACCCTCGGCCTGGCGCGAGGTGGAGCGCAGGAGTTGGAGGTAATCGACCGCGATGAGGCCGATGTTCTCGTCACGCTTCTTCCGGCGGGCCTTGGCGCGCACGTCGCCGATCGTGATGGCCGGGGTGTCATCGATGAAGAGGGGTGCCTTGCTGAGGTCGCGCGAGGCATCCATGATGCGCGAGAGTTCATCCCTGGTGGGCTGCAAGCCGGGCTTGAGGTTGGACATGCCGTAGCGGGCGCGCGAGAAGAGGAGACGTTGCACGATCTGCTGCGCGCTCATCTCGCAGGAAAAGACGAGGGTGGGGATGCCCTGGTCGATGGCGACGTGCTCGACGAGGTTCATCATGAGCGAGGTCTTTCCCATCGAGGGGCGGGCTGCGATGATGAACATTTCCCCGGGCTTCAGGCCCTTGCACATTTCGTCGAGCTTCGGGTACTTGGTGGGGATGCCTTCCAAGCCGCGTTCACCGGCCATGAATTGCTCGAGGATCAAGACCACTCCGCCGATGAGGTCCCGCACCCTCACCTCGCCCTGGACTTCGGAGTTCTCCTTGATGGCAAAGACCTTTGCTTCGACATCGTCGAGAAAGGACTGCACGTCATCGGGATCCTCGTAGGCTTGGCTGATGGATTCGGTACAGGAGGAGATGACGGAGCGCAGGATGAACTTGGATTTTACGATTCCGAGGTGGTGTTCGAAGTGCGCGGCCGTGGGCGCATAGGTGTAGATCGAGGTAAGCTCGGAGGGACCACCCAGGTTCTCAAGGAGCCCGCGATCCTTCAGCACCTGTGAGAGGGAGACCAACTCAATGGGCTGGTTCTTCTCGTAAAGTTCGAGGAGTAACCGGTAGAGGGTGCCATGGGCGGGAATGTAAAAGTGTTCGGGCGTCAGGTGTTCTTCGACGGAGGCCCCGATGTACTCGGTGGGCTCCTGCATCATGGAACTCAGGACGCTTTTCTCGGGGCCGGTCGCGTTGGGAAGGGCCCGCGTCGCGCCGTTCGCTCCAGGTTGCACAACCTGCAGATGCGGGGAATCCTTGTCCTTCCGGTCGGAGGTCTTGGTGGCCATAGCGGGAGAAAAAACTGCTCCCGCCAGCATCGGACGAATCTAACCGGAAGCAACATTTATTTAAGGCATCTTAATTAATGTGGATCACATTTGGGCCCGGCCTTCGAGGCCTTGAAGGAAGGAGTTTTGAGAGCGAAGGAGGGGGCCGCCCCTGTGGAGAACTCGGGGGAGAACTGCTGCAACAGTTAGAAAGAGGCCATGAGAGACGGTTGGGGATTGTGAAGGAGTTCTCGGGAAAATGAGATGGCTACCGCGATGGACTGGGAGCGCTGAAAGCTCGCATCAAATCACCCGTGCAAACTCCGGGGCCCCCAAAAAATGAATGCGGAAGGTGGTGAACCTTCCGCGTCGCGATTGTGGATCTGAAAATGGTTGAAGGCTTACGCCCTTGAACCTGCGGCCGTCTCGGAGGTGTCCTTCTCCTCTGCATCCACCGTGACGGTAAGGATGGCCGTGACTTCGGAGTGCAGTTTGATTTCGACTTCGGTCTTGCCGGAGCGCTTGAGAGGCTTATCGAGTTTGATCGCGGTGCGCTCGACGATGATGCCCTTGGCTTCGAGATCCTTGTGGATGTCCATGCTGGTGATGGAACCGAAGGCTTTGCCGCCTTGCCCGGTTTCCAGCATGAATTTCGGGCGGCATCTACTGATCTTGGTAGAGAGATCCTGGGCCTCGCTGAGTTCCACGGCTTCGCGTTGAGCACGGGAGGCCTCGAGAGAGGCGAGGTTCCGGAGATTGCCCTTGGTAGCTTCGTAAGCCTTGCCGGAGGGGATGAGATAATTGCGCGCGTAACCAGCCTTCACTTTGACGATGTCGGCTTCGACGCCGAGTCCCGAGATCTTTTCGCGCAGGATGATTTCAGTGGTAGCCATGGAGATAGTGGGGTTGGTCCGGATCCGCCGTGCAGGGCAGGGCGCGGGGCGCTGGAAATAGGGGCGCACGGTCCTCCGGTCAAGGAGTTAATGGTTAACGCCTGTTGGTTATCGCGGGCCAGATCGTCGGGAAAAGAGGGCCCGCCAGCTCATGGGAGCTTCCAAGTGGAGCGGAGGCGGTCGTAGTCGGGCTTGGGAAGCAGGACGTAGAGGGGATTTTTGCCCGGGTCGATCCGGGCCACAAGGCTGCGGAGATTGGGCTCGGGCAGGGTGGTGCAGCCGGAGGTGGGCTTGGCGCCTCCTCCCCGCCAAATGTGGAAGAAGATCGAGGAGCCTGCGCCCGGGACGACCTTGGGCGGGGCATTGTGTGCGATGAAGAGCTTGAGGGAGTGGGGGTAATCGTCCTGTTTCATCTGGGCCTTCTTCTCCCAGGCGGCCTTCGGTTCGTGGTCGAGAATGACGTGATGGTTGTAGTGCTTCGATTTTGGATCCTCGACCCAGAGATCGCGGGTGGTGACCTTGTGATAGGGCAGCTTGGGATGCTTCTTGATCGCGGCCTCATAGCCCCAGGCTCCGCCCACTCGAAAGACGCCGGCCGGTGCGCGCCAGTCTCCCTCCCGTTTCAGGGGACCCTTGGTGGGCTGGGGGTGAAGGCCGCGACCCCAAGCCAGGCCGCTCTTGGCACAGCGACCTTTCCATGGTCCGCCGACCAGGGCCCAGGATCGTCCGCGCTTTTCGTAGAGGGACACCGTGATGTGCGAGCTCTCCCACGATTGGGTCACGCCCACCACGACCTGCGAGGAACTGCGGGGCAGTTCGAAGGCGGGTGCGTTGAGCGCGAGGAGGAGGAGGAAGGTGGCGGAGAGAACTCGGAGCATGTTGGGAAGTATACAGGGTGCGGGGTTCGGGATACAGAGGAAGATTGGGACTGGAATTCCCTTTCAGGGAGAGCCCCGCGCGACCTCTTCTGAAGGAGGACTTTGAAGGCGGTGCCGGCGCCGTCGGGGTCGGTAAGGAAGCGGTCGGCGGCCGAGAGGTCATTGGGGGCGAGGTGGGGGAGGAGGAACCCGCGTTGAGTGGCGAGGGAAACGGTCTCGATTCCGAGGGCCTCACTCCAGGAAACGAGATCGTCGAAATTGACGTCGGCGGTGAGATCGCGCCGGCCGGGGAGGGTGTAGAGTTCGGGGCCGACAAGGCGTTCGTGGTGGGAGTAGGCGCGCAGGGAGCCGGCCGGAGCGCGGTGGTAGATCTCAGTTGGCGCTCCGCCGTAGTCGATGGTGAGGAGCTGGCCGGAGTTCCAGCGGGGGAGCCAGGCAGCGAGCCAATGGCGGTAACTTTCGTGAACCTCCAGTCGCTGACCCGCAGGCCAGGATTCCTCGAAGAGGGTGGAGACGGGAAGCCGGTGGCAGCTGCGCCAGTCTTCGGTGATTTGTCCATCCTCCAGGACGAGGTGGAGTTCTTGCCACTGGTCGTCCCGGCGAAAGACGCGCACCGGGAAGGCGTCCACGAGTTCGTTCGAGAAGATGGTGGCGCTTCCCCCTGCGGCCTCGAGAGCATCCTCAAGAGTGCGATGCCACCTGACGGATCTTCCGAGGAGCTTGCGCTGCTCGGCTTGCAGTCGAGGAGAGCGTTCGACGATATGGTAGGTCAGGCCCCTGCGAAAGGGATTGGGGAGCCCCCAACGACGCAGCGCATGGCCGCCCAGGGGTTGCAATATTGCGCGGGCAAGTTGTCCCGTGCCCGCTCCGACCTCAATGAGGTGAGCGGGTTCATGTTCGAGGATCCATGCCGCCAGCGCACGACCCAGAGTGTCGGAGAGGGTAGCGCTGGTGGCAAAGTCTCCCCGGCGGCCGATCGCAACGCCCGAGTGATAGTAACCGTGCCCGTGGTCATAGAGGGCGAACTCCATGAAGCGGTCAAAGCGGAGGCGGTTCTCCGCAGCGGCGAAATGGGGATTGAGCCAGTTGTTCAGTGTTCAGTGAGCGTTCAGCCGGAGAAGAAGTCCGGGTCCTGAACTACTCCCCCCTGGCGAGTTTCTCACAGCCCTTGATGTCCAGTTTGCCCGAGGCCAAAATCGGGATCTCCTCGACCGGGATGATGAACTTCGGGCACCAGAGCGAGGGGATGCCGGCATCCATGAGCTTGTAGCGGATGTCGACGATCTGCTGCTCGATGGTATCGTCACTGATTGCGGAGAGCATGCCGATCACCTCGCCCTTCTTATCATCGGGCAGTCCGACCACGGCGATCTTGCGTTCGTCTTCGGCATCGAGGCCGAGGATCTTGTTGAGGTGGCCTTCGATCGCCTCGTGCGGAACCATCTCGCCGGCGATCTTGGAGAAGCGCGAAATGCGGCCTTCAATGTAGAGAAACCCATCGTCATCGAGGTGGCCGACGTCGCCGGTCTTGAACCAACCATCGATGATCACGTCCTGGGTGAGGTCAGGGCGGTTGAGGTAGCCGGGAAAAATGTTGGCGCCCTTGAGCCAGATGATCCCGCTCTGGTTGATGGAGCACTGCTCCTCGGTGGTCGCGTTCGTGATGCGCACCGCGATGCCCGGAAGGAAGGGGCCCACCGAGCCAAGGCGATTGCTGCTAAGGACGGGAGTCTCCGGAGTTGCCGGTTCGGCGTCAGGAAGATTGACGTTGGTGGCAGGCGAGGTCTCGGTCAGCCCGTAGCCTTCATGGGGAAGCTTGCCGAACTTCTCCTCGAACGACTTGGCGAGGTTGACCGGAAGCTTCTCGGCGCCGGTGACCACCAGTTTGAGAGAGGCGAGTTGCTCGGGCTCGATCCGTCGCATGTAGCCGCGCAGGAACGTGGGGGTGACGAGGAGGAGGAGGACCTGATGCTGCTGAATAAGTTCCGCGAGACGCTTGGTGTCAAGCGGGGTGGGGTAGGTAACCAGATCGATGCCTTCGATGATAGGGAACCAGAGGGTGACCGTGCTGCCGAATGAGTGAAAGAGGGGCAGCGAGCCGAGGATGCACGAGTCCGGGGGCAGGTCCAGGCGGGTGCCGAACTGGCAGACGTTGGCGAGGATGTTGCGGTGAGTGAGAGGGACGCCTTTTGGTTCGCCGGAGGATCCCGAGGTGAACAGGAGGAGCGCCTCGTCGTTGTTGCGTCCGCCTTTGTGAAGCCCGAGGAGGCGTGAGAGGGTTCGGGTGGGGAGCAGTTTGGAGAGAAGGACCCACCTGATGATGCGCTTCTTGATGCCCGGCAGGATGCGCTCGATAAAAAGGAGGTCGCGGGTGGGTGGCCATGGGAAGTTCGGGACCTTGCGCACGAAGGGATCGGCGGTGATGAACTTGTCGATGTCCGCTTGCTTGATGGCGGAGTGCACCGCGTCCTGTGCTGCGGTGAAGTTCAAATTGACCGGGATCTTGTTGGCGAAGAGGACCGCCAGGTTGGCGAGGAGGCCGCCCTTGCCGGGAGGGAGAATGATGCCGACGCGTTGCTTGGTAGTGGCGGCCTTGATCGTCTTGGAAAGCGCGATGGCAGCGCCGAGCAGTTTTGAATAGGCGAGCGAACTGTCGTCAGTGCCGTCGTAAATGGTCGTGGAGCCGTGTTTCTTCAGACCGGCGAGGACATGCTCCGTGAGCGAGCCGCGGAGGAATCTGCGTGAACTGAAGGTGGCTTCAGCGGCTTCCAGGAGGCTCTCCTGAAAATTGGCGACACTGTTGGCGCCTACGTCAAGGCGGCGGCCCAAGGCCATGATGGCATCAGGAAGTTGGGACTTCGACTCGGTGGAGAGCGAGGTCTCGGACGGAATGGATACCGCGACCGGCACGAGGGGAAGCTCGAGCGTGCAAAGAAAGATCAGTTGCTTGGGAGTGATGTGGCAGGGCGAGCCAAATCGGGTGGCCGCATCGCCAGGGATAAAAACGAGGAGGGCCCCGTTCTCGAGCTTGGTGCGGAGGACTTCGCCGACCGCTGCGGGATCGGGGTCGTCCTCGGAGAAGGTGGCCGCCCGGACGTCGTCCCGGGCGAGATACTCCCGGGTGGCGGGGTCGACGAGCGCGCGTTCCTCCACCAGCCAGGTGACTGGGCGGGGGCTGAGTTGGGCCGCGAGGGTGAGTAACTCACGGCAATCCAAGCGCCCCGGGACGAGAAGAACTCCGTCGGTGGGGAGCTGGTCGAATCCGAGAAAGTCGACAGAACCGGAAGACATAGGGTGGGAGCACAAGTTGGCAAATGGCACTCCTAAGTGAAGCACGAAAGCCCAAGGTTGCTCGTAGTTCTTCACAATGACCCCGGGGAATGTTCTTCACAGGGCCGGAGGGCGTTGTTAGACCCCCGTTCCGATGAGTAACACGCCGTCGCCCGAGGCCCGGGCCCGCTATTGGCGCAAGAACCTTTCCTGGTTGGGCGGATTGTTGACGATCTGGTTCATCGTGTCCTACGGCTGCGGGATCATCTTCGTGGATCAGCTCGATACGATCCGAATTCCGGGGACCGGCTTCAAGCTGGGCTTCTGGTTTGCGCAGCAGGGAAGCATCTACGTGTTCCTAGTCCTAATCGCGGTTTACGTGTTCGTGATGAACAGGTTGGACCGGGAATTGCTGGGTGCGGAAGGGGACGATTTGTAAAGCGATGCCGGACTCACTTATTCTCGCCCAGATGGACCCGGTCCAGTCTTGGACCCTCGGAATCGCGTCGGTCACCTTCGCGATCTACATCGGGATCGCAATCTGGTCCAAAGCCAAGACAACCGGGGAATTCTATGTGGCGGGCAAGGGGGTGCCGAGCGTCGCGAACGGGATGGCGACCGCGGCGGACTGGATGAGCGCGGCCTCCTTCATCTCGATGGCGGGTTTGATCTCCTTCATGGGGCGTGATGGCTCGATGTATCTCATGGGCTGGACCGGTGGCTACGTGCTCCTCGCGCTCCTCCTCGCGCCCTACCTTCGTCGCTTCGGCAAGTTCACCGTTCCGGACTTCATTGGCGATCGCTATTATTCGAGCACGGCTCGGATCGTGGCGGTGGTATGCGCGGTCTTCGTGTCGTTCACCTACGTCTGCGGACAGATGCAGGGCGTCGGGATCGTCTTTTCCCGCTTCCTGAAAGTTGACAAGGAGGCCGGGGTCATGATCGGAATGGGACTCGTGTTTTTCTATGCGGTGATGGGGGGGATGAAGGGGATCACCTACACCCAGGTGGCGCAGTATTGTGTCCTGATCTTTGCCTTTACGGTGCCGGCCATCTTCATCGCGATCCAGATGACCGGAAATCTCATTCCGCAAATCGGCTTCGGCGGGGAGCATCTCGCCAGCGGTGAGTATCTGCTGGACCGGCTCGACGGAGTGAGCACGGAGTTGGGATTCGGCGCCTACACCGAGGGCGTCAAAGGGAAACTCGACATCTTTTGTATTACGGCCGCCCTCATGCTGGGAACGGCCGGGCTGCCGCACGTGATTGTCCGATTCTACACCGTCAAGAAAGTGAAGGCGGCGCGCAGTTCGGCATTTTGGGCGCTGCTCTTCATCGCCATTCTCTACACGGTGGCACCGGCGGTCGCAGTCTTCGCCCGGACGAACCTCCTCGATACGGTTTCGAATCAGAAGTACGAGGAGATGCCCTCCTGGTTTAAGAATTGGGAGGAGACCGGCTTGCTCAAGTGGGAGGACAAGAACGGGGATGGACTAATCCAGTACACCGGGAAA
>JAYGGC010000072.1:0-2077 GCA_046581525.1 Roseibacillus sp. | reverse complement strand
CAATTTCTCTGACGGCAACGAAGTCAGCCAGGGCAGCGACCCGACCGACGACACGGTGTTTCCGAGACCCCCGGTGAGCCCGGCGGGGAAGACCCACTCCCCCGGTGACATCCTCTTCAGACGCACCGATGGTCTGACGGTACGCGACGGCGGCGATGACTTCACCGGCGCTCTGCCGGAGAACACCGACTTCGAGCTGCCGTTTGACGAGCTGGACGACCCCAACACCTCGATCATCACACAAATCAATGTCGAAACCGAGGGGGCCGCCCCCACTTTCGGAATCGACCTCTCCGGCGACGACTTCGACCTTGCCTTCACCTTCCAGCTCTACGACAGCGATGGCCAGTTTTCCTTTACTGAAAACTTCGATGACCGCGTGCAGGTCACCATCACACCGATTGTCAGCGCCACCGACCTCACCGCCACGGGCGCTCCGGTGATCCACTCCGACATTAGCTGGAACACTCGCACCTTCGGCGATTACAACTTTGCCAGCGGCGGCTGGTTCGACGCCCAAGTGCTCCTGGTCGAAGATGGCGGTGGTGCGCAGTCGGCAGGCGGCCTCGGCTTTGGCTATCTCAACGGCCCAAGCACTTTCATCGAGAGCGACTTCGGCCTGATCGGCGGCGGGGCCGTCTTCGACGTGGACGCCAACGGCCAGAGCTTCGGCTCGGTCATTTGCACTTCCCCCACTGGCAGCACCGATCTCTACCAGTTCTCGGTCTCCAGTCCGGATGGCGGCGTAAACCTCGAATTCACCTGGAACAGCTTCAGCGGACAGCAATACGCCATCGTGAGCAGCGATGATCCGGTGGCCAATCCCGATCCCGACACTTGGCCCCTCGTCCCGGGGTTGGAGAACATCTCCGCCACCCCGCCCTTGAATGTGGTATCCATTCCGAAGCCGCCCGCACCCATGACGCTCTACAAGCTGGTGGCGGGTCCCATCCCACCGCTCGCCAGCTGGGATTTCGACGCGAGCGCCAGTGGATGGACTCCAGCCGTCCATGATCCGCTCGGCCTCACCACCTTTGAGTGGGGATCACCGAGTGGAATTTCCGGGCCCGCGGCCGGGCCTGGGGGCACCACGAATATCTGGGGCACAAACTTGGGTGCAGATGTCACGCCCAACTCCGATCTTACGCTCGAATCCCCCGTCTTCCACCTGCCCGTGGCAGCCTCCCTCAGCGGCGAGGTCTTCCGTGACTTAGACGGTCCCGATGGTGACTCCGCTACCTTTACAGTTCATGATAATATGGATGGTTCGCAAATCGGGGGCGACCTCCTCATCCTTGAGGATTTCAATTTCGAATGGGAGAGCCTGAGCGTAGCACTTCCGGCGGGAGCGGTCGGAAAGGACATCTTCATCAGGGTCCGGGTCCTCACCGATGGCACCCTCGAGTTCGGTGGTTTCTTCATGGGTGGTCACTGGTCCGTGGACGCACTCTAAGAAGTCCGGCCGGAGAGCCTATTCCAAGCGGTGAAAGAGCCCATCTGGGCGACCTTTCACCGCCTTCTTCTTCAAGCTCCCTCGGGTTTTTCCAGGAGCCCCCATCAATGCTCACAAAGGAAGGTTCTGATTCCTTGAGCTACCTGAACTGGTTGAGAGGCGTTGCAATCCCGCCGGAATCGAGAACCGCAATTTGCCGAAGAAGTGCAAGCCCCTTCGGGGTCCCACACGCACGGGTTATACTCCCGCACCAATCTTCCTAGCTCAGCTTAGAACTTAGGCGTTCAGGACTATGGGAGGCCCTTTTTATTCCAAGAGTCATGGATGCAGAATCGCCTTGCTTTCACCGCTGAATTTTCCAAGAAGTTAGCTGATAGACTTGATCGCTTTCGCGATCTTCTCGAAGCAATCCCACATAAATCCAAAGAAACCCATGAAGGCCCATACCGCATTCGCATTTACTCTTTGTGTCCTCCTCTTGGTCCCACTCACCGCGGTGGGCCAAATTCACCAAGACGGTGATATCCTCTACAAGCGCACCGACGGACTCAACGTCGGAGGCGACGAATTCACCGGCGCGCTCCCGGAGAACACCGACAATGCGCTGCCGTTCGGGGTCATCGA
>JAYGGC010000256.1:0-31335 GCA_046581525.1 Roseibacillus sp. | reverse complement strand
GCGGAGCATGCTTGAGAGCCTTCGCTGTCACCTGTCCGGTCTTGCCGGGTTGCAGAAAGAGTTTCTTGCCTCCCGGAAGGGGTACGCTCAGGGGCTTCTTGGATTTATTGGTGATGTCCATGGGGGTCGGGTTGGCCGTGGACCGCACTTTAACACCGCCGCTGGGTGCGTCCAGCGTAAGCCCGCTCCCACGCCCGGGAATTGCTCTGTCCCCCGAGACCCCGTGGAAGGGAGAGCGGGACTCCGCACGCTGCCCGGAAGAGGAATTCGCGACGGAACCCTATCCTGAGCAGCCACGCGCCGCCCTGTAGCCTTCGAACCCGGTTCGCGCACCGGGACGCCTCCCAAAGTGAGGATCCGGTGGAAAAGCTGAAAAAAAGGCCTTTACTGCGAGTAATTACGACGCGCATGAGCCCCCCCACGACCTCCCTCGCCCCCTGCTGGATGGTGCGCTTGGTCGTGATTGCCTGCCTCTCCCTCGGGACCGCCCACTCGCAAGTGAATCCATTCGCAGACTTCCTGCTGCCCACCTTCCAGAAGAACTGCATCAAGTGCCACGGTGAGAAGGGGAAGGTGAAAGGCAAGGTCAACCTCTTCAAGTTGGAAAGCGCGGCCGATCTCACGCACAACCTCGAACTGGTCGAGGACATGATCGACGTGCTCAAGTTCGAAGAGATGCCGCCCGAGAAGGAACCTCCCCTCGCGCCGGAGGTCCGCAAGCGGCTTGTTGCGGAACTGCGGTCGCTGCTCAGCAAGACCGTCGCCGAAGAGAAGTCCTATGCCCCCACCCCGCTCCGGCGCATGAATCGCTTCCAGTACAACAACGCGGTGCAGGATCTCTTCGCTCTCAAACCGGTCGTCTTCACCTTGCCCGAACGGATGCTGCGCGATCACAGCAACTACTTCCAACCTGCCAGCGGCAAGATGCCCGACAACCTGAAGGCCGGGAGTCGTCCGCTGGGAAAGTCGCAACTGATCGAGAAGCGCCTCGCAGGGGTGACCGCCTTTCCGCAGGACTTGCGCGCCGAGCACGGCTTCGACAATCGCGGCGATCATCTCACCCTCTCTCCCCTCCTCCTCGAGTCCTTTCTCAAGCTCAGCCGCTCGATCGTGGAAAGCCCCGATTTCAACCAGCAGAATGTCGGCATTTGGAAAGAGTTCTTCGCGGCCCCGCCGCCGGATGCCGACCTGGAAAAGGCCACCCGGGCTCGGATGTGGACCTTCTTGACGCGTGCCTTCCGCCGACCGGTCGAAGAGCAACTCGTGGAGCGCTACGCCAGCCACCTGCTGGCACAGGTCAAAGCCGGCCAGTCCTATACCGACAGCGCCAAGGAATCCGCCTCCGCCGCCCTTGCCTCTCCGCGCTTTCTCTACCTCTACGAACGGGCCGCCACCAAGGGGCGCTCCGAACGAGTGGACGACTTTGAGTTGGCTTCGCGGCTCTCCTTTTTTCTGTGGGGCAGCATCCCGGACGCGGAACTGCTCGCGCGCGCCGGGAAGCAAACCCTGCACCAACCCGAAATCTTGACGGACCAGATCGACCGCATGCTGAACCACGCCCATCTCAAGCGTTTCTGCGACAGTTTCCCCTCGCAGTGGCTGCAGCTCGAGCGGATCGTCTCGTCCATCCCCAATCAGGAGAAGTTCCCCTCCTTCTTCTTCGCCAAGTATCGCGCGAGCATGCACATGATGTTGGAGCCCCTCCTTCTCTTCGAGACCGTCCTCGTTGAAGACCGCTCCATCCTGCAGCTCATCGATCCCGATTTCAGCTATCGCAGTGGCCTCCTTGAGGCATGGTATCGCGACGACGGCAAACCGCGCAAAGGCGGCCAGGTGACCGCCATCGCCTTCAAACGGGTCCCGGTCAAGAACCGCCGACAGGGCGGGGTGATCACCAACGCGGCGGTCATGACGATGACCTCGAACCCGAATCGCACCCAGCCCATCACGCGGGGAGCATGGATCGCGAGCGTCATCTTCAACGACCCGCCCGAGCCGCCGCCCGCCAATGTGCCCCCGCTGCCGGAGGTCGTCTCCGCGGACACCGCCAAGCTCACCCTGCGCGAACGGTTCGAGACCCACCGGACGCGTCCGGATTGTGCCGGCTGCCATGTGCGCATTGATCCTCTGGGCTTTGCGCTCGAAAACTACGGCCCCACCGGGATCTGGCGGGACAAGTATGCAAACGGCCGCACGGTCGACTCCAGCGGCGTCCTCTTCAAGAAACACAAGTTCACCGATCCGGTTGAGTTCAAGGATGCCATCCTGGCAGAGAAGGATCGATTTGCTCGCGGATTCGCGGCTCATTTGCTTTCCTTCTCCCTGGGTCGTGAGGTGGGCCCCGCCGATTCCCCTGCCCTCGATCAAATCGTGGCGGAGAGCGCAGAGGCCGGCTACCGGCTGCGCAGCATGATTCGGCAGGTCGCGCTGAGCGAACCATTCCACTTTAAGAGCAATCCGGTGACCCCTCCCGCGAAGCCCCGACTATGAAGACCTCCTCCCGACGATCCTTCCTCCGCGCTACCGGAAGCGCAGCGCTGGCCCTGCCTTGGATGGAGAGCCTCGGGGCGGCGGCACCGGCGGAGGCTGTGGCGCAGCGCCTGGCATTTTTCTACGTCCCGATCGGGGTGGTGCGACGCGCGTTCTTTCCAGGGGAAGAGGGCGCGGGCATCCCCAAATTCACAAGCAACCAGAAGGAGCTCCCGAAGAAGGACCTCCCCGCGGGCATTCATCCGCTCGTCTTGACTCCAACCCTGGATCCGCTCAAGCAGTTGAAGGAGAAGGTCACCCTCATCACCGGGCTGGACCGCACCTTTCAACACGGCACCGATGTCCACGCCCAATGCGCCAGCTGTTTCCTGAGCAGCGCGCCGCCCTACACCATCAAATCGTCGGCCTGGCCGCTGGACCGCACCCTCGACCAACTGGTCGGCGACCAAGTTGGCAAGGCCACCCCCTTCCGCACTCTTGAGCTGAGCTGCAACAGTCATCGCGACAACCTTGAATCGATCCACTTCGACAACATCTCGTGGTACGGGACGGGACACGTCGCACCGTCCATCCGCGACCCCCGCAAGGCTTACCAACGGCTTTTCGGCACCGAGGAAATCAAGACTTACCGCAACATCACCGACCTCGTTCTCGAGGACGCGCGCTCGATGAAGCGCGCTCTCGGATTTTCCGACCGCGACAAATTCGCGGAGTACTTCGACTCGATCCGCACCATCGAAGAGCAGATGGACAAGCTCGAGAAGATGAAGGGCGAACTCGACCAGGTCACCTTCGCTGAGCCAAGCGAAGCTCACCTGCCGCGCGGGGAATACATCCGCCTCATGGGCGACCTCATGGTGGTCGCCTTGCAGACCGGGCTCACGCGGGTCGCCACCTTCATGGTCGGTCCCGAGCGCTGGAACACCCCCTTCATGTACGAAGGCGTGTTTGACAAGCCGCGCAGTCACCACCAGATGTCGCACAACCAGAACAAGTTCATCGGCGACCTGGAGAAGCTGGATCGTTTTCACATGGAGCAGTTCGCCTACCTCGCGGGCAAGATGGACAGCATCGTGGAGGCCGATGGCAGCACCCTCCTCGACAACACGATCTTCACCTACGGCTCCGGCCTCGGCGATGGCGCCACTCACCAGTATAGCGACCTCCCCATCATCGTGGCGGGCTCGGGCGGCGGAACGCTCAAGACGGGCGACCACATCGCCTGCCCGGAAGGCACTCCGCTTGCCAATCTCTGGCTCACGCAGGCCCAGGCGATGGGACTGAAGCAGGATCGCTTTGCGGACAGCGCGAGTGTGATTGCACAACTGCGCACAACATCGTAACGAGTGGTCTTGCGGCCGCCCGCCGCGCCAAGCCCAGCGAAGACCACTCAATTCAGCAAATCACTTCCGATCGGAACGGGACACCGTTCCGCTACGTCCTCATGAATCCTTCCCCATTCTCGCTTACCGCCTGCCTCCTTCTCCTTGGTTCGCTCCCCGCCCCCGCCGAAGACTGGCCGCAATGGTTTGGACCGAACCGCGACGGGGTCTGGCGCGAGACGGGCATCGTGGAAAAGTTTCCCAAGGGCGGACCAAAGGTTCTCTGGCGCACTCCCATCCAACGGGGCTACGCAGGACCGGCGGTATCGGGCGACCGCGTCTACGTGATGGACCGGGAGGCGGACGACTCCCGCGAAGCCAGGGCCCGGGCCGCCCGAACCGGTTTCAAACCGGGCAACGAACGCCTTCTTTGTCTCGATGCCACCACCGGCAGGATCATCTGGGAGAAATCCCACCGGTGCGCCTACACCATGGCCTACTCGGCAGGACCTCGGGTCACGCCCACCGTCGATGGCGACCGCGTTTACACCTTCGGCGGAGAGGGCAATCTCATCTGCCGATCCACCAAGGACGGAGCAGAGAAGTGGTCGCATGATTTCAAAAGGCTCTTCAGCGTGGAAACCCAGACGTGGGGATTCGCGGCCGGGCCTCTTATCCACGGCGACCTCATCATCTGCCTCGCCGCCGGCGAGGGATCAACCGCCGTCGCCTTCGACAAGCTCACCGGCAAGGAAGCCTGGCGGGCGCTTTCCGCCAAGCAGCCAGGCTACTCCCCGCCCCGCATCGTCCGCCATGCCGGGCGTGACCTCCTCATCGTCTGGCACCCGGAATCCGCCAACGCCCTCGATCCGAAAACCGGCAAGGTCTTCTGGACCATTCCCTGGAAAATCCGGTCCGGCCTCACGATCCCGACTCCGCAAATGATCGACGAGCGCCACCTCTTCCTCACCTGCTTCTACAACGGGTCCATGCTTCTCAAGCTGAAGGACGACGAGTCCAAGCCGGACATCGTCTATCGCACCGAGCACGCCAGCGAAAAGAAGACCACCCATCTGCACGGCATCATGAACACGCCGGTTCTCCACGACGGCCATCTCTATGCCGCCTGCAGCTATGGCCAGTTCCGCTGCATGGAGGCTCTCACCGGCAAGCGGGTGTGGGAATCCCTCAAGCCCATCGCCCACAAGGAACCGGCCCGCTGGGGCACGGTCTTTGTCACGCCCCACGAGGATCGCCACTTCCTCTTCACCGAGCAGGGCGACCTCGTCATCGCAAAGCTCTCAACGAGTGGCTACCAGGAGATCGATCGTGCTCATGTGATTGAGCCCAACGGCCTCGACCTGCGCCAGCGCGACATCGTCTGGTCCCACCCGGCCTACGCCCGAAAGTGCGCCTTCATTCGAAATGACACCGAGGTGATTTGCGTTTCGCTCGCCAAGTAGCGCGACAGGCGATGGGCCCGACCTACAACTGACTCTCTCCGCTACTTCGTTCGAAGACGGCCGGCGGTGCGCAGGGCCAGTAGTTGGGCGCTGAGCTTGTTCGCGATCTCGGGGTGACCCCCGACGACGTTCTTCTGCTCGCCCCTGTCGTTTCGAAGATCGAAGAGCTGTCCACCCTTCTTGCCGGGAATGAACTTCCAATGCTCGGAGCGGATGGCCACCTGCCTGCCTGCTTCCTCCAGGGTGTAGGTCAGGCCCACCTTGTCCTTCCCGAGAAAGGCATCGAGAGTATTGCGGCTGTCGGGAGCGTCGTTGGCGGCGAGCTTGATGTCGAGGAGGTGGGCAAAGGAGGCGATGAAGTCGATCTGGCTCACGAGGGCATCGGAAACTCCCGGCTGGATCTTCCCCGGCCACTTCACGATAAAGGGCACGCGGGTGCCGCCTTCGTAAATCTGGTACTTGCCCCCTCGATACGGGCCCGAGGCGTCGTGGCCCTGGTCGACTTCCTGGGACGATTTGCGCACGGTCGAGCCATCCTGGTAACCGTCATCGTAGACCGGACCGTTGTCGCTGGAGAGAATCACGATCGTGTTTCCGCCAAGGCCCTCATCTTCCAGCGCCTGCACCACCGCGCCGGCCATCCAGTCGAACTGCACCATCGCGTCGCCGCGTTTGCCGAGGCTGGTCTTGCCCTGGAAGCGCGGGTGTGGGGCGCGGGGCACGTGGATGTCCTGCGAGGAGAGGTAGAGAAAGAATGGCTTCTTCTTGGATTGCCTGCCGAGGAACTTCTTCGCCTGCACAACGAACTCGTCGGCCATCATTTCGTCGTCCCAGAGTGCGGACTTGCCACCCCACATCTTGCCGATGCGACCAATGCCGTTGATCACAGTTTCGCTGTGTTGCGGGTCGGCGGGATAATAGGTCTCCGCTTCAGGATTGGTGCGACCGTAGGGATAAACAGTGCTCTTGTGGCCCTTGGGGGCTTTGCCAACATAGAGCGGGTCCGCCGGGTCGAGATTCACCACCCGGTGGTTCTCAAGGAAGACGCAGGGGACGCGATCGTTGGTGGAGGGCAGGAGAAAGGAATAGTCGAATCCGACTTCCAGGGGACCCGGTTTGACCTCGGCATTCCAATTCACCCGGCTCCCCTTCTCTCCCAGGCCGAGGTGCCACTTCCCGACCACCGCGGTGTTGTAGCCGGCTTTGCGAAACAGCTTCGGAAGGGTGAGGATCTCGGTCGAAATGCTGAGCGGCGCATCGGGAGGCAGGATGCGCACCCCGCTCCGGAATCCATAGAGCCCGGTGAGCATCGAGTAGCGCGACGGCGTGCAGGTGGCCGCGGTGCAGTGGCCGTCGGTAAAGCGAAGTCCTTCGCTCGCGATCTTGTCGATGAAGGGCGTCGGGATTTTCGTGGCTCCATAGGCCCCCACATCGCCGTAGCCCACGTCATCGCCGTAGATGATGACGACGTTCGGTCGCTCAGCGGCATTGAGGACGACGGTGGCGAGGAGGAGAGTGAGGGTGGTTATCTTCGCGAGCACAGGTGATCCTGTAGGTAGGATCACCCGCGAGCGCGAGGATGAATGTCCCTCAAGTCACCTATTCAATGAACTCGAAGTTACCGAGCCGCAGACGCATCAATGATGGTGCGTCATCCTCTCCTTCCGCGAGCGGGACGTTGAGTTGCACCACGCCGGCCTCTTCCTCGGGCTCAACCCGCCAGGCCTCCTCCCAGATCCCGTCCGGGTTGTAGAACTCGAGCACTGCGAACACATCATGACGTCCGGGCGCCTTGAAAAACTCGACCAGCCCAATCGGGGAATCAGCGGGATCCACGCTCAGGGTAAAGGGCGCAGAATCGAACTGGTTGGGATCGCCACCCGAGTAGTAGCTGAAGATGTTCGCGGTTCGGTCACCGAGATCTTCCGCAAAGGGATCGATCCCGCCGTTCTCAACGCTCCAGGTCTCCAATCCCGTTCCATGCGTCTCCACATGCCGCGACTGGGTCCATGGCACCTCCTGGAACAAGGTGACCCGACGGACTCGGTAGTGGTAGAGGGTGGGCTCAAGCAATCCGGACTCACCGAGAGCATCCCACATCGCCCGCACACTGAGAACGATCGAGGGACGCCGGGCATAAAGCAGGTAGGGGCTGAGCGGATCTCCCCAGCTCGCTTGCTGATCATCCACGAGATTCGCGACGGGTGGATCTACCTGGTGGGGATCGACTCCTGCCATTCTTGCCATGGAAAGTGATGCCTTGTCTGCCACAGGAATGTCAATTTCCTGAATCGTAGCAGCAACTCGCTTCTCTCCGAAGCGACCCATGGACCCGAGAACCCGACTCCTCATCCCCGAGGACGAACGGCTGCGGGGGGGATTGCCCAAGCGCTGGCGACAAAGTCCGCGACCCCTGATCGTGGCTCAGTGACGAATCGGTTGCTGCCTCCACGATAATTCCCTAGATTCGCCCACCGTGTTCCCCCACCGCCCAATGCCGACCCTGCTCACTTCCATCTTGACGCTGGTTCTTTCGGGCACCCTTGCAGCGGGCGCGGAACCGGCCGCCACGCCCCTCCGGCCGGCCTCGCCCCCGGAGGGCAAGACCCTTTTCACGGCCCTCCCGCCCGAACGGTCCGGGATCGACTTCGTGAACCCGATTGACAAGCAGCACCCGCTGAAGCGAATCTATCTGGGGGCCTTCGCCTGTGGCGGGATCGCGATTGGCGATCTCAATGGCGACGGACGGCCGGATCTCTTTTTAACCAGCGGCGCACGGCCCAACCGGCTCTACCTGCAGTCGGAAACGCCACTCAACTTTGATGACGCCACCAGGGCGGCGGGCATCACTGACACGAACCCATGGTCGGCGGGAGCCACCCTGGTGGACATCGATACGGACGGTGACCTCGACATTCACGTCTGCAATTACGACGCCGCGAATCAACTCTGGCTCAACGACGGTAACGGTAAATTTACGGAGGCCGCCAAGAAGTTCGGCCTCGCGATCTCGGACGCCAGCCTGATGGCTTCGTTTTGCGACTACGATCTCGACGGCGACCTCGACTGTTTTCTTCTCACCCGGGACTTCAAACGTGCGGGGGGCCGTCCCCGGGAGCATCCGGTCATCAAGGTGGGTGACCGCTGGAAGATCGCACCGGGCTTTGAAAAATACTACGACATCGTGAGCCGCCCCGGCGGGAAGCAAGTCTACCTCAACGCGGGGCGGGAAGATTTCCTGCTTCGAAACGACGGGCCCGATGCCAAGGGCCAAGTCCGCTTTAGCGACGTCAGCAAGGCGGCCGGGATCTCGGGACGCGACCGCGGAAACTCGGCCACCTGGTGGGACTTTAATGAGGACGGCTTGCCCGACCTCTATGTCGGCAACGACTTCAAGGACGCCGACCGACTCTATCGCAACAACGGCAATGGAACCTTCACGGATGTCATCCGCCAGGTCGCTCCGCACACACCCTGGTTCTCGATGGGCGCCGACATCGCGGACCTCGATGGCGATGGGCGCACCGATCTCCTCATCGCCGACATGGCAGGCACCAATCACTATCGCTCCAAGACCACGATGGGAGAAATCGGCTCCATCCGCCCCTTCCTCCTCTCGGCCGTCCCCCGCCAGTACATGCACAATGCCCTCTACCTGAATACGGGCGTCGGGAAGCTTGCAGACGCGGCCTACCTGGCCGGACTGGCGAACTCGGACTGGACCTGGGCTGTGAAACTGACGGACTTCAACCTCGACGGTCTGGTGGATGTCTTCTTCACCAACGGCGTTTCCCGCAGCTTCAACAACTCCGACGACAAACGGACCGCGGAGGATTACATCGGGAAGAGCGAGTGGGACCACTACGAGCCGCAACCCCCGCGCAAGGAGCAAAACCTCGCTTACGCCAACCGTGGCAACCTGCACTTCGACGACGTCTCCACGAAATGGGGACTCGATCATCTCGGAATGAGTTACGCAGCGGCGACCGGCGACCTCGATGGCGACGGAGATCCGGAACTTGTCGTGGCGAGTCTCGACGAACCGGTGCGCATCTATCGAAACAACACGACCGCCAATACAAACCGCGTCACGGTGCGTCTCGCCGGCGCGGAGAAGAACCCATCTGGACTGGGCGCAACCGTCTGGGTCCGCAGCGGCGGACGTCTCCAAAAGCGTGCACTCCGACCAGCCACCGGATTTCTCTCCTGCAATCTCCCGGAGCTCACCTTCGGTCTCGGGACGACAGAGAAAATCGACCGCATCACGGTCAAGTGGCAGCGCGGCCATGTGCAACGCTTCGACAACCTCAAGGGTGGCAACACCTACACCTTGCGAGAGCCCTCCTCCGCGCCTCCCAAGTGGACCAAACCAGCGCGCACCCCGACCCAGTTCGCGATCATATCCTCGCCGAGCTTGCAGGCCATCGTGCATGCCGAGAACTCCTCCGACGACTTCGAGCGCCAGCCACTCCTGCCCTACAAGCACTCGCAACTCGGCCCCGGGATGGCCTGGTCGGATGTCGATGCCGACGGCGATCCCGACTTCTACCTCGCAGGCGCGGCAGGGAGCCCGGGGCGCCTCTTCCTCAACGAAGGGCGCGCCAGCTTTCGTGATCTCGCCTTGCCCGCCCTGGCGGAACACGCCGCCTCGGAAGACCTCGCCCCTCTCTTTTTCGATGCCAACGGTGACGGAAAGATCGACCTCTACGTGGTGAGTGGAGGGGTCGAGTGCGGCCCCGGCGACGCCAGGCTCCGCGACCGGCTCTACCTCGGCAATGCCCTGGGGGAATTCACCAGCGCCCCGGCGGCGGCCCTCCCCGACTTTCGGGACAGCGGGAGCTGCGTGGTAGCGGCGGACTATGATCGCGACGGCGATCTCGATCTCTTCGTGGGCGGCCGGGTCGTGCCCGGGGCCTACCCCGAAACTCCCTCCAGCCGGCTCCTCCGCAACGACTCCGCCCTGGGCCAGGCCCGGTTCAGCGACGCGACTGCGGAGACGCACGGCCTCGAACGGGTCGGCCTGGTAAGCAGCGCACTCTGGTCCGACGCCAACGGTGATGGCTGGATCGATCTGCTCGTTTGTTGCGAGTGGGGCCCGGTGAGGCTCTTCCTGAACCACGAGGGCACTCTCCTTGAAGCGACAGAGAAGAGCGGGCTCCAGAATCACCTCGGATGGTGGAACGGAATTGCAGGGGCTGACCTCGATGGCGACGGCGATATCGACTACGTGGTCACCAACCAGGGACTGAACACGCCCTACTTGGCCACTGCCGAAAAGCCGGAGTTGCTCTTCTACGGCGATTTCGACGGCAGCGGCACGAAGCGAATCGTGGAGGCGAAGTATGAAGGATCCATTTGTTTTCCGCGGCGCGGCTTCAGTTGTTCGAGTGGTGCGATCGTTGGTCTTCGGGATCGTCTGAAGACCTTCGACATGTTCGCGCGCTCCACCCTGAGCGATCTTTATGGCGACACGAAGTTGGCGACCTCGCTGCGCCTCGAAGCGAACACCCTGGCAACCTGTGCGCTCATCAATGATGGCAAGGCGCAGTTTACCCTCCGCCCCCTTCCCCGCGCGGCTCAGATATCACCGTCGCAGGGAGTGGTGCTTTCAGACATCGATGCCGATGGTCATATCGATTGTGTCCTGGCCCAGAATTTCTTCGGAGCACAACCTGAGATCGGTCTTCTTGACAGCGGGTTGAGCTTGCTCTTGCGCGGTCAGGGAGACGGCACCTTTCGTGCGGTCGAACCCAAGAAGAGCGGGATCGCGGTCCCAGGTGCCGCCACCGCCCTGACCTGCGCCGACCTCAATGGTGATGGACGCCCCGAACTCGCTTTTGCGGTCAATGGTGGCCCGATCCAGATCTACTCGGAACCCGGCGCAAGCAACACCCCGAACCGAATGCTCGAAGTGAGGCTGGTTGGGAGACCAGGAAACCACACCGCGGCCGGGGCGATGATCACGGTGCGACTGAAAGAGACCAAGAAGGCGCAGTCGGCCGAAGTCACAATCGGATCCGGCTATCTCGGACAATCGGAGCCGGCGCGCTGGTTTGGACTGGGCGCGGTCGCTCCCACCGCACCGGTGGAGGTCGAAGTTCGCTGGCCGGACGGGAAAACGAGCCGGCAGAATACCACCGCCGGGGCCCGGCGCCTCGTCATTCGGAGGTAAGAGTGCTCTTCCGGGGATTGGATTTTGCATTGCTCCCGGCATGGGCTGATACTAGGGGGGCCAAACCCATATCACCGTGCCCCCAGTCCAATCCTCCACCAGCGGCCCTCATCTCGTTGCCGCTCCCCTCGCCCTCATCCTCGCCGCGCTGACCGGAGGCTTGCTCGCTACTCCGGTCATCAACGAGATCCACTACAACAACGATCGCAACACGATCGCCAACGAGTTTGTCGAACTCTACAACCCGGGACCGGGTGAGGCCGACGTCTCGGGCTGGCAACTCACCGGCGGGATCGAGTTTACCATCCCTTCCCTCACCACCATGCTGGCGGGAGACTTCCTCGTGGTCGCGCAGAGGCCGGCCACCGTCGATTCCCTCTATGGCACCGACTCCCTGGGACCCTACGTGGGCGGGCTGAGCGGTGAGGGAGAAACGATCGATCTCGTGGACGCGAGTGGAGTGCGGATCGATCGGGTCAACTTCGGCGTCGACTTTCCATGGCCCACCGCGGCGGACGGCACCGGGAGTTCGATGGAGCTCCTCAATGCAACTCTCGACAACAATCTGGGGAGTTCGTGGCGCAGTTCCTCGACGGCCGGTGTCCTTGGACCGCCCACCGCCGGCAGTGTGAACAGCACGGCATCCGCGGTGGCCCCGCCCAACATCCGTCAGGTGATGCACACTCCGGAGCAGCCCACCGATTCCGAGCCAACCGTCATCACCGCAAAAGTAAGCGACCCGGAAGGCGTGAGTTCGGTTCAGCTGGAGTTCCGCCTGGTCGCTCCCGGCGCCTACGTGCCGGCCTATCTCGCCAAATCACATTCCGCCCTGCTCGCCAATCCGACCTCCCCGCGCACCCCGAATCCAGCCTACGAAACCAACTGGGTGACGGTAGCCATGCTCGATGATGGACTGGGCCCCGACGCGGTGGCCGGAGATGAGATCTACACCGCCACCATCGCCGCTCAGCCCAACCGCACCCTGATCCGCTATCGCATTGAGGTGACCGACATCCCCGGCGAGTCAATCACGGTCCCCTATTTCGACGACGAGTCGCTCAACTTCGCCTCCTTCGTCTACAATGGAATCCCCGACTACCTCGCCGCCGCACGTTCGTTCTCCGGTGCCACTCCCTACATTCACACCGCCGCGAACCTCGAAACACTTCCCGGCTACCATCTCCTCACCACCCAGGCCGACTTTGACCAGTGCGTCGCCTATGGCGGCACTAAGATTCCGAGCAACAACTTCGACGCGCGCAGTGAATTCAACTGGAGCGGCACCTTCGTCTACAACGGGGTGGCCTACGACAACATCAAGTATCGCCTGCGGCAGCGCAACGCGCGCTACAGCGGAGCCGGAAAACGTAGCTTCCGCTTCCGCTTCAATCGCGGCAACTTCGTCCAGTTTCACGACCTGTGGGGAAATCCCTACCCGACCAAGTGGCGCACCTTGAATTCGCACAAGATGAGCGCGCGGGGAGGAACCAACTTCGGACTCTACGAAGCGATCAATGCCATCCTCTGGAACCTCACCGGCACTCCCGCGCCTCACACCCATTGGTTTCACTTTCGCGTGGTCAAGGGCGCCGTCGAGGCCCCAAGGGGGGGCAATGGCCAGTACTACGGCGATTTCTACGGCCTCCTCCTCGGCATGGAAGACTACGATCGCCGCTTCCTGAAAGCCCACAACCTGGAGGACGGCAACCTCTACAAGCTCAAGTCCTATATCCTCAACGGGCTGGAAGTTCTTCGCTACCAAGCCCCCAATGCAGTTCCCAATGGATCCGACTATTCGAATATCATCAACAACCTGCGCCCGCAGCAGTCCGATGCCTGGCTCAACCGCTACGTTGATTGGAACTCGTGGTATCACTACCACGCCATCGTCGACGCGGTCCGCCACTACGACGTGCAGCCTAATACCGGCGAGCACCTCAAGAACCGCAGCTTCTACTTCAAACCCCATCCCGGAAGTCGATATGGATTGCTGAATGTCCTGCCCTGGGACTCCGACACGAGCTGGGGGCCGAACTGGAACGGCGGAGTCGGATTCGTGAAGAACGCGATGGGAGCGCGGGCCAGCTACAACCTCGAGTACCGCAATGTCGTCCGCGAGATCCGCGACCTCGTCTGGCAACAGGACCAAATCAGTGACCTCATCAGTGTTCTTGAAGATCAGATCGAGGTCTTCCAACGCGCCGACCGGGACCGCTGGACGAGCGCCCCCGCCTCGGTGGGAAGTCAGACCGACGGGATCGTGCGGACCCGCTCCCGCGACATGAGTCTCTTCGCCTTCCGCGGTGGCCGCTGGACGGGAGGCGATAGCGGCAGCATGGCTGCAATCTCGAGGGACGGCGGCATCTCGGGCACCCAGGGACGCGATGCCTACCTCGATGCCCTCGCCGCCGACACCGCCATTCCCGACACCCCAACTCTCAGCGACCTCAGCTCACCGGGCTACCCTGCCAATGGACTCATATTCTCGAGCTCTCCCTTCTCGGATTCCTCTGGATCCTTCGCAGCGATGGAGTATCGCATCGCAGAATACGCGCGCTACCCCGGGGACAAGCTGCCCTTTCCGCTCGAGTGGTCCGCCAGCTGGGAAAGCGGCGAGTTGCCTGCCTTCACGCCGACCATCGTCCCGCCTGCTTCCGCAGTGCGCGGCGGCAAGACTTACCGTGCGCGGGTGCGTCACAAAGACAGCACCGGACGCTGGAGCCACTGGTCCGCTCCACTCGAGTTCACCGCCACCAATCCCGATGCCAGCGCCCTCCAGCAGTCACTGGTCATCAGCGAGATCATGTACAATCCCACCGGCCCCGACGATCTTGAGTTCATCGAGCTGACGAACATCGGGATCGCGCCGCTCGACCTCACCAACGTCCGCTTCACCAAGGGAATCGACTTCGATTTCGCCGCCGACACCATGATCGATCCGGGTGAGTTCCTCGTCGTCGTGAAAAACACTGCCGCCTTTGAAGCGGAGTACGGCGCGGGATTACCGATCGCCGGGGAGTACCAGTTCGAAGCGGAGAACAGCCTCAGCAACGGCGGCGAGCGCATCAAACTGTCCCTCGGCGCCTTCGCGATCCATGACTTCACCTACGACAACCAGGTCCCCTGGCCCACCGCGGCGGACGGTGCGGGATACAGCCTGGTTCTCGCTCATACTTCGGACAACGCAGCGGCAGATCCCCTCGATCCGCTCGGTCACGGGATTGCTTCCAACTGGCGCTCCAGCGCTCTGCCGGCAGGCACGGCCGGAGCAATCGTGACCCGCAGCTTTCCCGGACCTGATCCGGCCGCAGACGATGACGACGATGGCCTGAATGCCTTTCTCGAGCACGCGATCGGGGGCAACGACCGCGACCCGGCTTCGGGACCCGGCCTCTTCTCGGCCACCCGCGATGACGAGATCCTCACCTTCACCTTCCAGCGCGATCTCCTGGCCGACGATGCCAGTTACCTCGTCGAAGTCTCACAGGATCTCGTGAACTGGTCCCCGGATGCCACCCTCCTCTCGGAGGTTTCCAACGGGGATGGCACCTCGACCGTCACCTTCAAGGCGGACACCCCCATCGGGGACAACGAGGCACTCTTCATGCGCCTGCGCACGGACCAGGTGGCGTCCTTGGAGTGAGTTCCCCCGGCTACAGCTCCGTCACCCGGATGCGAATGAACCTGCGCTCGTTGTTCACCAGCAATTCGTCGTCAGAGATGGTCACCGACTCGGTACCATTGCCGTTGTCCACCACGGATTCGACGTTGCTGACCGTGGTCCAGTTGATGAGATCAACCGTGACTTGCACCTCGTAGGTGATATCGACGGCCTTCTTCCAGCGGTCGAAGGTGAGGGCCAGTTTCCCGCCTACCACGCGCGCGAAGGGGACCTTGCTTGAATTGTCGAAGACCTTCGGATCGAGGTTCAGCGCGTACTCCACCAGGTTGGCAAGCCCGTCATTGTCGAGATCCACGATCGGGCCGCTGATGGCCGAGTCTCCGAGTTCTGCCGGAGTGAAGTGGGCTTCCTGCCAGATACTGTAGTCCTGCCCGAAGGCGACGCTCGCATAGCCGGGTGTTCCGTGAAAATCGCAACTGATTCCCCAGCTGGCCTTGTCTCCCAGGAGGGCGAGCGGAGTGGCGGTGTCGCGGAGTTCGAGAGACCACCCGTCGCCGTCGGTGGGACGGTACCAAGTGTCATTGTAGGTAAACTCGGAGATGAGGACTCCGTTGAAATCGACCAGGCGCACAAGCTCCCCGTCATTGCCGAGGTTGGTCGGGGCATAGCCGCCCACCAGGTTCATCCCGCCCGTAGCGTAGCGAACATTGAAGGCGGCGAGATCCCTGGCGATCACGACGTAGTCCCCCGGGCCGATCTCGGCCGTGATCGAAAAAACGAAATCGATGCCGTCGGAGAAGGCGCAGTTCACCAGGTTGATTGTCTGCGCACTCACATTGCAGACCTCGATGAACTCGAAGTCGTCGCGGTTGCTGTAACCGGCGCCCATCTCGACTGCGTCCACATCGGCCGGACGGTAGTGAACCTCGCTGATGACGAGGCTGCTGGCGTCCGCGGGCTGCACTCCGACGAGATAGACGGCGTCCACCGGGCATCCCCAGCGTGAGTCGAACAAGCTGGTCGGATTGCTGGCCTTGTAGACCCGCGTGACGAGGTGAGTCGACTGCGTGATCGTGATCGGGCCGGTGTAGAGCGTGCCTGCGAAGGAGCCTCCATTGCCCCTGGGGTCGCTGCCGTCGGTGGTGTAGTAGACCGTGGTTCCGGCCGGCGGGGAGATGGTGATCTGGGTTCCGAATGCCACCGTGCCGCCCGGGACGTTGAAGGTGGCCTCCCCTGCCATCTGGGCGTCGTACCAGGCGGCGCGCAGGGCCAGCCAGTCTTTCTGGTTCTGGATTTCCCCCGCGACACTGCCACCATTGCTGGGCGGGACGGAGGTCCAGCGTGCGTAGTTGCGCGGCATGGCCTCGTTGAGCTCGGCCGCATACCCATCGAGGATCGCGAACATGTGGGCATCGCTGAACTCGCGGCCGGGCTGGCGCAGTTCGCACCAGCGGTCGATCCACTTCTGCGCAAAGTCGGGATCGTCGAAGAGGCGGTTGAACCAGCCATACTGGAAAAAGTTTGCCCCTCCCGTGCTCCCCCAGGTCTGCGGATTGTTGTCGCGGCCGTCGTAGGATTCCATGGAACGGTCGAAGTCCCAGATCGGCCCCTTCACGATGGGTTTGTTGCGATCCTTGTGGAGGTAAGTGCTCAGGCGGAAGGCATCCACATTGAAGGCGAGGACATTGAGCATGTGATGGTCGATCCAACTCGGACAATCAATGTAGGGCGCGTAGCCGAGAAGCGGATCGGTGAAGTTGCCGCCGTTGAGGGCAGATCCGAAGCTGTTGATGTAGCCCTTGATGTAAGTGTCCTGCGCCCCCGTGATCTCGCTGGCATCGGGATCCTCGAGGACCTGGCTGCCCTGTCCCCCCGCCGAGAAACTCGGGCTGCCGCGATCGATCTTCCAGAGGTAGCCGCCGGTCACTTCCGGAGCGGTATTGTCCCCCGGGCCGATATTCACGATATCGACGCGGGAGTCATCACGTTTGACGGCCTCCATCAGGACGTAAACGCCGTGGTAATCGCTGCGGTAGGAGAGATTGCCGCCGCCCGTGTTGGCGAACACCTCCACAAAGCGGGTGCGCACCGCATACTGCCCAAGCTGCCTGCTGAGCTCGAAGATGAAGGGATTGCGTGCCCCCGAACGGTCGTAGTGGTAGGGCGCGTAGAGGATGAAGTCGGACTCACGGGGAAAGTCGAGGAGGTCGATGGAGACGTCCTCCTGGTCAACCTCACCCCACGACTCAATGCGCAAGTTGGGCTTTGACTGGCCCGCGGTGGAGGAACCGCGCTTGTGCGCACCACCCCGCGTAATGAGTTCCGGCGCGTTGGTGAGGGCGGCCCGCCCGGTCCTTGGTTGGCGATCGAAGACCGCCATCACCATCGATTGGAAGGACCCACCCGCGCCGGGAAAGCCGCCGGCGCCAAAGTTGTCGATCACCACGATGGGGAGGTCGGAGCTGAAGGAGAGGAGATCGGCGCTCAGTCTGAAATAGGTTTCGCTCGTGGTCGGACTGGGCGAGAAGTTCGGAATAAAGGCGCGGGCCCGCACCCGCGTGCTTGCACTGAGCACAATCGGCCCGGTGTAGAGGGTGGAGGTCTCGGTTGGGACCGTGCCGTTGGTGGTGTAGCGAATCACACCGCCGGGCGTGGGACTCGTCATACTGACGTTGACGGTGGTCGCGAAGGTGATCCCCGCCGGCGAAACCTCGACCGGAGCGGCAAACCCATTTGTGCCGGAGAGGTTGGGCGCCCCGGGAGTGGGGCTCTCGTAGTAGAAATTGGTTCCGGGATTGACGCTGTTGACCTTGACTGCGCGCAGCTCGGGACGGACAAGAAAGTCCTGGTCGCCGGTCGAGATATTGAGGCCGTGAACAGCGAGTACGTTGTTGCCCGTCTGCAGGAGTCCCTTGTGCTGGGTGATGTCCTTGCTTGCCACCAGCGACCCGCTCACCCCGGAAGCCCCGATGTTGATGTTATCGAGATCCACGTTGGTGGTGGCCCCACCCGTGCGGGCGCTGAACTGGACCCGGTAGTCGTAGGGAACGAGATCGGGGATGTTCACCTTGTTGTGGAAGACCACCGGAGCTCCCACCCCGTTCGCGAGGACGCTGACACTGACGTCGGATCCTCCACCTGCGGCGGGCTCGATCGTGATCTGCGCGCGGTGCCACTGGTTGGTGCTGAAGTTGATGGAGGCCGAGCGATTGTTCTGCGCGCGCGGGCTTCCGTAGTGGATCGAGGTTTCATCGATGTTGTTCCAGATGTCGAAGCCGATGGCGAGCACTCCTCCGATGTTCGGCTCCTCTGCCGGGCTCACGGTCGCACCGGAACTGGCCGAGGTCGTGCCGTAGGTGCTGGTGGGCAGCATGAGGAAGGAGAAGCCGTCCGCAGTGCCGTTCATCCGAAAGTCAAACTCGACGTTCACCGTGCTGAAGGCTCCGATGTCGGTGCGATCAAAGTGGACACTGTTGTGGTTGCCGTTCACCCCGCTGTAGATCATTCGCAGGTAGGGATTGCCTCCTCCCAGGATGGCAGCCGCCGTGCCGCTGTGATTGACGAGGGCGTAGGAGGGCTCGGGCGCGGACCAGTCTCCCACCGTGAACCCGCCCGAGTTCTCTGCGGTGGCCGTCGAATTCCAGAGCGGACTGGCGGGCGCATTTGAATCGCAGATCTCGGTTCCGTTGAGATAGGCCACGAAACCGTCGTCGAAGTTCAGATCCAACTGGAGGGACGAAACGTCGGGCGAGCCCGTGATGTTGAATGGGAAACGGATGTAGGCGCCCGGATTGGACCCCATCAGCGGCCCCTGGATGTTGGTGTTGATGAGACTGCTCATCGTGCCGGTCGTATCGTAGCCGAGGCCGTTGGCGCCGGAGGTCCAGGAGGTATCGACGAAGCTGGTGCCGGTCCACGTCGTTCCGAGCCCTTCGCCGGAGGGAACGAGGTACTTGCCGGCAGCGCCCTCCACCACGAGATCGGTGACGGTGGAGGTCATCTGGACCCCGTGGGATACATCGGTGAACTGGGCCGGGTACTCCGTGGCGTACTCGTGGGAAACCGTCCCTCCGGGCTCGATGATGGCGAGATATTCACCGCCGGCCGAGAGCTTGAAATTCGTGTGCAATTCCGGCGCCACGAGGTCCTTGTTGGAGGCGAAGACGATGAGGAACTCGCCGGGCTCGAGGATGAGGGAGGGGAAGGTCCACTTGCCCGGAGCGGCGGTATCGTCGGTCAGGGACCAGCCCGCCAGATCAATGGAGAAGGTTCCGTTGTTGTAGATTTCGATCCAGTCCGGGAAGTCGCCCTCAAAGTCAGCGAGGGAGGTATTGTTGGAGGCCACGAATTCGGTGATGAGGATATCGCCCACCGGCTCGGGCACGAGCGGGTCGCGTCCCGAGGCCACCTCCTGGCCGTCGCTGACTCCATCGCCGTCGGTGTCCGCCACGACCGGGTTGGTTCCGGTGTTGTTGGCATCGATGAAGATGCCGGTGTTGGTCTCGACAAGGTCATCGAGCCCGTCGGCATCGGAATCGGCGAGGAGCGGGTTGGTCGGCGGACGCGCGCCGGCTCCGGCCGCCTCCTCGCCGTCGCTCAAGGTATCACCGTCGGTATCATCGTTATTCGGGAGGGTTCCGTTGTCGCGTTCGTCGATGTTGCTGAGCCCGTCGCCATCAAGGTCGCCCAGGGCGCCGTTGGGACCGTCCTTGGCGCCGGGGCTGGTTTCCCCAATGGTGCCGTCGTCATTCGGATCGAGTCCGTTGTCGTTTTCGTAAGTATCGGAGAGGCCGTCGCCGTCCGTATCGACGGCGGCAACGGCGGTGGTGATGACCAGGTTGTCGATGAACAAATCCTCATTTGCGCCACCCACCCGTGCGGAAAAGATAAAGGTCCAGTCATCACTGCCTGGGGCGCCGCCCAAATTGACATTGACGAAGTTGGCATTGGTGTTCAGCCCCGTCGTGACGAAGGTGGCACCGAGGACGGGATCCCAACCGAGTAAGACCGTTCCGGACACCAACTGGCCGTCGTTGAGAATGGAGCCGTTGGTGAAGGCTATCTGCCCAACGTCCACGCCTCCTTGTAACCCGGAGATGTTGACGCCCTGCTCAGCATCGAAATTCATCCAAGTATCGACCTCGAAGGAAAGGTTATCGGTGACCCCTGGCCTGTTGGTCATACCCTCCTCGGCTCCACCTTGTTCTCCGAGTGCGGCGTTGCCGTAGTTGAAGGAAAAGCCATCCGCGGGCGGGTTGCCTCCCGCCGCATCAAACATCTCATAATCAAAAGACGCCGTCCAACCTTGCGAGGAGTTTGCAAGGGGGGGAATGGAAAAGCTGGAAAAGCCGAGGCCCTGGTTGTCGATGGTGAGCTGCAAGCGTCCGCCCTGAATGCTGGCCGCAGTGCCGAAAAAGACCGTGCCGTCACCGAGGTCGGTGGTCCCGTTGGCGTAGGAGTTAAAATCGTTGGAGTAGGTGTCCGCGCTGGCGAGACCGGCGGAGCACAGAATGGAGGTGGCGAGCGCCGCGAGAGCGCGCCGTGAGCGTCTGGGTTTCATTATATGTTTTGGGTTGAGAAGAGTGGGTTCCGCATTGCAGAAGACCTCCAAGGTTGTCGCGTTCGACCCGTCGGGGTCAAGGAGAGAATTCTGTTCGGGAGGGTCGGCTCTAGATTGATATAGTCACATAAAAATCTTTCCCCTCTTAAATTGTGCTGGGAAATTCGCTGCGGGATCTCTGAGTATGGTCCCGCTGGAGATCTGCTGAAAAACTCCTTTTAGCCAACCGATGAGCAAGAGCCTGCGAAACAAGTCCACGCGATTCTCTCGCGATGGCGCATTCTGGGGGGTCTCCCTCTGCTTCCTCCTCTCCGGCATCGCCGGGTTGATCTACCAGATGGTCTGGATGCGTTATCTCTCGACCATCTTCGGGACTTCGGAGTTGGCGATCGTGACGGTGCTGGTGGCCTACATGGGCGGGCTGGCAGTGGGGGCGGCGGTGGCGTCGCGCTTTGCGCACTCCTTCAAGAATCCGATTCGGGTCTATGCCATTCTCGAGGGAGTGATCGCGATTTCTGCGCTGCTTGTGCCATTCCTCCTCCGGGCGGTGTCAGGGTTCCACCGCGTGATCCTTGGGGGGCAGGATGCTCCGCCCTCTGACGGGGGTGTGCTGGAGGCCCTGGCCTTCCTGGGTCTGGGCAGCCTGGTGCTCCTAATTCCGACCGCCTGCATGGGCGCCACCCTTCCCATCCTGGCCTCGGGCGTGGTGCGGCGGGCGGCGCAGATTGGAAAGAGAGTAGGGTGGTTGTACGCGATCAACACCTTCGGAGCGGTGGGAGGAACGGTGCTGGCCGCCTTCTACCTCATCCCCAATCTAGGCCTCTGGCAGACCTCCTTCGTGGGGGTGGGGCTGAATCTCACCGTCGCAGTGCTCGGCTGGTTCGTGGCCCTGCGCGTGCCCAAACCGGCGGACAAGGTGTCCGCTGCGAAATCCGTGAAGGACGGGGAGGAGAAGCGAAGCGAGAGTCCGCCCGCTCAGGCTCGCAGCTTCACCCTCGTCATCCTCGGGGTGATGCTCCTCTCGGGCAGTCTCTCCTTTGCCTACGAAGTGCTCTGGTCGCGGCTTCTCGCGCACGCGCTGGGCGGCAGCCTTTACGCCTTTGCCACCATGCTGGCTGCCTTCCTGGGAGGAATTGCGTTGGGCGGATTGGGGGGAGCCTGGCTCGCGGTGAATCAACGTCGTTCCTGCTTCTGGCTGGCCGGAGTCGAGATCGCAGCTGGCGTGCTCAGTGCCTTGCTCTTCCTCTACGTCAGCTCCACCGGCTTTTCCGAAACCGCATGGGAGGAGGCCTCCCTGGGCTCGCTTGCGAGGACCTGTGCCCTGCTCCTCATGCCGGCCACCCTTTGTATGGGGGCGACCTTTCCACTCGCGGTGCGCAGTCTCACCGCAGATCCCCGCCAAGCCGGGCGCTCGGCGGGGCGGGTCTATTCCTGGAATACGATCGGCGCCATCTTCGGGGCGGTGGGCGCTGGTTACTTCCTCATTCCCGCGCTGGGTTATGCGCAAACCTTCAAGTGGGCCATCGTGGGCAATCTTTTACTGGGCACCCTGGTTCTCCTTCTCATGACCCCGCGGGCCAAGGTTCCGGCCCTCCTGGCCTCGCTTCTCACCCTCGCCTTCGTCTTCGCCTTCCACCCCAAGCCGCCTCTCCGCTTGTTGACCATGTCGCCGCACACCGCCAGACCGCAAAAGGGGAGGGAGCCCAAACTCATTTTTCACGCTGTCGGGCGCTCCGCCAGCGTGGCGGTCCTGGAACGGAGCGGGAGCTTCTATCTGCGCACCAACGGACTTCCCGAAGCCGAGGTTTTTGCCAAGGGCGCCGACAAGCTCTCCTACACCCGCATTCGCTGGCTACCGGCCCTGCCCAAGGTCCTCCGCCCCAAGACCCGTTCCCTCCTCGTGGTCGGCTTCGGGGGAGGGGCCCTCCTCGAGGCGATCCCCAGCGGGATCGAATCCGTGGATGTGGTCGAACTGGAAGCGGAAGTCATTCGTGCCAACAGGTTGATTGCCAAGCGCCGTGCCATCGACCCCTTCCGCGATCCGCGCATCAACGTCATTGTCAACGACGTGCGCGGTGCGCTGCGGCTGACCACCAGGCGCTACGACGCGATTGTCTCGCAGCCCTCGCACCCGTGGACTGCGGGAGCCTCTCATCTCTACACCCGCGAGTTTCTCGAACTCGCCCGGGAGCACCTGCATGAGGAGGGCACCTTCGTGCAGTGGCTGGGCGCGCACTTTGTCGACGAGGATCTTCTGCGCTCATTCTGTGCCACCATGCGGGCTGTCTATGACCACACTCAGCTCTACCTCGTGGGCGACAACTTTGTCTTCGTCGGATCGGGTGCGCCTCTCGATGCCGGCTTCCTGGAGGGCGCGGGTCCCGGGGGATCCCTCATCCACCTCAGTGACTACCCCAAGATTTCCTATGTGGAGGATGTGCTCTCCGTTCTGCTACTCGACGAGGATGGCTGCCGCAGGTTGGCCGCCGCGCACTCGGTGATCACCGACAACCGCAACCGCATGGCGACCCACCAGTCCCTGGGCAAGCGCCGGGCGGGAGCCATGAACGAGCGCGAGAATCTGGTACGCGTGCTCGCTCCGCTCCACTATCTCAACCAGCCCTCACCCGCCCTGCTGCAGGTGCCGGCCGCCCGCTCGATCGTATATCCCTACTTCACCGGACTCTTGATCGCTGGGGGCATCCACCTGCTCGATGAGAAGCACATCAACAACGTGGTCCTCCCGCCCTCCGCCCTGCTCGTCAACCAGGCCCGCGTCCTGGCGACCCGGGACCCGCACCGGGCTCTCGGCATCCTCCAGCGGGCCCGCGCCCTGCAACCGGATGACGCACTCGCGCGCGCCCTCGAAGTGCAATTGCGCATCAGGATGGCCCGGCGCAGTTGGGTGGCCCGCGGGTTGGGTCCCTCGCCGCGCGAGTTTGGAGACCTCATCGCGGACGAGGAAGCGCTCCGGGCCGGATTGGCCAAGCTCCCTCCCGCACAACAGGTGGTCGCCGAAGCCGAGCATTGGCTCCTCACCAGCCAGTTGGCCCGCTTGCCCGCGGTCGAGAAGACGATGCGGACCTTTGTCGATCACCGGGATCCTTTTTACCAGACCGCAGCGCAGGTCCGCTTGCGCATCCTGCTGGACCCGGCCAGCAAGAGCGAGGCGCAACAAGAAGTCGACGCGCGGCGGGCCGCGGATCTGCTCGATCATCTCCTCTCCTTGCCCTTGGTGACCGATTACTCCCTGATCAATCAGCGCCTTCAACTTGCGCAGCGCTTTGGGGACATCGCTTACCAGATCGCCGCGGGCTGGATTATGGCCCGCAAGATTGCCAGCGCGCCTCCCAACACCCCGGCGGGCCGGAAGAAACCCTACCAGTCGCGCCTCGGTGCGATCCTCAAGCCATACACCACGCGCAGTCCCAACGGTCGCCTGCGCTTCACCAACCGGGAGATCAGCAGGTTTTACGCCGAGGTGACCAAACAGCTCGGGGTGGGAGTCTTCCCGGCCGAATATCAGCAGTAGCCCCAAGTTTTGGGGCCTCCGTCCCGCTGGAATTGGGAATCGTGATCCGAAACATGAAATTGCGCGTGAAGACAGACTCATGGCCGAACATCCTCGATTTCGGTAAAAGAGACTTTGATGCAACAAACCGCGGTTGGCCGGGGCTATTTTGGATGCCGGGCGGGATGGTTTGATCCGGTGCAATTTGCGTCCTACATTTGAGCGTATCAGGGATCGTTCCCGCCCGCTGGGCGATCTCCTCACCATCCCCTATGAATCAAGACCGCTCCCGGAGGGGCCGCTTGCGCTCTATCCTTGTCTTCCTGTGCTTTGCCGCCTCCTCCGCGCAGGCCGAACTCTACGAGCAGGACTTCGACGTTGCTGACACCAACAATCTCGGGGACGGCACCGCGATGGCTGGTGACGCGACCGTGACCGGCAATGTCTTGCGGTTGACCACCAACACCAACAGCAACAATGCCGCCTTCCATGTCCCGGCCCTCATCGGATCCGCGGACGGATGGACCGTGACCTTCGATTTCACGATTTCCGATCCGGCCGGAGGGAATCCTCCCGCCGACGGGTTTGCCTTCAGCTACGGGGCCATTCCCTCCGGAACGCTCTCCACCCTGGCCGAGGAAGGATGGCCCGGCATCGCCAACGTGCTCTCCTTCGAAGTCGACACCTGGATGGTGGGCGATAGCGAGGTCGGACCGGCCATCGCTGTCGATGGGAGCAACGTGGCCTTTACCAACGGGGACATCCTGGGCAACGGCGGGTCGGTGACCGCCACTGCCACCATCTCCTGGGATCCCACCACGGGCGCCAGTTTCTCCACCACCGGGCTCACCACCAACGCCAACTTCAGCAAGATCGCCACCCCGGGATTCACCGGCAACAACGCCTACACCTTTGCCTTCTCGGCCCGCACCGGAGGCGCCAACGAGGAAGTCGCCATCGACAACCTCATCATCAATACGATCGGCAATCCCGACAGCGATGGCGACGGTTTGCCCAATGACTGGGAAACCGCCAACGGACTCGATCCGAATGACGACGGCACCAGGGGGGAAACCAGCCCCGGCGCCAAGGACGGTCCCTACGGCGCCCTGGGCGACCTTGATGGCGACGGGATCAGCAACATCGACGAGCACGATAACGGAACCCTTCCCAATCTCGCCGACACCGACGGTGATACCTTGAGCGACGGCGAGGAGGCGGCCGGAGCCGGTGCACGTCCGCCGACCAACCCGCTCCTCGTCGATTCCGATGCCGACGGGCTCGATGACCTTGTCGAGACCAACACCGGCATCTCCATCGATGCCAACAACACCGGAACCAACCCGATCGTGGCGGACACCGATGGGGACGGACTGAACGACGGCCAAGAGGTCACCGGCTCAGCCAATACCGCGTTCGGCAACGCCCCCACCGATCCCCATAATTTTGATTCCGATGGAGATGGCGTCGGTGATGGGGCCGAGGTCGCACTCGGAAGTGATCCCAACGTATCTCAAGCTCCGCCGGCAGGAGCGTTCTGGGATTTCGAGGGCTTCGCCAACGGGACGACGGATTTGGGTGACGGTACCGTTATTTTTGGTACCTCTGCCAGCATTCAGAATGGCCAACTGGAACTCACCATCGACGGCATCGGCGCTGGATTCTCCAGCTTTTCTGTCCCGCCGATTGCTGGTTCCTCCGGGGGCTGGACGGCCACCTTCGATGTCACAATTATCGATAGTCTTGGGGCCCAAGAGCCCGCGGACGGGTTTTCGTTTAACTACGGCAACGCTCCGCTTGGCACTCGCGGCAACGCCGAGGAGGGAATCCCCGCAGGAGAAGCACCCGAGAACCTCTCTTTCGAGATCGATACCTGGATGAATATCGACGCCGAGCAGGGCGTGAACATTTCCGGGAATGCCGGGGGCGTGGACGTTGGTCAGCTTGCCTTCAACAACGGGAGCATTCTTAGCGACGGATCGACCGTGAGCGCTTCGGTTACGATCCGCTATAATCCCATCTTCGGCGCGACCTTTATCACCAGTGGCCCACTACCGGGAGTCGCCGGCACCGCCTTTGTGACCGATGCCGACTTCATCAATGTCGGCACCGGCGCCTTCGTTGCGGACGACGAGCACACCTTCATTATCTCGGCTCGGGTCGGCGGCGCAAACGAGACCGTGCTCATCGACAATCTCAGGATCAGCGTAAACATGGACGACATCGACGGAGACGGGTTGCGGGACACCTGGGAAGATAACCACCTGCCGCCAGGAGCCACGAACGACGACGGAAGCGTCAACCCGGATTTCGGCGCCGCTGGCGATCCGGACTCTGATGGCCTGACCAACATCGAGGAGCAGACCCTCGGCACCGATCCCCAAGTCGCCGATACCGATGGCGACGGACTCGAGGACGGCGTCGAGGACGGTGGCGGAGTTTACGTGAACGCTTCGCAAACCGGCACCAACCCGAAAAACGATGATACTGACGGCGACGGGCTACTCGACGGCGTAGAGATCCCGACCGAGACCTTTATCGACGCCAATCAGCCGGGAACCGATCCCAACAATGCCGACACCGATTCGGACCTCTTTGGAGACTTGACCGATATCAACCTGGGGCAGGATCCCACGGTGTTTGATGATCCGATCGCCATCACCGACACCTACAAGCCCGATTTCGGAGTTTACGCGGACGGCACCACCTTCCTGAACGACGGCACCGTCATATCGGGCACCGCGGCCAGCATTTTTAGGGGCCAGCTTCGCCTGACACAAGACGGCATCGGCGCTGGATTCTCCAGCTTCTCAATTCCCCCGTTGACGAATTCCTCCCAAGGATGGACCGCGGTCTTTGATGTCACCATCATTGACGGCCCCGGGGCCAACCCACCCGCGGACGGATTCTCGCTGAACTACGGCGACGCCGCGATGGGCACCCTCGGCTCCGCGGAGGAAGGCATGGGCGCAGAGGGCGCAGTCATCGAAAACATCTCCTTCGAGGTCGATACCTGGATGAATGGCGACGCCGAGCAGGGCGTGAACATCTCCGAAAAAGTCACCGGGGTTAACGCCGACCTTGCCTTCACCAATGGCCCCATCCTCCAGGACGGGACCACCGTGAGCGGAACGGTGACTATCAGTTGGAATCCCACTGATGGGGCTTCCTTCACCACAACGGGACTGGATACCAATGCCGACTTCGTCAATGTGGCCACTTCCTTTACTCCAGACAATGACCACACCTTCATCATTTCGGCCCGGGTGGGCGGCGCCAACGAGACCCTGCTGATCGACAATCTCTGTATCACCACCCGGACGATTGATCGCTACGAATTCGTGGTCTCAAGCCCCGACAACGGCATCACCCTCGACCTCAGTTGGAACAGCTCCGCCAGTGAGCAGTACTCAATTGTGAGCACCTCCGATCCGGTGGCCAATCCCGATCCTGGCACCTGGCCGGTGGTGTCCGGACTCGAGATCATCGCCGCCACGCCACCCCTGAACACGCTGAACATTCCCAAGCCCGGCGATCCGCTCAGGCTCTACATGCTGTTGGCCGGGCCGCCACCGCCGGTCTTGTTCGAAGATTTCGAAGTCCTGCCCCTCCCGGCCTGGACCGTCGGGGCCAATCCCGGCGACTCGGGCACTACCGCCTGGGAGTTCGGAGTTCCCGACCCTGCCGTCGCCTTCGGCCCCTCATCTGGCTTTGATGGCTCGCTCAACTGCGTCGGGACGAATCTCGGCGCCGTCTATACTGACAATGCCAACATCTACCTGCGATCGCCCGACATCGACCTGACTGGCGCAGGCGTCACCGGCGCGACCCTGAAGTATCAGCAGTGGCGCGACACCGATGTTGGAAATGTCGATTTCGGTACCGTGCGCATCCTGAGGAGCTCCGACGGAGTTCAGCTGGGAGCCGATATCGATGTGATGGTGGGAGGGGCTGATACCTTTTGGGAGTCCTTCTCAGGCGATTTTCCGCCGGAAGCGGCGGGTGAAGTGGTCGTCATCGAGTGGAATTTCCTCAGCGACGCAGGGGGAACGGCTTACAGTGGTTGGTACCTCGATAGTGTCGAGGTGAACCTCAAGTAGAAGAAACGGCTTCCGAAACTGCCAAGATCTTACCGCAGGGCGGTGAAGCGGCCCGAAGGGGTGCTTCACCGCCTTTTTCATGGGCCCCCGCGACGGTCGAGCGACCGCGTGATTGCACGACCCCTCGGCCCCGCTACCATGCGCCGCATGAAGCGAGGGTTCCTGGCCGTTTGCTCGCTGGTCATTCGTCTGACTGGCCTCTGCGCGCTGTTGACCTCGTCCGCTTGCCAGGAATCCGAGAACTCTGCGGAGCGTTCCTCCGACGAAAACCCTTCGCCCACTCCCCCACCACGTTCCGAGTCGGTCCGTCCCACGTCAGTCATTGCACGCACGGCGACGCTGCCCTCCGACGACCCCGGCGCCGATGGCTGGGACACTGAAGTTCTCGCGCAGCTGGCCGAGTCCCGGCTCAAGGAACTCGGCAAGCTGTTCTTCGAGGAGGGCGAGGCCGCGAAATTGCTTTCCTCGAACTTCACGAGCGATCTTCTGGTGCCTAAGAATCTCGTGACCGCCTTCGAGGATGAGATCGCACTGGTGGAGCGCAGTGGCCCTCGCGATGCCAAGCCAGCCCGCGGAGGCCTCGCCGATCTGCAAGCGGCCTTCGAAGCGGTGAGAGCACAATCGAAGGAGGGCCCGAACGAGAGGAAATACTCGCAGTTCAAAGTCATCAGCGTGAACGCCGACCAGTCCGGGCCCGCCGGCACCTATCGGACCGATGTCCTGGTATCACTCTCCTTCCCCACCACCGATTCGACGGTCGAACACCATGCCCGCTGGACGGTGGGCTGGACTCCGGCGGAGTCCGGCGACCCGGTGCTCAAGAGCATCACGGTGCGCGATTTCGCCCGCACCACCACCAAGCGCCCTCGCCCCCTCTACTCCGATGTCACCGCTTCGGCCCTGGCCGCCGATCCGTGCTACAAAACCCAGCTGGCTTACGGCCTGAACCACTGGTTGGGCCGGCTTCCGGTGCGCGCCATGTTGAATCGTTTTGGAACGCCGGGGCTCGCGGTGGGAGACGTCAATGGTGACGGCCTCGACGATCTCTACCTCTGCCAGGAACCCGGCCTGCCCAATCGACTCTTCCTGCAGAATCTCGACGGCACCGCCCGCGAGGTGGCGGCGGCGTGGGGCGTGGATTGGATCGACGACTCGCGGAGCGCTCTCTTCCTCGATCTCGACAACGACGGCGACCAGGATCTCGTGGTCGCCCTCTATGGTGCGGTGGTCATTGCACGCAACGATGGCCAGCAGCGCTTCGAGGTCGCCACTGCCCTTCCCTGCAGCCCGTCCACCACTTCGCTGGCGGCAGCAGACTTCGACCGCGACGGCCTCCTCGACCTCTACCTCTGCGCCTATGCGGAAGGAACCGCAGGAGCGTCCATGGGCGCCGCGGGTGAACGCTTCGTCTATCACGACGCGGAAAACGGAGCCGCCAATGCGCTCTTCCGCAACGAGGGAGAGTTTTCCTTCCGCGACGTCACCAGGGCGACCGGCCTGGATCAAAATAACCGGCGCTGGAGTTTCGCGGCCTCCTGGGAAGACTTCGATGATGACGGGGATCAGGATCTCTACGTCGCCAACGACTACGGCCGCAACAATCTTTATCGCAACGACGAGGGAAGGTTCGTCGATGTGGCGGCCTCGGCGGGAGTGGAAGACAGTGCTTCCGGAATGTCGGCGGCCTGGGGCGACTACGACCGCGACGGCCGCATGGATCTCTACGTGGCCAATATGTTCTCGGCCGCCGGATCGCGCATTACCGCCCAGGAAAAATTCAAGACCGGCACCGCCCAGGAGATCCGCGACCGCTTCCGCCGCTTCGCGCGGGGCAACTCCCTCTTCCGGAACACCGGTGCGGGATTCAACGACGTGAGCGTGCCGGCTGGGGTAACCCTCGGCCGCTGGGCCTGGAGTTCCAACTTCGTCGACCTCAACAACGACGCCTGGCCCGATCTGGTGGTCGCCAACGGCTACCTCTCGTCAGAGGGCGACACCGGGGACTTGTGAAGTTTCTTCTGGCGGCAGGTCGTGCCGAAAACACTGGATTCTCAGAGCGCCGCCGCTGGATCGTCCGGGGGCAGCGCCCACCGCGATCTCTCCGCCATGATCGACTCCGGGAAGGCCTTCAGCGGCAACGAGCGCAATTGTGTCTTCCTCAACACCCGGGACGGACGGTTTGCTGACATCTCCGCAGGGAGCGGGCTCGACTTCCCCGACGACGGACGCGCGATTGCGGTCACCGACTGGGATCAGGATGGCGACCTCGACCTCTGGATCAGCAATCGCAACGCCCCCCGCCTGCGCCTCCTGCGCAACGATGGATCCGGAAAGAACCACTTTCTCGCTTTGCGGCTCAGGGGGGAGGCTCCGGCTGTCAACCGCGACGCGATCGGCTCACGCGTCGAGGTCGTTCTCAAGAACAAGAGTGCGCCCCGCCTCGTCCAAACGCTCCGCGGGGGGCAAGGCTTCCTCGCCCAGTCGAGCAAGTGGGTCCACCTCGGGCTGGGAGACGAGGAGCACATCGAGTCCATCCAGGTGCGCTGGCCCGACGGGCGCCGCGAGTCATTTCCCGGCGTGCCGGTCGACGGCCGCTACCTTCTCGTGCAAGGGACGGGCAGGGCCGAAACCGTTCCCGCTGCGGTGCGAACGATCGCCCTCACCCCCTCCGCTCCACCGCTCGCTCCGGCCTCCTCCGCGGCCCGCATTCCCGTGATCACTCTCCTGCGCGCTCCCAAGCTCAACATTCGCGATAGCAAGGGCGAGCCGCTCACCAAACAGAGCCTCCTCGTGAATTTTTGGGCCACTTGGTGCGCACCGTGCCGCGAGGAACTCGCCCAACTGCGCGATCGGGCCAGCGATCTGCGCGCGGCCGGCCTGCAGGTGCTCGCCCTGAGCGTCGATGACCTGGACCCTGCCACCGCGGGAGATCCTACCAAAGTGATGGCCGCCTTGAAGTTTCCCTTCCCCTCTTCCAAGGCCAGCGAACGCGTTCTCGCCGCCTTCCAGGAATTCCACGACAACCTCGTGGGGCTCAATCGCCCGCTCCCCGTACCTACCAGCTTTCTCATCGATCCCGACGGACACATCGCGGT
>JAYGGC010000253.1:0-31596 GCA_046581525.1 Roseibacillus sp. | reverse complement strand
TGAGTCGGAGCTGAAGGGAGGGAGAAAGGTCGATGAGGCGCGAAAGGTGGCTTGGAACGCGGCGCTGATTCCGCAAGTGAATTCCTTCCTGGCGGTGGGCCTGGTGTCGCTGCCGGGAATGATGACGGGGCAGATTCTGGCAGGGACATCGCCGCTGGACGCCGTGCGTTACCAGATCATGGTGATGGCGATGATCATGGGTTCGGCGGGAATGGCGGTAGCGGTATTCCTGGTACGGAGGGCGAAAAGGGAACTAGCCGCGGGGTGGATTTGAGTGAGGTGAGGATTTTTGTGACCAGCTTCACGATGGGAATTCGATCTTTCGCCCGACCGGAACCCGGGTTATACTCATCGTATCTCAATCGCGTCGACCTCAGGAATGAAACTACAATCCACAGATCCAAATGGAGTTCTTGAGTGTCGTGTTCATCCTGCTTGGTGCAGCCCTGGTCCTTGGTCCCCTGTGCGCGTGGGCCGTGATCTCGGGTGACTGGAAGGACGAGCACCTTCCAAAGAGTTAGAGTATTCGCGTCGGTCCCGGCTGACAGTGAATCCACACCCTCTCGCGAAGAGGGCGGGGGGATTGCGGGCGCAGATTTCAAAAGCTCTGCTTTGCAAGGCGGCACAAATATCCTAGGAATATCGGTTCTCCCATGGCTCTCCGCCTCGAAGAAAACTCCATCGTCTCCGCCGAGATCTGCAATCGCAAGAAGAAGCATGTTGAGGTGGCAATCCACTTTGCAGATGGCTCGACCATGCGTGCAGAACTGCGAGGGAATCCCCATCGTGACCTGGCCGGGCGCACGCTCACCCTGCGGCACCCCTCTCCGGATCCGAAGGGCATGCGGCCCGCCGCACTTCACTTGAACCAATCTGGATTGACCGGCGACATCACGGCAGCACTCAAAGTGAAGATTCCGCTCATTCCGATCGATGAGATCGGAGAGTTCCACGCTGCGAAAAAAGAAATCCCGACCACCTGGAAGAACGCGGTCTACCTTGAATGGTATTCAGCGTCGAACGGAAGAGTGGTCCTGGAAGCAAGCGAGTTCGACCTCAGAATCTCCGAGCCTGCGTGGGAAATGAGTGATGTGGAGGACAAAGCGGCGCGTGAGGCTGCGGCCGAAGCCTTGTCCGAATTCCTTGATGGGTTGTGCGTGATCGATCGTAAAAAGGAGGGAGCGGATGCTTCCGAAGAGGCCGATGAGCCGATGAATGAATTTGAGTGGGAGAAGTTTCTGCGGCGTTCCGACGATCTTTCGAACCGCTACTCCGAGGTGGTTGACAAATTTGGCTTCGAGGATGAGGAAACGATCGCCCACTATATGAAGTGGGATCACGAGGTTGAGCCGAACGACGAAGGGGAGTTCTGGCGCGACGCTGCCGAGGATGCCGAACTTGGAGAGCTGGACGACGAGCCGCTGGTCCGCCGGCGCCATCCCTTGCAGGGACAGGTTCGGCAACTTCTCGACTCGGTGGAGTATCCCCAGGAGGAACCCGACTCTCCCCTTGCCAGCCTGTGGAGTGCGGTGGCGACGGTGTCTGCCAAGTTGGCCGGTGCGCTCTCCTCCTATGAGTGCGACCCGGAGCCTGATGCTGGATTCACCATCGCGCAGTTGAAGCGGTGCCTGACCCACATCGACACCGCGGTTGGCGAGGCGCAAACCGCATCACCGACGCACGTGCAGCCGCTTCTCCAAATGCGGGAGGCGGTGATCAATTTGCAGACTGAGCTGCGCAAATCGATCTGACTGGCGACGAAAAAGGGGAAGCGGTGGTGACCGGCTTCCCCTGAAAATGACTGGCGGGCAACCGCCTACTTTTTCTGGTCCTTCTTGTGATCGTCGTTCGCGTGCTCGCAGATGCAGGCGTATTCCAGGTATTTGCAACCCGGACAATCCTCCAGGTTGAGATTGAAACGAATGGTGACAGTCTTGGCACCCAGCTTCGACTTGATTCGTACTATGGTGGGGATGTTCATCCCCTTGGGGAGGGCCTTGTCGGAGAGAAAGAAGGATTCTTTCTTCTCGAACTTCATGCTAGTGGGGGCACTTCGCTTGCCGCAGATGATGGAGATTCTCTGATCCGCAGGAGGGATGGCCTTTCCATGGTCGTCGAGAAAGGTCATCTGGATCTTCCGATCCTTGGTGACGAATAATTCGGCGTGCGGTTCCACTTCGTGGAGAATCTTTCCCCCGTTTGGACCGGCTTTTGCTTCGTGCTTGTGGTCGTCGTGCTTGTGGTCGTCTTTTTGTTGGTCATCGGCCGTGGCCACTGGACTCAGGAAGAGGGCGGTGGCAATGGCAATCAATAGGTTGGTTTTCATCGAGTTGCTTGGTTTGTTGTTTGTTGCTTGGTTAGACAGATATTCGGCTTCAGACATTCACTGACTTGCGGCAGCGCCCTGCCGGACCGCCTTATCCGCGGCCCGTCGTCCGAAGCACCAGAAGACGGCCGGAGTGACGCCGAGGCCGAGAATGGTGGAGGTCACGAGGCCGCCGACGATCACGATCGCCACGGGATTGAGGATTTCCTTTCCGGGGGCGGTGGAGGGGTCGCTGTCATGAAGACCTGGGATGAAGCCGAGGTTGAAGACAAGGGGGACGAGGGCGATTCCGGCCGCGAGGGCTGTCATGAGGACCGGCACGAGCCGTTCGAGGGTGCCGCGTTCGATCATTTCACGAGTGAAGCCTTCGCCCTCATGTCTCATGAGGTGCAGGTAGTGGGAGATCATCATGATGCTGTTGCGCGCCGCGATACCCATCACTGCGATAAAGCCCACCAGGGTAGCGATGCTGATATTATTGAGCGTCAGCCAAGTGAGGACGATGCCGCCGATCAGGGCGAGGGGAATGTCGAAGACCATAACCTGGAGGGTAAAGACGAGCGTCTTGAAGTAGCTGATGAGGAGAATGGCGATGATGATGGCCACGATGAGAAACCCCCAAATGATTCGCCACCCGGCGTCCTTTGCGGCCCGATATTCTCCTTCGTAGCTGAGGTGGTAGCCCTCCGGCATTGACACCTTGGCAGCGACTTCCGCCTGGAGTTTCTCCATCAGGGCGACCAGGTTCTGGCTGGTAGGATTGATGCTGACCACGAAGCGGCGCTGGGTGTTTTCCCGGAGGATGGTATTGGGACCGGTAGCCTGGTGCAGATCGACGAAGAACTTGAGCGGGATACGTTGCCCGCTCTTGGTGTCGATATACATGTTGGCAAGCCGCTCGGGTGATTCGCGCCAGCGTTTCGGGAGGCGAACAACGAGGTCGAAGATCTTCTGATCCTCGTAGACCTCCGAGACAACTTCTCCGCCGAGAAGGGCAGCGAGCTCAGGATTCAGCTCCCCGGGCGTCACGCCGTAGGCCAGGGCACGTTCCCGGTCGAGTTCGATGCGAAGCTGGGGAATGGGGGCCTGCTGTTCTCCCCGTGCTTTCTCGAGGCCGGGAATTCCCCGGGCGATGTTCTGGATGTCAGTTCCGATGCGCCGAAGTTCGGCCAAGTCCGGGCCATAGATCTTGATTGCAATGGGGGCCGAGACCCCGCTGAGCATGTGGCCGATGCGGTCCGCGAGTGGGCCACTCAGGACGCTGAAGGTGCCGGGAAGGCCCTTCAACTTATCGCGAATGTCGGCAAGGATCTCCTCCCGGGGACGGCCCTGGTCGTGAAACTCGATATCGAATTCTACGGTGGAGACCGGAACAACGTGATCGCCACGTTCCGCCCGGCCGACCCGCCGGCCGACCCGACGCACCTCCGGAATGGAAAGGAAGAGTTTATCGGCTGCGGCGGAGATTTCGTTGGTCTGCTTGAGAGAGGTGCCGGGCGCCGCGGTCATGGCCACCAGCACGGTCGGTTCCCGGAAGGGCGGGAGGAAATTCCTGCTCATCTGGAGAGAGAGCGTGAGTGCAGTGGCGAGAAGCACTCCGGCGATCGCCATGACGACCAGCGGCTGGGCGAGGGCCAGGCGGAGCCAGGTGTTCTTGTGGAGCCATTTGAGACCCCGTACGAGGAATCCGTCCTTGTGCACTACACCCCGCTTGGGATTGAGGAGGAACGAGGCAAGAACCGGGATCACGGTCAGGGAGACGACGAAGGAGGCCGCCATGCTGACGATGGTGGCGATCGCGATTGGTGCGAAAAGCCGGCCTGCGACGCCGGTCAGGCCGAGGAGAGGCAGGAAGACGAGAATGATGAGAACGGTGGCATAGAAGATCGAACTGCGCACTTCAGAGGAAGCCGAGGCGATGACCTCGAGCTTGGGATGGGGATCGGGCAGGGTGGAATTCTCCTTGAGACGGCGTAAGACGTTTTCGACCCCGACGATGGCATCGTCCACGAGCATGCCAATCGCCACCGCAAGACCTCCTAGCGTCATGGAGTTGACGCTCAGACCAAAGAGGTCGAAGACCAAGACGGCGGTGCCGAGGGAAAGAGGAATGGCGGTGAGCGTGATGAACGTGCTACGCAGATTGAGGAGGAAGAGAAACAGGATGATGGCAACCATGAGGGCGCCAATCAGGCCGGCTTCCTTCAAGTTGCCGATCGAGAGATCGATGAAATCCGCCTGCCGGTAAGTTTGAGTGAGTTCGACTCCGTCGGGCTTGGTGAGCTCCAATTTGGCGAGGGCATCCTCGATCCGCTTCGTCAGAGCGAGGGTATCGAAGCCCGGGGACTTGGTGATGCTGAGGATCACTCCGGGGTGCCCGTTCGCAGCGGCGTCGCCCCGCATGGGTTCGATGTCCCAGACCACGTCGGCGACGTCTTTGATGCGCACCGGGCGATCGTCGGCATGACGAACGACGGTTTCGCCAATGGCATCGAGGTCGGTAGTCATGGCGAGATTTCGCACCAGGATTTCTCGGGCGCGACTGGTGAGGAAGCCGCCGGTGGTGTTGCTCACAGCCTCCGAGGCGGCCTCCCGGATTTCCTCGAAAGTAATGCCGAGGGCAAGCATCCGCTGGGGATCCGGCTGGACTTGCAACTGCTTTACCCCGCCGCCCATGGCGAGGACTTCAGCGACTCCGCGAAGGCCCTGCAGGCGCCGGGCCACGGTCCAGTCCGCATAGGTGCGGAGATCGCTGGGTTTCATCTTCCCGGTGGGATCGGTGATTCCGATGAGCATGATCTCGCCCATCAAGGAAGTGGCCGGGGTCATGAAAGGGGAGATCCCTTCAGGCAGTTCTTCCGCGATCCCCGTCAAGCGCGCTCGAACATACTCGCGAGCGCGCTCGATCTCGGTGTCCCAATCGAATTCCACGAAGATGAGGGAGAGTCCGACATCGGTAGTGGTGCGGAGTCGCGTCACGCCGGTGACACCCATGAGGGCGTTCTCGAGGGGAATGGTGATCAGGGTCTCGACCTCCTCGGGGGCATAGCCCTTTGACTCGGTCAGAATGGTGACGGTCGGTCGGGTCAGGTCGGGAAGAACTTCCACGGGCAATTCCGTGGCGCTCTTGATGCCGAGCACCAGCGAGATACCGGCGAGCATCAGGATCAGGGGCCGCTGCCCAAGGGAGAATCTGATGAGATAATTAAGCATCGCGGCTAGATTCGGGTGACACCGGGGCAGGATTGTCAGCTTCGGCCGGCCCCTCGGGAAGGGCAGGCGGCGATTGGGGCACGACTGGTCCCGCGGCGGCTGGGGGTGGGTTCAGTCTGGTGGGATCGAGGGCAGCGGCGAGTGTCCTCCCATCAACCATGTGCTTCACGCCGCTCAGGACGAGCAAGAGAAGGAAGATGAAGGAGGTGATGGCCAGGAACACGGTGAGAGGACCAGTGTTCTTGGATTCTCCAGGAGCAATTCCCTTGGCCGCATCCCGGGCGCCTTTCTGCTCGTCGGTCATGAGCGTGCCGTCTTCGTTGTGCTCGTGACCGTGTGCTGCATCGAGGGCCTCCTTGAGCGACAGGCCGCCGCCCTTGACGTAGCCGAGGAAGTAGGAACCAGTGGTGACAACCCGGTCGCCGGGAAAGATGCCGCTCACAATCTCGACGTAGCGGTCGTTGCGCGCCCCGATATGAACTGGCGTCTTAATATAAGCGTTGGGGAGATCGAAGTCCTCGACATAGACGACGGGACTGGCAGCGTCGCCCTGGATGGCCTCGGGGGGCACTGCCAGGACCTCGGACCGGGAGTCCGTGATGATGGCGAACTCGGTGCGCATCCCCGGGCGTAGATGAAGGTCGGGATTCTTCAGGCGGAAGATGGCGTCGAGGGTGCCGGACGCGATGTCCGCATGAGTGCCGAACCGAATCAACTCGCCCCCGAAGGTCTCGCCGGGGAGGGCTGCGATGCGGATTCGTGCCTTCGAACCGATCATAATGCGTCCGGCCTCCTGTTCGGGGACGCGCGCGATGGCCCAGACCTCGGAAAGGTCGACGATATCGAGAAGCTCCTTGTCCGGCTCGACCGGCTCGCCCACCCGCACGTGGCTCTCGAGGACGATGCCGGAAATTGGGGCGGGAAGAGGGATGACGGGAGGAGGGTTTCCCGGCTGGCGACTTTCCACCCGGACGAGAATCTGGTCCTGCGTGACCAAGTCGCCAGCGATGACGTTAAGTTCGACGATTCGGCCGGGAATTCGGCTGCTGAGAACGGCGTGATTGCTGGGAATCTCGGAGATGCGTCCGATCGCAAAGATGGTCTCTTCAAAGTCGGTTTCGACTGCCTCGACCAACTCGATTCCGAGATTCTTGACGCTGATATCCTTGAGGACGATCGTATCAGCAGCCCGGGTAGATTCGCTTTCCTCCTCCTCGGCGAGGAGAAAGCAGCTGGTGAGGATGAGAAGTGCGCAAAAGATTTTCATGGCGGGATGGGTTCAGGGACTGGCGATGGCAGCTTCGAAGCGCACGCGGGCCAGGTGAAAACTGCGCAGGGCTTCGATCCTGGAGTCGGCCAGTTCAAGTTGCTGTTCGCGGGCGCGCAGAACGGCGGACAGGTCGCTGAAGCCGTCCAAGTAGGCGGACTCGGCGGCCCCGGCTTGATCGGCGGCGAGAGGGAGGAGATTGTCGGTAATCTCATTGAGCATCCTCTTCCACTCCACCATTTCCTTGCGGCTGGAGTCGGCTTGGTGGCGGATGGTGTGGGCAAGGGCGACGGTCTCCTTGTGCTTTCGTTCGGCGCGGGCCTGCGCCGCCTCGATGTTGCCCTCATTCTTGTCCCAGAAGGGGAGCGCCAATTTCACGCGAAAGCCGATGATTCCTTCGGTCTCGAATCCTTCCGGGGCATCTTCGGCTCGCTCGAGGCCGGCGACAAAGCCGGCTTCCACATCATCATAGCGGCGAGCGTTCTCCAGTTCGACGTTCTGCGTTGCGGCCTGGGCTTGCAGCTGAGCGGCCTGAAAATCCGGCCGGCGCCTGGGATCGACCACGCCGGCGGGGAGAGAGGGTTCCGGCAGAGAGCCAGTGACGTTCAGAACGTCGGTGACCCTCATGCCGAGGAGGGGTTTGAGCTTTCCGATGGAGGCGACTTCGCTCGCTTTGAGTTGGCGGATGCCGCTGGAGAGGCGGGCCGCCTCGAGCTTGGCCTGGCCTGCATCGATGGGCGATTGTTCGCCCTTGTCCGCGGCCTGCTTGATAAACCCGGCGAGCTTCGCGGAAACCTCGGCCTGCTTTTGCCGGAGAGTGCGCTGCTGCCGGAAGGCGAGGACCTCGACGAGGGCAGTCTTCGCTTCAGCCACGAGCAGTCGCTCGACTTCCTTGATCTCGGCCTCGGCGGCCTTCAATTCGATCACGGAGATGTTTCTTTCAAGACGGAGCCGGTCGGTGACGGGAAAGCGCTGGGAGATTCCGATCTCGATGGTTCCTTCCCGGAATGTGGTGTTGTGTTCGAATCCTCCTTCCAGCTCCGGATTGCTGCGGCGTCCGGATTGCTTCATTCGTCCAAGGGCTTCGCGAATGCGGAGGCGTGCGGCGGCAAGATCGGGGTTGTCGCGTCGAACGCGGTTGGGAATACTGTCGAAAGTGACGATCAGGCCCGAGGAAGCGGCCTCGGCATGCGAGAAGCCGAGGAGCGCGAGAGCCGTGAACACAAGAATGGTTGGTCGAGTCATGAGTACGCTGAGAGTTGAGGTTGCGAAGGGTGCACCAGTGGTGCGATCGGCACAGCAATTGCCGAGATGGGTGTGAGGTGGACCTCAACTGTCCCTCAGGCCATGCATGGCCTGGTGTGCAACGAAAAGGCGAGCCAACTACCCGACGGGGGGTGCTGCACAAGGAATCGCCTGGCGGACGCGAGGTCCGCTAGGCCATGGGAGGACGATCGAGAAGATAAACCGGAGACTCCGGGGCGGCGAGCATTTCGCGCGGCGCAAGGACGTGTCCTTGCAGCGGCGGGTGCAGCGAAAGAAGGTTGCTGTCAGAGATCAGCCAGGCGTTGGCGGCGCTACACACACAGGTGTGGTGATGATGGTGATGATGCTGGTGGGCAGGACAGCGATCGTCTTCACCGTCTTGTTGAAGGGGCAGCTCTTCCTGGTCGCCACCATGATCGCAGGGGCAATCTTCCGGAGGCGGACAGCCATCGCACGGATCAGCATCGGAACATTCTCCGACGCCAAGCACCTCGCATACATCCGATGCGTCGCAGGCCACTTCATGGCCACGGCCCATCGTCTTGGGCAGCGCCAAGCTGACCGTGACGAGGAGGACGATGAGAGTTTTAGCGAGGATCCGCACGGCGTCATCATACTTTTGGTCCCTTGAAGGCACAAGGGATTTTCGAGTTGGTGATGGAGAACGATCTTTCAAGGGGGTGCGGGGAATATACGGTAAAAAGTAGGGTTATTGCGCCCCTCCGAGGGCCTTGACGAGAGCCAGATGGTCACGGAGGAGAGCATGGCGGACCGCCAATTCCTGGCGCCGGCCCTCGAGGCTGCGGCGCTCGGATTCGAGGAGTTCGATTTGGGAGACGATTCCGCCCTCGAAGAGTGCGAGGGTGTTTTGGCGAGCTTCGTCGAGGGCGGTCACCTCGCGGCGGACGGCAGAGAGTTGGCGACCACGGTTGGCGACATTCAGGTAGGAGGACTCGACTTCTTCAAAGGCCTTGAGGGCGGTGCTTCGATAGAGAGCGGCGGCTTCATCGGTTTCCGCGCGGCGGACGCGAACAGCGGCAAGGCGGCGCGGGTCGTAAACCGGAATGTCGAGGCGTGGCCCGACGGAAGCGATCCACTGCCGAAATCCGGCCGCCAAGGCGGAGCTTTGACCGGAGGCGCCGGCGCCGAGGGCGAGAGACGGAAGTAGATTGAGCCGTGAGGATTCCTCAAGCTGGAATGCGGATCGGACGCGGGCCTCGGCAGCGAGAAGGTCAGGGCGATGCTGCAGGACGGCCGAGGTGGTGCGGGAGGGAAGAGGAGGAGTGCGGACCGCTTGCAAGGTGCCGGCTGAGGGCGGGGAGGGAGTAGCGCGGCCGAGCAGAGTGCTGAGTTGCAGGTTGGCGAGACCGCGCAGACGCTCGAGGTCGAGAATGGTCCGCGTGAGCCGCTCGTGTTCGGCCTCCTGGCGGCGAAGTTCGGTGGTGGAGATGAGACCGGCCTGATTGCGGTGGCGCATGGTCTCGACGATCTTGCGGCTGGCAGCGACGGACTCGACGACGAGGGACTTTTCCTCATTGAGCCTGAGGAGGCGGAAGTGATCCTCGGCCACTTGGGTGGCGACGAGGAGACGGCCTGCGTGGAGATCCCAGAAGGCGGCCTGCTCGGCTTGGTGGGCGGAGTTGGTCGCAGCGCGGATCTTGCCGAAAAGGTCGATTTCCCATGAGATGGCGGCGGAGCTGGCCCACGGTTCAAGGTCGACGGACTTGAAGCCGGTCATGCGGATGGCCTCGTTCCCGTAGACGAGACCGGTGCCGAGATTGATGGAGGGCCAGGAGGCGGTGGCGGCCTGCCGGGTCTGGGCGCGGCTCCGCTCGAGACGCGCGGCGAGGACACGGAGATCGGAGTTGTTTGCAAGGGCGGTCGCGATCCGAGAATTGAGGCGGGAATCGCGGTAAGAGGTCCACCAATTCTGCTGGATGGAGCCGCTTGCCCAGGAGGGGGCGTGCGTCCAGTTCTCGCCCTTCTGAAAGACCTCGCGCGGTTGGTTGCGCGGAGTGTGCTCCGCACAGGAAGTGAGCACCACTACGATCACGAGGGAGGGGACGAATATGAATGCACCAAGCGACATTAGCCGGGGATGACGGTTACGTGTGTTCGATAATTACGTGAGCAGCGGCAAGCTGCCGCTGGTAGGAACTGCTGCAGGCTGCAGCAGCTACGGTTGTGGCTTGGCGGGATTCTCCTTGGTGGGTTCGATCATCGCGATGTGAATGCCGGTGGCGTTGATGAGGAGGTTGTTGGCATTGGATCCCTCCGCGACGGTGCCTTTGACGACCAGGGAGCTGAGTTCCCTCATGCCGCCGAGGCCCTTGAGGCCGTGCTTGAGGGGCCTGCCGTCATCACCGAGGACTTGAATCGCGACGATGCTCTTCGCGATGGTGGCGGCCTCATCGCAGCAGACGTCCCACGGAGTTTCGCAGGAGTCCTCAGGCATGAGGTCGCACGAGACGATCTTGGAGGGGTCCCCAAGGGTGAGGAGGGCGCGTCCCTTCACGAAGGGATCCATCTTCCCCATGATCTTGCCGGAGATGACCACTTCGGTTCCCGGGGTGGGGTTTTTGCGGGCCTCCGTGATGGTGACCGCGCCATCCGGGGCGGAGTCGAGAAGGACGGCTTGGAGGGCGGGGTCGACGGAGGGGGGCTTGGCGTCAGCATCGCCATTGTCTTTGGAATTGCACGAGACGAGCGCGACGGCAGCGAAGGCAGTGATGATGGTTGGTAGTTTCATTGGATTGTATGAATTGTGATTGTGATTCAGGAAGAACGGAGAGCGACGGGGAGGGAAGGTTTGAGGCAGCGCAGGGCGGGGGGAAGAGTGCCGAGGGTTCCCAGGGCGAGACCCGCGCCAAGCCCGGTGAGGATGATGCCGGGAGTGAGTTCCAGGGTGAAGGTGCCCAGGGAGAATGGAATGCTGCGGCCGTCGAAGAGGACGATGGCGAGGACGAAGGCAACCAGCGAGCCGGTGAGAGTCGCGAGGAGAGACTCCTGGGTGAGTGAGACGAGGAGGGCCTTGCGGGTGTAGCCGATGGATTGGAGAGTGGCCATTTCACGGATGCGGGAGGCGAAGGCGGCGTAGAGGGTGTTGAGCCCGCCGAAGATGGCACCGGCAGCAACGAGGGCGGCGGTGACCCAGGTCATGGCGCGGATGGGGGCGTAAAAGCTACTCAGCTTTTCGTAGTAATTGTCTTCGCGAATGGCGGAGAGTTCGAGGTCGTTGCGTTGGAGGGTGAAGACGTGGACATCGTCGAACTCGGCCTCGTCGAGGCGAAGGTACACCGCGGAGAGGGAGTCGCGTTGGGTGATGGTGGCAAGGTCATTGCGATCGAACCAAACCTCAGATTCCAGGACAGTGCCGGGTGCCTCGAAGGTGCCGGAGATGGTGAACTCCGCATTGCCAAAAGCGAGGATTCTGCCGGGCGCGAGAAGATCGGGAGTGACTCCGAAGCGCCGGTGCATGAGGCGGCCGACCATGACTTGCCCGGGAGCGGGGAAGGAGCCTTCGATGATGCGAACCCTGGTGTGCACCAGCAGGGCCTTCTCGGTGACCCCGCGGAGGAGGGAGGGCTCCTCCTTCATTCCGGGCAGTGAGAGAGGTGCCATGTAGACGATTTCCCCGGACGCAGCGGTAATGCCCAGTGGTTTGTCGAGCCCGAAGACCGCGGTGGCGGCCGCCGACTCGGCATCGAAGTGGACTTCGGAGCGCTCCAGACTCTCTTCGCTACCCGCGCCCAACAGGATGACATTGCGTTCGGATCCGGTCGCTTCAAGCACGCCGTCCATTCCGCCGGTGAGAGCGGTGGCAGCAATGACGAGAAGCACCACCAGGGCGCTCCCGCCCACGGTCTGGATGAGACGGCCAGGGTCGCGGAAGAGGTTTCGGATCGCGTAGGTTATCGGGAGCATGGTTGGGAAGAGGGCAGGCCGGACCCGGGGTCAGGCTGCGTTGAGGGATTGCACCACTGGTTGGCGGGAGGCGCGCCAGGCGGGATAGAGGGAAGCGAGGAGGCCGAGCAGAAGGGCGACGAGAATGCCCTTGAGGAGGACGGCGGGGTTGGGAGTGATCGCGAGGGTGAGGCCTTCGTTGCCGAGGGTGAAGGACTGCCAATGAAAGAAGAAGTAGGCGGTGAGGACGCCGAGTGCTCCGCCGAGTAGGCCGAGAAGGACGCCCTCAAAGGAGACCAGAGTGGCGATATTCATGCGGGAATACCCGAGGGTTTGCAGGATGGCCGTTTCCTTGACACGGCCGCGGACGATGAGGAGGACCGCATTGGCGACCAGTCCGAGGACGGCTGCCACCGCGCCCAGACCGAGCCAGCGGGTAAAGCCAATGAGCTCGATCATTTGCTTGGCGGTCTCAGCGAAGAAGGCCTTCTCGGGCCGGGTGGTGGTGGGTTGAGAATCGGAGCGGAAGGTTTCGTCGATTTGTTGGGCGACGGATTCGAGGAGGTCCGCCGACTTCACCTTGACGTTGAACTGGGTGACCGTCCCAAGGCCGATGTTGGAAGCCTGCTGGAGGAAGGGGAGATGGACGTAGGCGACATTGTTGTCCTGCGCCTCCTTCGACTTGATAATCCCGGCGACGTGAACATTGATGCCCACCGCTTCGAACTTGTCGCCGGTTTTGAGGCCGCGTCGGCGGGCGAAAGTTTCTCCAACGAGGGCCGCGTCGGTGCGCTTGGTCCATTCGTCGAAGGACCCCTCGATGACACTGAGGTCCGGATTGTACTTGCGCAGATTTTCGGGAGGAACGCCGCGGAAGGTGATCACGTCGAGGCTGGCGCCACAATTGTTGACGGCGATCTGGATGGGAATCACTTCCCGCACGCCCTCGATTCTGCTGATGGTCGGCAGGTAGTGCTCGGGAAGCCGCGAGGTCATGGGGCAGAAGCGATTCTCCCGGTAGACGACGAGAGTGGTATCGTTGGCGCTGGCCTTGGTGACCTTGGCCAGGGAGTCTTGCATGGTCTCCACCGCCGTGAAGAGGAACATCCCCGCCGCGACCCCGGCCATGGTAAGGAGAGAACGCAGGCGGTGGCGGGTGATGTTCTTGAGGGCCAGGGAGAGGAGTTTCATGGGGGAGGGAGGGGGAAGGAGGGTTCGGTAGTCAGTGATCAGTGTTCAGACTTGGGAGGTTGGAAAGTTGGAAGTCAGTGTTTAGTGGGAGAGGACGATTTCGGATTGTTCGATGAGCCGGCCTTTTTCCAGGTGGAGCGTGCGGTCCGCCTTGGCAGCGGCTCTGGGGTCGTGGGTGACCATGATGATGGTCTTGCCATGGTCTTTGGCGAGGGATGCGAGGAGGTCGAGAATGGAGGCGGCGGATTCGCGGTCGAGGTCGCCGGTTGGTTCATCGGCAACGAGGAGTTCGGGGTCATGCACGATGGCGCGGGCGATGGCGACGCGTTGTTCCTGTCCGCCGGAGAGTTCGGTGGGGCGGTGATGCGAGCGATCGGCGAGTCCGACCAAATCGAGGGCGGCATCGACGCGGGTCCGGCGTTCGGACCGGGAGAGCGGGATGAGCAGAAGAGGGAGTTCGACATTCTCGAAGGCAGAGAGAATGGGAACGAGATGATAGAGTTGGAAAATGTAGCCGACGTGACGGGAGCGCCACTTGGTGAGACGGGCCCGGGAGAGGCGGGCCACATCGTTTCCGTCGACGACAAGGTCACCGGCGGTGGGAGTGTCGATCCCGGCGATGAGATTGAGGAGGGTGGTCTTTCCCGAACCGGATGGCCCCATGAGGGCGAGGAACTCACCGCGGGGGACTTCCAGGCTGAGTTCCTGCAAGGGTGTGATGAGGTTGGGTCCCTTCTTGAAGGACTTGGTGAGGTTTCGGATCTGGATGAAGCTATCGGACATGTTGATCGAGGCTAGTTCTGAATGACAACTCGCTTGTTCACTTTGAGCTTGTCGTGGGGGGGGAGAATGACCTTGTCGCCGGGGCGGAGGCCCTCGAGGACGTGGAGGTGGTTGCCGCGCTCTTCGGTGCCGACCCTGAGGTCACGGAGTTGGGCGCGGTTTTCCTCGACCACCCACGCTTGAGCAGCGCTGTTGGAGAGATTGAGAAGGGCCTCTTTGGGCGCGTAGATGGAGAGGCGCGGTGCGCCGGCTGAGTCGGGGTTGCTTGATTGGGGATTCGAGGAGACTCCGCCCGGATAAAACGCAGCGCGGACGAGCATCTCGGGGCGGAGGCGCGTGTCGGGATTCAGAATCTTCACCTTGGCCTGGAGGGTGTTTCGCTGGACATCGGCCTCGCCGACGATGCGGGTGACTTCGGCGTCGAACTTGGCGTCGGGGAGCAGGTCGGTGGTGATCCTGACAGGTTGGCCGATGCGGAGGCCGGCCGCTTCGGTCAGGGGGACATCGATGCGGGCTTGCAACTTGTTCGGATCGTAGAGTTCGACGATGAGGGCGCTGGTGGGGACGTCGGAACCGAGCATCCGCTTCTTGCCCGGAGCGGCGTGAAGGCGGAGGACCATGCCGTCCATGGGGGCCTTGATCTCGGTGCGCTCCAGGGCGAGTCGCTTGCGGGCGAGATCGGTTTGAGCGGCGTTGATTTGTGCGGTTAGCGTGAGGCGTTCGAGGTCGACCTTGTTGATCTTGGCGAAGACGCCAGCGAGATCCGCATTGGCTTCGGCGATGGCCGCTTGCTGACCTTCGGCCTTGAGTTGGGCTCGCCTGACATCCAGTTCGGGCACGGATCCCCTGGGCACGGAGGCGAGACGTCGGGCGGCGTCGGCGAGCTCGGCGTGGAGGGCTTTGGCGGCGGTGATGCGCTGCTGGATCGCGTGGATCTCGGCGTTGAGCACCGGGAGTTGGGCGCAATGCGCGACTTGGGTGGCGTCGAGGGTGGCGATTGTGCGCTCTGCTTCCTGGACGTCGAGCTTCGCGTCGTCGTCGATGAGGGTGGCAAGGAGGTCGCCCTTCTTCACGGCTTGTCCCTCGAGGACGTGGACCTCCTTGACGACTCCATTCACAAGGGAGGGGACGCTGGTGATATAAGGGTCGGGTTCGACCCAGCCGGAGGACTGGAACAAGAGAGATCGGGAGTTCGGGATTGGGGACGTGGGGGAAGGAGCGGCTTCGCTACTGGCGGCAGTCCGGAGCGTGATGACGGGGGCGACCTTGACGCGTTGGGCAGGGAGGAGACGGCTGCCGAAGAGGAGCCCGAAGATCGCGAGAAATGCGACGAGGAGGCCGATGGGGAGCAGGGCTGCAGGCACGCCACGCTTGCCGCTGCGGCGTGGGGAGGCGGATTGCGATCCCCGAAGGGAGCTTAATTTATCGAGACTCATTTTAGGTCCAAGTGAGATTGAGGCGGGAGGCAAGGGGCCGGGTTTGTGCAAGGGTGCACAGGGAGCTGCAAGAGCAGCGCATGCGTTAACGGCGATCAGTAACGACCGGCGTTATCGAAGCCTCAAAGTCTCAGGACCTGGGAACGAAAATAGACCGCGCTGCTCCCAAGGGGGGGAGAGCCGCGGATGGAGCCGGCGATTTGGCCGGGGTGCGACTTGGGAAGCAAGTCGTCTTGAAGACCGACAGGAAGGGCGACGGTTGTGCCGTCTTCCTGAGCCGGTGAAAACTGAGCGGCGGACCATTGAAAGTCGCCCGGGTCGAGGGAGAGAACCACAACGCAATCGCGGCAGGGTTCCTCCTCCGAAATAGTGACAACTTCCGAGCAGCAACCGCAGCTGGATTGCTGGGTGGCGGCCTGGTCACAGCAGACCTCGCCATTGAGGATGACGTCACTTTCGCAGAGACAGAAGCCAAGCACAGGCAGCCGGAGCGCGATGATGGCGATCATCGCGAGGGCAAATCCGGAACCTGAAATTTTGCGAAGCACTTGGTGGTTAGAATATCACGGGCGGATGAAAGGTCAATCGCGCCGCCGTCCCCGTGGTTGCAGGGAAAACGGCGAGAACCGGGGATTTGTTCGAAGATAGGAGGAGCACCCGGCGAATTTGTTCCCAATTAATTGGCGCCCCAGCGGTAAAAGCAGGTTGGGAAGGGGCGCGAGCCGGGGGCAGCGTCCGGTCGGGACCGGTGGTCGCGGAGTCGGGAAGGGTCCAGATAAAAAAGTCTTTTCTGAACCGGAAATCGGAATAGATGACGAGCGTGACCAAGCCACTGATTCTGATCCTCTGCACGGGGAACTCCTGTCGTTCCCAAATGGCGGAGACCATTTTGCAGGCCGCTGCCGGGGATGCGGTGGAGGTCGCGAGCGCCGGGTCCAATCCGGCTGGCTATGTGCACCAGGGCGCGATCGATGCGATGGTGGAGAAGGGCTTCGATTTGAGTGGAGCTAAATCGAAACACATGGACGAGTTTCTCAACCGCAATGTCGAGGTCGTCATCACGGTGTGCGGGAATGCGGAGCAGGTGTGCCCGGTTTACCCGGGGCAGTTGAAGCGCTACCATTGGCCGTTCAAGGATCCGGCCGTCGTGGTGGGGACCGAGGAGATGGTCCGCGCTGCCTTCCGGCGCGGTCGCGATCAATTGGAAACTGTCTTCGCCGCTTACGGGCGGGGGCTGGCGGATGGCCTGGACTTGAGCGGCAAGTAGGGGCGTCGATCAGCGGATCAGGGGATTGCGCGGAATGACGGGAAGCTTGGTCGGTAATTTGGGGAAGGGGTTGTTCTCCTTTTCGTCGGCAGGAGGGAAAGGATTGTCCCGCTCTTTCTCCTTCGCGATCTTGTCCTGTTCCCTGAAGTGCTGGAGGAGGCGCTTCACGCGCTCATAATCCCCGAGGGCGATCTCAGCCTGACGCGTGCCCGAGTGCGTCTCGCTGAGTTTGAGGTAGGCGCCGAGCAGGGCCTGGTAGAGTTTGTCGGTGTGCTTGCCCATTTCCTTGCGGAGGAGAGTGCGGTGTTCGGCGAGAGCCTTTGCTTCGGCTGCGACGCGGCCACCCTTTTCCAGATCGGCAATCTGGTCCTTGATTTTCGTCTTCCAGGTGTCGCCGAGGACGCGGAGGTAGGGGGTAGCTTCCAGATCCCGCATGGCAACCCATTGATCGACGAGGTCGGGCAGGCCCTTGATCTTGTCGATGCGCTCTTCCATCCATGCCTTGGCTGCGGGTTTGTGGTCGGCACGGGGATGGGCTTCGATGGCGAGCCATTGTTTGAGAGCCGGTGATCCGGCGGCCGGGAAGGCGTGACCAAGTTCGTGCCAGGTGTCGAAGGTGGTTTGGACGCCGAGTGGGCGGTAGAAGGTCAGGGCGCGCAGACTGAAGGGATAATTCCCGTCTTTGCGCCCGACTCCGACGAAGAGCGGCTTGCGGGTGGGGAACTTGCGGGGAGTCTGGTGGACGCTGTGAATGTGACCGGCGCCGAGGATGATTGCGCCTGCGAGGTCGCGATCGCGCTGGAGCATGAATCCGCTCATCCAACCGCCCTTGCTGAAGCCGGCGACATAGACCCGCTTCGAGTCGAGGTTCCACTTGGTAGCGAGGTGTTTGCGCACCGAGTGCAGGATGCGCCATTCCTCTTGGAGAGTCTCCTCGGAGTAGGTGAAGGGACCCCGCTGCACGTAGGTGAGGCCGACCACGAACCAGTCCTGTCCCCCGGTGTGGGCCGTGATGAGCTCGGTAGTGGGTTTGCCGTTGGTGCCGTGATAGTAGAAGACTGCGGGCCACTTTTTACTCGGGTCGTAGTTCTCCGGAAAGACGACCTGCACGCGCTCCTCAAACTGCGGGAAGCCCAATTCGAGCCGTTTCGCCCCGGGGAGAGTGGTGGTGAGCGTCAGGAGAACGAGGAGCGTGCGCATTGGGGTAGGATAGAGGTGATCGTGGGGGAGGCAAGGGGGGAGGGAGGGAGATTCGGTGTGGAGAGGGGACGGAAATGAAGGGAGGCTGGGTGCTGGATTGATTGGGAGGGTTGGGATAGTGAGGGCCCGTGATTGAGGTGGTGTGTGCGGTGATCCGGAGTGAGGAAGGAATCCTGCTGTGCCGGAGAGCGGAGGGGGCGCATCTTGCGGGGCACTGGGAGTTCCCGGGAGGGAAGGTGGAAGAGGGTGAGGACCCGCGTGAAGCCCTGGCGCGGGAGATCCGGGAGGAACTTGCCTGTGAGGTCAGAGTCGGTTCAGCGCTTCGCGCGGTGGAGCATTCCTACCCGGAGATCGCGATTCGATTGCAGCCGTTTGCCTGCACGATTTCATCGGGGCAGCCCGAGGCGCTCGAGCATGCAGAGATCGGCTGGTATTCGCCCGAGGGGGTGGGCGCGCTCGGATTGGCAGGCGCAGACCGGGAGGTTTGGGAAAGGATCAAGGTCCAACTTTGAAAGCGCAACCTTCAGGAAGCTCCATGCGATGTTGCATGGGCCTCACCTGCCGTCCGAAAGACGGTCGCCGAGACTGGGGGGAAGACCGGCGGCGAGAATCTTCCTTTGCGTGGTCTCGATATCGTAGTCGACGCGGCGGAAGGTGACGAGCTTGGCCGGGATGTCGTAAATCACGTAACACGCTCGCCAGTCTCCGTCGCGCGGTTGCCCGACGGAACCGATGTTGATGAAGTACTTCAAGCTTTCTTCGACTTCGATTGATTCGGCAGGCACCTCCTTGACGCGCGCTCCACGGACGAAGACGCGCGGGACGTGGGTATGTCCGTGGAAACAAATGTGGGTGAACTGGTAGGAGAAGTTCGCCATGGCATCGAACTTGTTGGTCACATAATTCCACGCCTGCGGCTGATCGAGGGTGGAGTGGACGATCGTGAAGTCCGAAACCTGTCGGACCATGCGGAGGCCTCGCAGCCACTCGCGCTGGTCCTCGGAGAGATGTTCCCGGGTCCACTCCAGGGCGGTGGCAGCGATGGGATTCATGGTCTCGAGGGAATGATCGCCACAGGCGTCTTCGTCGTGGTTCCCCTTCACGACGGGGCATTCCATGGCGCGGACAAGTTCGAGGCATTCACTTGGGTTGGCGTTGTAGCCGACCAGATCACCCAAGCATACCCATTCCGCGCAGCCCTGACTGGCAGCATCCTCCAAGACTGCATTCAGGGCCTCCAGGTTGGCATGAATATCCCCAAAGAGAGCGATTCGCATTTCATCCTCGCGGGCAAGCGAGGCAAAAGAAATAGAAACGGCCCGAAAGTCTGTCGAGTGAAAGGTTTACTCAATCGACGGCCGCTGCCTGCGGAGGCGGGCGCGGTAGATGTCGCGAGGCCGATCCATCCAGATGCTGCGCCAACGCCGCTCACGGGGCTGACCGGTGGCTGGGTTGGTCCCAAAGGGTTCTCCGCTGAGTGGATCGTGGGTGAATTTTTGTTCCGGAGGAAAGCGGAGAGGGTGAACCTGCTCGGGAATATTGAATTCTTCGCACAACTCGTTGAGGAGTTCGGCGATGCCGTCGACCGGGTAGCCCTCTCCCTGGCGAAACCAGTAGTCGGGGACGTCCATGGCGGCCATCCAGCGGCTCTCGAAAATGTCCTCGACGCTGAACTGCTCCCACTTGGGTGGTTTGACCCGATACTGGAGGGCGTAGAAGATTGTGCGGGGCGAGTTGTATTTGCGATTGTGCGGGTTCGCCCACATCTCCCTGCCATATTTCCACGCTTCGCCCTCCCGGCCGGGGATGCGGCTCAGGACGTAAACATGCTGCCGTTGAAGCTGGATGTGACCGCTGTATTCGAAGCCCTTGCGGAAACCTTCGGCTGCCCGCTCAAGGTTGATCGGGCGCCAAGTCTGGCTGAGGGCATTACCGAGTTCCGCCCAGAGGCGCCAGTCATGGGGATTGGTTTCCACGCCGCGCTCGAGGAAGGCGATGCCCTTTTCAAAGAACTCGCGTTGCTTGAGCTTGCGGCGCCCATCGGAGAGACCTGGTTTGTCGCGGTAGTCGGCGTAGGCGTTGCTGTAGAGATGCCACGCGCCGGTTTTCCAGTAGTAGCGGGTTCGCGGTTGCAGGGCCACGATGGTGTGGTAGGTCTGCTCGAGCTCGTACCATTCCTGGTTCTCCCAGTGGACATGAGCCTGCAGGTTGAGCATGGAGGCGATGAGGGGCCGCAGTCCACCCAGCGCGATCGCGAGTCCGGTCTGGCCAAGCTCTTCGCGGGTATCGAGACTGATCGGAACCGGGAGGAGGTGCTGTTCGCGGAGATCGGCCGCGACCTTGTTGTCGTGGGGGAGGCGCACGAAGCCGGCCAGCGCCAGGGCGGCGAAAACGACGATGAGATTGCGGACCAACACCATGGCGAGTTTCTGTTAGATTTCCTTGTCGGAGAACACGAACCAGCTCAGGACCACGTAGATGCTGAGGTAGAGGCCGGCCGAGATCGCGAGGGTTCCGAGGAGGGACGGGGGGAGGACTTGCCCGGCCACCACCTCATCGACGGCCTTGAAGGGGCGGAAATCGGGAAAGACGACAATGAGGATCTTGGAAGCGATGACGGGGACCTTGTCGTCAGTCATGCTCGAGTTGGCCAGCCAGTGATCGCGGCCATCCGCAATGAAGTGACCGATGAAGTAGCAGAGCGAAGCAATCACGACCGTGAAGAGGGTGCTGCTGGAAAAGGTGGAGACCAGGAGGGCGAGTGCAGCGATGATGGATGCCTCGAGGAAGATCGCCAGGATGGCACCCTGCAAGCTCCAGGTGACGCCGTGGCTGAGCAGTTCGCGGCGCCCCAGCTCCCTGTCTTCCTCGCTCAGATTCTCCGAGAGGACCATGGCGTCAGCGGCCCTCGACCACTCCTCCATGATGCCCTGCATGCGGAAGTGGAGCACGGCGTCGAGAAGGATGGTCATGACCGCCAGGCCGACGAAAATGAGGATGAGGACACCGAGGAGCTTGCCGATGAGGTAGTCGAGGCGGGGGACCGGCTTGGAGAGGATGGTGTAGAGCGTGCGGTCCTCGAGGTCGCGGGGAATGAGGAGGGCGGTCGCAACGATGGCCAGAATGACGGCGAAGAGCTTCATGACCCCGATCATCGGGCTCTTGAGCATGCGAAGTTCTTCGGCGCCCACGCCCTCCGGTCCGGCGGTGTGAGGAAGCCTGAGGAAGTTTGCGGCGATCCCAATCAGCACAAAGACGAGGAGAAAGTAGAAGACCTTCATCCGCATCAGGTGGGTGAAGGTATTGCCCGCGATGATGAAGATGCGACGCAGCGAAAAGAAGGGAGTCTTGTGTGGGTCGCTACTCATTTGCCGTCTTTGTCGGGGAGTTCGATGAGGGCACCCTTGTTGACGGTTTCGCGGAGGAAAAGGCGTTCGAGAGTGGTTCGAGGGTGGCCGCTGCGCACGAATTCGACGCCCTCTTCACGATCCGCCAGGTCGCGGATCTTCTCAATGAAGCTGGGGGTCGTATTGCGCAGGATGATCTCGGTCTGGTCTTCGATCGAGATGAGGTCATCGAGGCGGCCCTCCTTGACGAGGCGACCCTGGTGAATGATGCCCACCCGGTCACAGACTTCCTGGACCTGTTCAAGGAGGTGGGAGCAGAGAAAGACGGTGAAGCCACGCTCCTTCAAGGTGAAGATGAGATCGCGGATCTGGCGGGAGCCGATCGGGTCGACGCCGGCGGTGGGTTCGTCGAGGATGAGGAGGCGGGGGTCCTGCACCATGGCCTGGGCGAGCCCGATGCGTTGGAGCATCCCCTTCGAGTAGCCGCCCAACCGGCGCTTGCGGGCGTCCTGCAGGTCGACGAGGTCGAGAACCTCTTCGGTGCGCGCGCGCAAGGTTGCGCCGCGCATCCCGCACAGTTTGCCATAGAAGCGGATCGTTTCCTCCCCACTGAGGTGTTTGTAGAAGTAGGGACTCTCGGGGAGAAAGCCGACGTCGCGCCGCGAGTCGACCTTGGTGGAATCCCTGCCAAAGATGGCGCACTTGCCCGCGGTGGGTGCCACCAGGCCCAGGAGGGCCTTCATGGTGGTGGACTTGCCGGAACCGTTCGGTCCGATCAGCCCGTAGACTTCGCCCTGCGCAATTTCAAAACTGACCTCATTGACCGCACGGATGGTCCCGCGCCCGAAGGACCCGCGAAAGTCCTTCACGAGATTACTGACCTGGACCGCGGGCGTGTCACTCATCTGTGAAGTATGATAGCGGGAGTCCGAAAGCTGGCAACGGGTTTTGGAGAATTGCTCATCTTTCTCAAAACAAGACGCCGAGTGAGGTGTTCATAGATGGGAACACCGAATCAAAACGATGAACGTCACGGTTACTCTGCAAACCATTCTCTGCGCCGGGGTCACGCATCTTGTGTTGCCGCGGAATGCGACTGAGCTACTCGCTCGGGGAGGGGATGGCAGGCTGGTGGTGCGCCTCAAGCCGCGCGTGTAAAGTCCTCCCGTGACGAACGCGGAAGGCGTTCCCCGATGAATGGTTTTCGGTGCGAAGTGAGCAAGACGGCGACGGGGCCAGGGCCTCGTCGCTGCCGTAATCAGGGGTGGGGAATTCCGGGCAACAGGATTGCGCCGAGTTTATAGTAGCACAAATCAACGGAATCGCGACGCTGAGGTTCTGATGAGACACGGAATGATTTCATTGCTGGCCGGTGTCTTGGCGCTCTTCGGCATGTCGGGCTGTCTCGAGATCGACCAGGTGATAAACCTCAAGAAGGACGGCAGCGGAACGATTACCGAGGAACTGGTGATGGGACCCACCGTGGTCAAGATGCTGGAAGGTCTCCCGGCGGGTGCCGATGCAGACAATCCCATTGCGGACATCTACGACGTCGGGAAGTACCGGAAACTGGCCGCCAACTATGGCGAGGGCGTGAAGTTCTCCAGGATGGAGAAGATTGAGCGTCATGGAGGCAAGGGGGTGAAGGTCACCTATCTGTTCGAGGATATCAACAAGGTGAAGTTCGCGCCGGGCTCAACCCTGAACGACTTGAACGAGGATGAGGGGCACGAATTGAAGGACGAGCCGCTCAGTTTTGAGTTCGCGGGCGGAGTCCTCACCGTGAAGGTTCCCAACCTCGCCAAAGGCGAGGGCGCCGGGGAAGGGGAAGTCGCCAAGGTGGCAGACGCAGCGATGGAAGCCATGATGGCTCGGATGTTCAAGGGCATGAAACTCTCCGCGAGGCTGATCGTGGAACCAGGGATTCAGGAATCCGACGCCAGCTACCTGGACGGCAAGACGATCACCTTCCTGAATCTCAATTTCGACCAGATCCTGCAGAACCCAAACGGTCTCAAGGCGCTCAACATTCTGGACGGCGCAACACGTGCCGAACTGAAGGAAGCCCTCAAGGGAGTGAAAGGAGCCAAGATCGAAACCAGGGAGAAGATCCGGGTGAAGGTCGGGAGTCAGGTGATACCGTGATCGGAGAATTTGTGGTTGGGAGACGGCTTTCGTGTGCTTCCCCAATCCAACGAATGATCAAATCACCAACCTCTAATTCTTGATCCGAAGCCGGATGAAGCGCTGCCGGGAGGAGGATTGGGAAATGAGGTCGCGGACAGTGATGGTGGTGGTGCCATCGCCGTTCTCTGTTTGAGAGACCACCTCGACGGCAGGGGACCAATTGATGAGGTCCCCGCTCACCTCCGTGACGACCGAGGAGATCCCGGTGAGGTCGTTGCGAATCTGGAAGGAGAGAGTGAGATACTGCTTGCCGTTCTCGATCGCGACATCAATGACGTTGAGTTCAGAGACCGCGCCATTGCTGAGATCCTGACCTTGAGCGTAGAGCATGAGGTTGCTCAGGTGGCCGGGGCCCGAGGGAATGACGAATGGCCCTGCGGTGGCCGGGTCGGTTCCATCGAGAGGACCATAGGTCATGCGGGTCCAGAGTTCGAAGGACATCGTGTCGGCGAGATCCGGTGCGCCGAAAGCGAGGAGGGCGGCCCGCCAGCGAGTGCCATCGCCGAGTTCGTTGACCGGGGTGTTGGGCGGATCGATGAGGACGAGGCTGGGACCGCCGCCATCGGGGGTGGTGGGCCACGGTGGATCGTCACTGAAGGAAAAGTTGAAGATGAAATTCCCGACCGCGTCGAGGAGAGCCAAGCGCTCGCCTTTGTTGGAGAGATGAGTGTCGTTGCCGAACTCGCCGAGGATGGCGGGTGCGATCGTTGATCCATAGCGGGCTCGGAAGGCATCGAGGTCGCTGACAAGAAGGACGCGGGCTCCGCCCGGCAGCGAAGTCCCGAGCGGGAAGTCAAACTCGATGCCGTTGCTGAACCGGCAGAGGCTCAAATCGATGCTGGCGCCCGTGACATTCTCAAGTTCCAAGAACTCGAAGTCGTTGTCGGTGGTGGAGATTGCGAGTTCCGCCGTGGTGACCGGATCGGTAGGATGGTAGTGCAGCTCCGTGATCTTGAGATTGCTGGACGAGGCCGGGGTGCCAATCCGATAAATGATCTCGGTGAGGGCGGACCAGGTCCCGTCTGCGCTGCGGGTGCGCGCCTTGAGGTGGGTGGTCTGGTCGATGAGAAGGGGGCCGGTGTAGACCTGGGCCCCGGGCGACACGGTTCCCGCGAGAGCGCCGGTATCGCCATCGAGGACGGCCTGGATCAGGAAGTCGCTGCTGGTGGCGGTCCTGTTGAGCCCATGGATTGCCAGGATGTTTTCGCCCGGAACGAGCAGTCCAATATCACTGGTCTGGTCGAAATCGGCGAAGTTGACCGCGGTCGAGTCACTGTGATTGGTCGTGGCGGTGGAGTTCCAGTTGCTGGTGAAGGCGTTTTTCGATTCGATCAGGGATCCGTTGAGGTAGGCAAAGAATCCGTCGTCGTAACGCATGCGGAGGGTCAGCTGGTTGAGGGAATCGATGGTGGCCTGGTCGGGGATGTTGAACTTGATGCGGATGTAGGCGGAGGCGTTGATGTCCTCCATGTCGTTGAGCGGGGTATTGATGAGGTTGAGGTAGTTGGGCAAGTTCGCGGGGGCACCCTCGAATCCGACGCCATTCGGACCGGTGATCCAGGCCGCAATGTTGGAGGGATCGGCGAGGTTTCTCCAAGTGGTGACGATGAGCGAATCGATGGCAAGGTCCGGGACGATCGCTTGCACCGGGTGGGTGGCGGTTACCAGCTCCACAAGGGAGGATGGGCTTGCTTGGCCTTGGCGGGGGTCAGCTCCGGTGGTGGTGAAGTAGATTGTCGATCCCCCGGTGGTGGTGGTCAGGCTCAGGGTGACGGGGTTCGTGAAGATCGTGCCCACCGGGGATGGATTGGGGGCCCCGACGTCCGGGTAGAGGCCGAGGCCGCGAAACTGGTTGAGGACCGTAGTGGTGCGGTGAGTGAGGAATTGCGAGCGTACCCAGAGGACGGCAGGATCCCACTGGCTATTTCGGCTGTAGGGAGAGGTGCGGGTCCCACTCCAGCTGTCCAATCCCCAACGGGCGGATTCGGCGACCATGGGAGAACGGACCGTGCTGACCAGCGGATCCCAGAGGGATCGCAGTTCCGGGACGGTCATGGCCCCGTTGTTGAACATGTGTTTGTGCAGGCGGTCGGCGAAGCGCAGTTGGAACTCGGGGTGGCTTCGCAGGGCATCGTAAATGATGCCCGGGGAGTGGTCGTTATCGACGCGCGTAAAGTCGATCTGGTACGAGCGGGGGCCTGAGAACGGGATGCCCATCGACATCTCGGCGTCCCAACAATAGAAGATAAACTTGCTCGTTCCGTTGCGGCTCTTGCGGGCGACGTACCAGTTCTTGTCATCGTTGAAACTGGAGATATCCACCCCGTTTAGAAACTCCGGGGCCAGCCAGTCTTCGTCGCTCGACCAGATGCGGTGGATCATGCAATCGGCGAAATGATCGACATCGAGAAATTCCTGGATCGCAGCGTAGTGGGCGTCGGTTCCAATTCCGGCTCTCGCGAGATTGACCATCTGGTCCCACGCGGTGATATTGCCCGATTCGACTTCTTCGCCATGCTTGACGACGTCCCAGTCTTCCGGTTGGCCGCCATGGTGATCGGCATTGTAATATTCGTGGGGGAGTTCCTGGAGTTCGTAGACGCCCCAGTAGTCGCCGTTGAGGAAGAGGTTGATGAAGCGTCCGTAAGGTGACGGTTGGCCCATCGCTTGCTGGAGACGGTGGAGGAATTCGTTCCGAATCAAGGTGGCCTCTTTCCAGTCGCTGCGGAAGGTCCAGGCGTCGTGGCCACCACCGCGCAGGAGGAGGTGCTTGAAGCTGCGGACAGGCGAGCCGGGGAAGACATCGTGTTGGAGCCGGGACTTGCCGTAGTCACTGCGGAAGTAGAGGCGGAATGTTTTCTTGGGGTGTCGCCGGGAGTTCCCGCCGTGAATGCGAACGCCCCCGGGTTCGTGCGTGGAATCGGCGGGATCGGCGGGATTGAAAAACTCGAAGTGGATCTCTCGCTCGCTGGTCCGTCCTGTAAGTTCGGGATTGCGGTGGATTCCGGACAAGCCAAACAGGTCGTTGTTGTTGAAGGAAAGCGAAACGACCGGAAGGGCCTGGAGGCTGCCTTGGATTTCACCCCGGTAGGTGGCCGAGTTCACGATCGAGGAAATCATCCTGGGCTGGTTCACGATGTCGGCGGTGAAAAGGTAGGTCTGCGCGTCGATGTTGGTGGAGACCATGCCGGATTTGTAGGCGATCGCGCGGATCACGGTCGTGGAGCTGATATTGATGGGGCCGGTGTAGCTGGTGCCGAAGTTGGCCCTCGGTTTGGTGCCGTTGGTGGTGTAGCGGATCGAGGCGCCAGGCGTCGCGCTGGTAATCGCGACACTGAAGGCGGAGGTGTAGAATCCACGCTTGTGCGAAAAGATGGTGTCGGCCACGAAGTCGGTGAGCGGGGGGCCGTTTGGACCGTTGGGCGTGGGCGGATCGAGGTAGCCAATGCTCATGTCATTGCCGATCCCGTAGGCAAGGTCCCTCTTCTGTTTGGGATAAGCCGGCGAAAACTCCTGCAGGATGTTGCCGGCGGGATCGGTGAGGGCGAGGTAGCCGCCCGCGGAGTCGAGGGAGAAGTTGGTATGAAGTTGTTGTGCCAAGGCGGCGCGGTCCTTTCCGGAGGCAAAGACGATCAGGTACGATCCGGGGCCGAGAAACTGGCCGCCGGGGAAGATCCACTTTTGCGGGATCGCGGGGTCGTCGGTGAGAGCATAACCCCCGAGATTGAGTTGGGCGCCCTGGTTATGAATCTCGATCCAGTCCGAGGAATCGCCGTCCTCATCATCGAGGCTGGCGCCGTTGTTGGCGACAAATTCGCTGATGACAATCTGGGCGAGGGCTCCTTGCGGGGCGGCCAGGAATGCGAGGGCGATCAAGAGGAGCCGCACCGGACCGGAGAGGGAAAGCGATGAGGAGGGTGCAGAGCTCACGGGAGTTGAAGAGGCCCAGACGGTTCAACAGGCAAGGCAATATGGTAGGCCCAGCGCCCTATTGTGCAAGCAGGCTCCTCTGCGGCGGGGCAAGTTATCCCCAATTGACCTCAGGCCCGCGGATGGAATTGCTGGTGCACCTTTTTCAGCCGCTTGTCATCGACGTGGGTATAGATTTGGGTGGTGGCAATGTCGGCGTGACCGAGGAGCTCCTGGATGACGCGGAGATCGGCCCCATTCTGCAGAAGGTGGGTCGCGAAGGAGTGGCGCAGCAAGTGGGGATACATGTTTTGCGCAATCCCGGCCTGTTGTGCGCGCCGCTTTACAATCTGGCGCACGCGATCCGGACTGAGGGCGCCCCCGCGGACCGAGAGGAAGATTTCCGACGAGGTGTGACTCTTGACGAGCTTGGGCCGCTCGTTGGCGAGGTAGTCTTCGAGGGCCGCCCGCGCGCGCCCACCCACCGGAACGATGCGTGTCTTATTACCCTTTCCGGTTACCCGGATGAAGCCGTCGTCGAGATCGAGAGTCTCGAGGCGCACGGTGCAAACTTCGGCGAGACGCAGGCCGGAAGCGTAGAAGAGTTCGAGAATGGCGAGGTCGCGCCGGCCGAGGTGCTTGGCGGGATCGATCGACTCGAGCAGTTTCACGACCTGGGCCTCGTGCAGGGTTTCGGGAAGGTGGCTGCCGGTCTTGGGGGAAAGGAGCGGCTCGGCGGGATCGGCTTCGATGAGGTTTCGCATCGTGAGAAAGCGAAAGAAAATCTTCAAGTGGACCACCCCGATGCGGAGGGAGGATGCTTCGAGGCCTTTCTTCTTCTGGAAGGCGAGGAAGGCGGAGAGGTCGTCGACTCCGAGATCGCGCCAGGCGCCGAATTGTTTTTCCCCCGCCCACCCGGCGAGCGTCTCAAGGGTGCGGCGCACCGAGAGCTGATAAGCATCCGACAATCCCCGCTCGGTGGCGAGGTAGAGAATGAAGGAGTCGATTTGTGGAGCCAACAGGAGGATCATACCAGATTCGAGGCGGGTGGGACCGCCAAAAAACCGGCTCGGGAGAAGGAAGCTGGGGATCGGAGTGGTCCGGGGCCTTCAGCCCGCTTGAAATTCCCGGCCGGGCAGGCTAAGGATGCCGCCCCGCGAGGGATCCATGCCAAAGGTCTTCATCAAAACCTACGGGTGACAAATGAACGAACGCGATTCCGAGCAGGTGGCCCGGATGTTCGTTGAGGGGGGCTATACCCTCACCCACGAGGAGCAGGACGCCGACGCGATCCTGGTGAACACCTGTTCGGTGCGGGACCAGGCTGAGCAGAAGGCGCTCGGCAAGATGGGAATGATGGGCAAGTACCGCGAAAAGCGGCCGCACGTTGTCTATTGCTTCATGGGCTGCATGGCACAGAGCCGCGGCGAGGAACTCTTTGATCGCATTCCCCACCTCGACCTGGTGGTGGGCACGCAAAAGTACCATCGCGTCTACCACCACGTTGAGAGGACCCTGCGCAAGCGGATGGAGGGCCGGATGGATGAAGTGGGGGCAAGCATGAGCGGAGTGAAGGTGGAGGATGAACTCGAGGCAGGATACGGGGTGCAGGATGCAGGATTTGGACGAGTGGTGGACATTGGGGAGGAGGAGGGGAGTCAGAATACGATTCGGGATCACGTGCCGGTGGCCGGAGTGCAGGCCTCCGCCTTCGTGTCGATCATGCAGGGGTGCAACATGCGGTGCAGCTTTTGCATTGTGCCGGACACGCGCGGGAAAGAGCGCGGCCGGCCGATCACGGAGGTTGTGGAGGAAGTGAAGCGTCTGGCGGGACAAGGGACGAGGGAAGTGACGCTGCTGGGACAGATCGTGAATCTCTACGGGCGCACCGAGTTCGCCAGGGTGGATGGCAAGTCGCCGTTCGTGCAATTGCTGGAAGCGGTGCACGAGGTGGACGGGATCGAACGGATTCGCTTCACCTCCCCGCATCCCATCGGCTATCGCGCCGACCTGGTGAAGGCCTTCACCTATCTCCCGAAACTCTGCTCGCACATTCACTTTCCGATGCAGAGCGGAAGCGACCGCATCCTGAAGGCGATGCGCCGGCCTTACCGGAACGAGAAGTTCGTCGCGATCTGCGAGAGCATGAAGGCCGCGCGGCCGGACCTTGCGATCACGACCGACATTATCGTGGGCTTTCCGACCGAGACCGAGGAGGACTTCCAGGCCACGGTCGATTGTGTGAAGCTTCTGCAGTTCGATAACAGCTTCATCTTCCGCTACTCGAAGCGCAAGGACACCCCCGCTGCCGAGATGGAAGGTCAGCTTCCGGAGCGTGTGAAGGAAGAGCGCAACCAGGAACTGCTGCGCCTCCAAAGCGAGATCGCGATGCGCAAGAACGGAGCGCTGATCGGGACACGGCAGGAGGTCCTCTGCGCGGGACCGAGCAAGACGAACAAGGCTCGCTTGAGCGGGCGCACGCCGCAGCACAAGATCGTGATCTTTGACGGCGATGCCGAGCGCATGACGGGCGAGATTTTCGAGGTGGATATCGAAGACTCGACCGGGTTCACCCTCTATGGGACGGCCTGCCTGGAGGAGGCCGCCCCGGCATAGCGAGGAGAGGCGCGGTCGCCGTCCCGGGCGTCTCCTGATCCTCGCCCCCGAGGTCGCGAAGCGCTTTCCCGGTGTTCTTGGGCACTACGGAGAGGAGCCCGGGGAAGAGGGAAAAGAGGCTGATGGGATGCACCCGATCCTCTGCCACAGATCGGCCTCGGGGGGAGATGGCACGGGGGGGTTGGGGAAAAGGGCGTCGAAATCCCCATGGCGGGCTGGAATTTCTGCCCAGTGAGTGAGCACGGGTGGTCTTTTCCCTTTACCCGACCGACCTGTTGGCGTAGCTAGCGCCCACGAAATGGGCGGCCCGCATCCCTATGAAAGCATTCCCCTCGATGTGGCGGGCTACGCGATGGCAGCCTACCTCTTGGTGGCGCATGGCCTGATGCTCTGGAAGCCGGCGGCCTGCAAAGAGTGGCTGCACAAGCTCCCCCGCCACCATCCCGCGGGCATCTACACCCTGGCAGTGGGGATGATCTGGTTCTGGCTTCTGATCGCACCCAAGAATATGGGCTGGATCTCCGCCATCACCATGGACATTGGCGAGTTCAATGTCGTGAAGCCGTGGCTGCGCTATCTCGTCCCGATCGCCTTCCTCGGGATGGTGGTCTACGTGAAGGAGTTTCTCTTTGTGCGCGCCCTCGGGGTGATCACCCTGATGGTGACGGGTCCTCTGCTCGAGGCCTCCTTTAACAAGGACCCTGGAACGCGCCTGCTGGTGCCCCTCTTTTCCTACATCCTTCTCACCAAGGGCCTCTTTTGGGTGGGCATGCCCTTCACCTTCCGTGACCTCGTCACGTGGGGGACCGCCAATGACAAGCGCTGGCGGAATCTGGCATACGGCGGCCTGGCCTATGGGGCGGTGACCCTGCTCTGCGCGATCTTGTTCTGGCGGGGGCATTGAATCTGCGCCTCAGACCCGGAACCAAGACGGTAGGATAAATCGATCTCACGGTTAGGAGTCTGGCTCATGGGGGGCCTGTGACCTCTCGATCGTGGGCAGCGGCTGATGAGGGTCCGCCGTGGCAGCGGCAGAGTCGGCCATTGCCCTTTGGGCGCGGCGCTGAGTGCCGAAATTGTAGACGATCGGTGCGGCCACTGCCGTGATGAGGAGGAAAACCAGGGCGAGAGCAAGGGGCACGCCAAGCATCATTCCGAGGATGAAGGGGACTGATTCAGGGCTGGAGGAGGCGAGCGCGATGCCAATGAGAATGAGTGGGATGGAGGCGATGCCACACATTTTCCGCGTCAGGACCAACCAGGTATTCATGCAGGTAGGGAGCATTCCTGTGCCTGCGAGCCCACCTTGAAATCCTCGTTGGGTCGCGATCACCCCTCCCGGAAGAACCACCATGAACAAGAGCAGACCGGCGGTGACGTTAAAGGATGGCATGGTGGTCTTGTTGCTGGGAGGTCGCGATCATCTCCTCCTGCGCGTGGCGCTGGGCTCCAAAGATAAAGGCGATAAAGGCGGAAATACCGGCCACCGGGACGTAGAGGCTGATCGTGATCACCCCCACAAATGCGATCATGCGGAGAACCGGTAGGGCAATGATTCTGACGTCGGGAACAAAGGTTGCCAAGAGGGCGAGGTAGGCGCCCAGTCCGATTGCGATCAAGCCCAGCCAGCTCGAGACGCGCTACCATGCCCAGACGCATGACATCGCGAGGGGCCGTCCCGCCCG
>JAYGGC010000230.1:0-17729 GCA_046581525.1 Roseibacillus sp. | reverse complement strand
CGCCCGCTCAGCAACGGCCTCAACTTGCGCAACCAGCGCAGCCGCAGGCTCCTGTCGGACATCCCGTGCAACCTCAGGTGGTTGGTCAAGCGGCCCAGCCCCAAGCGGGCGGTGGGTTTGAGATGAAAGGATTTCCTCCGGGACCAGCCCCGATGGATCAGCTCGATGCCGCACCTCTGGGTGGCGGCGGTGAGGAAGCGCCACCACCGAGTGCTGATCCGTTTGCCGGGATGGACCTTCCGCAGATTTCAGAGAACCCGATGGAACCAGCCGCGGTTGCGGAACCGCCGGCTGAAGAAGTTGAAGTCGAAGATTTTTCCGCGCCCGAGCCCGAACCTCCGCAAGAGGCCAAGGCGGCTCCCAAGAAGAAGAGTTCCTTCGTTCCAGCCAAGTCGGCCGCCGCCGAGGCGATCACCAGTGAAACGCGGCAACTGGAATTGCGCGCGATCTTCGGGGTGGATCACGAACTCAGCAATCAGGAGATCATGCAGCGTGCCCGTGGCTTGCCCGGCATTTTCCACGTCACCAAAGCCAACTCCAAGGAGGCTGCCGCCCTTCAAACATTGCGGGGCTGTGCGTCCAAGCTGGGCCTCGACGAAGACGAGCCCATCGTGATGAGTTGCCCGGAAGGGTTCATCGATTTCCTGAATTATGAGGACACGACCCTCGCAATTCTCAGGAAGGATGACTACGCACCTGGAGTGCGGGAAACCCTCATCATCATCGCGCGCGAGTTGGAAAAGCTCTGATTCCCGCTGCGAGCGCCCCAACCATCCGGTGCGATGACCAACGTCCCGAGCGTGTCTTCGGATCGCGCCGCCAAAGTGGTTCTGGTCGGGTCATCGGGCGTGGGAAAGGCAGCCATCGTGAAAGCGATGGCCAAGAAATACGCCCACTCGGCCGTGCGCGCCGGTGAGATTGGGGAAGGGAAGGTTTTCCGGACCGAGTTCTTTTGGCCCGAACCCCTGCACGATGGCGGACGTCTCTTCGTTCGTCTTTTTGGGATCTCGGGGAACCCGGCCTACAATGCGGTTGAGGAACTCGTGCTCGCGAATGCCGACGGAGTCGTATTCGTCGCCAACCTCGCGCACGATGAGGGGCCGGCGGTGCGGGCAGCCCTGCGGGCCATGGTACTGAACGGGCAGCACAGCGGGATCGATTTCACCAGCATGCCCGCTGCCCTGCATTACCACCTGGGTGCCCGCGTTCCGGCCTTCGAGCCCAATGAGATGGACGAATGGCTCGGGATTCCCACCGGATCCGTCCCGCGCTTTGTGACCGGACCGGAGGGGAATGGCGAATTGCGTTCGCCAGCCGAGTGGATCATCGCACAGATCGCGAATCGTTCGGATCACCCGGCCGCCCCGTCGAAGGGAGGTTGAAGGTCGAGGGCCGAAGGGAAAGGCTAAAAGGTCGGCTTGCCACGGCGTAGCGCAGCGAAGACGGGAGGATGGAGAATGCGGTTCCGCAGAGGGTTTGGTCTGAATACCGGATACTGAAGACTGCATACATGATCAGTGAGGCTTCGCCAGCCGGATTGAGGGGTGCTCCTTCAGCGTGCCTTGCCTGCCCGGAAAGTTGCTCGTCGGGTGGCGCAGCAGAATCTACAAACAGGTCCAACCGCTGATGCCCTCTTCACCGAACCCCGACCCGTCCTGGTTGCTGCGGGTTGATACCGGGGGAACTTTTACCGATGGTTGGGGGCTGGGCCCGGGCGGAGAAGAGCATCGCTGCAAGGTCCTCTCGAGCGGTGTCTTGCGCACTCGGGTGGAGGAGTGCCTGGGCGAAGGGCGCTTTCAACTGGCCTCCGATTTCGGAGCGGCGGACGGCGTGCTGCGGGGATTTCTCGCGCAGGGCGGGGAGCGGGTCTCTGGTTGGCTGTCGGCAACGCGGGTGCTCGCTTTGGATCCCGATCCGCAGTGGAGGGCTGGCGACCTGGTTGAACTCTCAAGCGGGGAGGAAGCCCCCCTTCTTGCGGCACGCCTGATGACTTCCACCGCTCTCGATGAGTCGTTTCCTCCGATCGAATTTCGCCTCGCGACCACCCGCGGGACCAACGCATTGCTTGAACGCAAGGGAACCGCCGGGGTCCTCCTGGTGACGCAGGGATTTGAAGATCTTCTGCGTATCCGCGATCAGCGCCGACCGGAATTGTTCGCCCTGCAACAGGCGCTTCCGCTGCCAGTCTTCGAGCGCACAATTGGGGTGCGGGAGCGCGTCAGTGCGGAGGGGGAGATCCTGGAAGCCCTCGATGAAGCCTCCCTGGGCTCTACGCTCTCCGGGCTGCGCAGGGAGGGAGTGTCGGTCGTTGCGGTGGCCTTGCTCAACAGTTATGCCAACCCGGTTCACGAGGAGCGGATCGGCGAATTGTTGAAGGAAGCAGGAATCGAGCATATTTCGATCTCGACCAGGCTGACCAGGCGTGTGCGCCTGTTGCCCCGTGCGGAGACCGCGGCGGCCAATGCCTATCTCTCGCCCGTCATGGATCGCTTTGTGGAAGCCGTCTCGTCGCGACTGGCCGGGGGCACCTTGGAATTGATGACCAGTGCAGGCTTTCTGAAGCGCGCGGAGGACTATCGTGCGGTCGACAGTCTGCTGAGCGGGCCGGCGGGAGGAGTGGTGGGGGCGCTGGCGGCTGCGCAATGTGCGGGCTACCGTCGCATCCTCACCTTCGACATGGGTGGGACGAGCACTGATGTCGCGCGCCTCGAGGGCGTGCCGTCCTTTCGCTACGAACAGGCCATCGGTCCGGTGCGCGTGGTGGCGCCTGCAGTGCAAATCGAGACCGTGGCAGCCGGGGGCGGCTCCATCTGTTGTTGGCGCAACGGTGGGTTGGAAGTGGGACCCGGGAGCGCGGGCGCGGATCCGGGGCCGGCCTGCTACGGTCGGGGCGGTCCCTTGACGATTACCGACGTCAATCTTCTCCTCGGCTGCATGGATGCGGCCAAGGCGGGCATTCCGCTCGAGGTCGCTGATTCCCGGGAAAGGCTGGATGAATTGAAGGCCGCCATGATGCGGGACGGCGTGCAGGTCGGGGGAGAGAGAGAATTGTTGGAGGGCCTCCGCGAGATTGCCGTGGAGCGCATGGCGGAGGCCATTCGCAAGGTGTCGTTGCGGGAAGGATACGATCCAAGCGAGTATGTTCTGGTGGCCTTTGGCGGGGCCGGACCGCAACACGCGTGCGCGGTGGCGGAGAAATTGGGAGTGACCGAGATTCTCGTTCCGGGCGACGCCGGCTTGTTGAGCGCCTGGGGATTGCACCGCTCGGTGCGGGAGAACATCGCGGAGCGCCAAGTCCTGCGCCGCATCGCAGAGGTCAGGCCCGACTGGGAGCGCCTGATGGCGGAGCTCACCGCCGAAGCCTGCGTCGGGCTGGGAGAGGCGGCCCGGGTTTCGCGGGCATTGTTCGAGCTGCGGCTGTGGGGCCAGGATTCCGCGGTGGAGGTGGAAGAGGAGCCGGGGGTGAGTCTGGAGGGGCTCGTGGCTCGATTCGCGGCGAAATACGAAGCGCTTTACGGTTATGGAATTCCGACAGGACGCGAGGTGGAGTTGGTGGCTGTGCGCGTGGTGGGCAGACTGGAAGTGGATGGGCTGGCGCGCGAGGAATTTGTGGATGTCGGCGAAGCGTTGGAGCGTGAAGTGCGGCAGGATCGTTTTCGGACTTGTGTGCTGGAACCTGGTTGGCGGTGTGCCGAGGGATCGCGCGGGAGCTTGAAACTGGTGGGAGGGGCTGGGAAGGAGTCCTCTGCTCAGTGGAGTCGTGAAGTGGAATCCGAGCTCTTTCGTTGTCGCTTCGAGAGCGTGGTCGAGGAGATGGGGGAGCTCTTGCGGCGCACCGCCATTTCGACCAACGTGAAGGAGCGTCTCGATTTCTCCTGCGCCCTGCTCGATGGCAATGGGAGCCTCGTGGTGAACGCGCCCCACATTCCGGTCCATCTCGGCGCCCTGGGCGTTTGTGTGCGAGAAGTGAGTCGCGGTCGCACTTGGAATGAGGGCGACATGGTGGTCGTGAATCACCCCGCTTTTGGAGGATCTCACCTCCCCGACGTGACCGTGATCAGCCCGGTTTTTGCGGAGGGAGAATTGCTGGCCTTCGTTGCCAATCGCGCCCACCACGCGGAGATCGGGGGGCGCACCCCCGGATCCATGCCGGCCGAGGCTTCCTCGTTGGAAGAGGAAGGAGTGGTGATCCCACCCACCCTGCTCTTTGAGTGCGGCAAGGATCGCTTCAAGGACCTCGAGCACCTTATGGGCAGCGCGGCCTATCCGAGCCGGATGCTCACCGACAACCTCGCTGACCTCGCCGCGCAGGCAGCTGCGAACCGGCACGGCGTGCAGGCGGTGCAGGGACTCGCAGCGCAGAGGGGGAGCGGGCAGGTCACGCAAAACATGATGCGCTTGAGGTCGCGGGCCTCTTCCGTGATCTCTGCAAAATTGGTCGAGCATGCGGGGCAGCACTGGAACTCTTCCGACGCCCTGGATGATGGGACGGCGATCTGTGTGGCGATGCAATGCGAGGAGGGCAAACTGCGCATTGACTTTGCGGGCTCGGGACCGGTCCACGAGGGGAACCTGAATGCCACGCCCTCGATTGTGCGCAGCGCGGTGCTCTATGTCCTGCGCGCCTGGGTGGCCGAAGATCTGCCGCTCAATGAAGGCCTCTTGGAGGCCGTCGAAATTGCACTGCCGGCCGGAGTTCTCAACCCTGAGTTTGGGGCCACGCCGGCGGAATGTCCGGCGGTGGTGGGTGGCAATGTGGAAACCAGCCAGCGAATCGTCGACGTCCTTCTCTCCGCTCTCGGTCTGCAGGCCAATAGCCAGGGTTCGATGAACAACTTCCTCTTCGGAAACGAAGAGATTGCCTACTACGAGACGATCGGTGGCGGTTCGGGGGCGGGCCCGGGCTGGCATGGCATGAGCGGGACGCACGTCCATATGAGCAATACCGCCATCACCGACCCGGAAATCATCGAGCGAAGGTTCCCCGTTCTGCTGCGGGAGTTTTCACTGCGCAAGGGCTCAGGGGGTGGAGGCAAGTGGCGTGGTGGCGACGGCCTGGTGCGTGAAATTGAGTTTCTCGCGCCGATGACGGTCTCATTCCTGACCCAGCGGAGAACGTGTGCGCCGCGGGGAGCGGAAGGCGGAGCAGACGGGGCCGCCGGAAGACAGGTCCTTGCGCGCGCCGACGGATCGGTGGTGGAGCTTCCCAACGTGCACAGCTTTGAGGTGTGCCCCGGGGATCGGGTGCGGATCGAAACTCCGGGAGGGGGAGGGTGGGGGAAGAGCTCGTCGTGATCGCGGGGAGGTGGACAGATTGCTCCCTCCCTTTTGTGAGGAGTTGTTGGGAATGGTGGGGGGCGCTTGGACATTGACCGGCAGGCTTGGGCCCTTAGCTTGGCAGACGAATGATGCGCATCCCGCCTCTCTCTGTGGCTCTCCTGCTCACTGGATGGGGCGGCTTGTCGGGGGCAGAGGGGCCGGTGCGGGCGGGGCTGGATTGGTGGGCGTTTCAGCCCGTAGGGCGGCCAACGGTGCCTGCGGGCAATGGACAGGGCCAGTGGAGCCCGATTGATGCCTTTGTGAGGGCACGCCTTGCAAAGGAAGGGCTGGAGCACTCTCCTCCTGCGGATCGCCCCACCTTGATCAAGCGTCTGCACTTTGATCTCACCGGGATCCCGCCCACTGCCGAGGAAGTGGAGCAATTCGTGCAGGCACCGCCCCCGGATGCTTATGCGCAATTGGTTGATCGCCTGCTCGCTTCCGAGCGCTTTGGAGAGCGCTGGGCGCGGCATTGGTTGGACGTGGTGCGCTATGCCGAGACCAACGGCTACGAACGCGATGCGGTGAAGCCCAACATCTGGAAATATCGCGACTGGGTGATTGGAGCCTTCAACGAGGACATGCCCTACGACCAATTTGTCCGGGAGCAGCTTGCGGGCGATGAGACTCCAGGCCGCACGGTGAATTCCGTGATCGCGACCGGCATGCTGCGCGCGGGAACGTGGAACGACGAACCAAACGACCCGCACGACTACAAGTTCGAGCGCCTGGAGGACATGGTGGACGTGGTGACCACCGCCTTCCTCGGCCTCACCGTAAAGTGTGCGCGGTGTCACGATCACAAGTTCGATCCCATTCCGCAACGCGATTACTACCGGGTGGCGGCGGCGTTCTGGCCCGGGGCGATTGAGCCGCGGGATCGCAAATTGATGGGCGGTCCAACCGAGAAGGAGCTGGGGGTGAAGGAAGTGTTCGGGTGGACCGATGTGCGGCGGGATCCCCCTCCACTTCACTTGCTCCTGAATGGCGACGCGCGCAGGAAGGGCGAAGTGGTGGACCCCGGAGTCCTCTTCCTGGTGCCGGTCCTGGACAAGCCGATGAAGAGGCCGCCCAAGGAAGCAAAGACTTCGCAGCGGCGCTTGCAGTTTGCAGAGTTCATCGTCGACAAGCGCAACCCGCTCACCGCGCGGGTGATGGTGAACCGCATCTGGCAGGTTCTTTTCGGAAACGGGATCGTGGGCACGCCGAACAATTTCGGATTCAAGGCCTCCCCGCCAAGTCATCCGGAGTTGCTCGACTGGCTGGCAGCCGACTTCATGGAGGGCGATTGGAAGATCAAGCGCGTTGTTCGGCAAATTGTCCTTTCGGAGACTTACCGGCAGTCGTCCGTGCATCCACGCGAGGAGAATTACTCCCAGAGGGACTCCGGGAATCAGCTGCTTTGGAAAGGGAATCGACGGCGAGCGGACGCCGAAGCACTGCGCGACGCGATGCTCTTTGCGTCCGGTGAGTTGAGTTTGAAGATGGGAGGGCCGAGTTTCTATCCCGAGATGGCGCCAGAGGTCCTGCAAGGATTCTCGCGCAAGGGCAATGCCTGGAAGGCCTCCGCCCTGGATGAGCGCAGGCGACGCAGTGTCTACATGGTGAGCAAGCGACACCTGCTCCTGCCCCTCATGACGGCCTTTGATTTTCCGAACAGTGAGAAGCCATGCGGCAAACGCGACGTCACCACGGTGGCGCCGCAAGCACTCGCCCTCATGAACAATCATTTTGTCCATGGCCGGAGTGAAGCTCTCGCGCAGCGGGTGTCTGAGAAGTCCTCCCATCCGAACGAGGCCCTCCGGATCGCCTGGCGGACGGTGCTGGCGCGCGAGCCGAAGCAGGCTGAACTGAGCGGAACGCGAGCGCACTACGAGGCGCAACTGGTCCACTTCCAGGGGGTGCGGGAAGCCGCGGAGCGGACGCCGGCGTTCCTGGCGCTGGCGTCGGTGTGCCACGTGTTGCTGAACTCGAACGAGTTTTTGTATGTCGACTAGCTCAGGGAGGACTGGGGGATATCCCTGCGGGCTCACCCGTCGTGAGTTCGTGTGGGAAATGGGAGGCGGCTTTTCGGGAGTGGCCTTGACGTCCCTCCTGGCCGGCAGCGGTTTCTTTGCGCGGCATGGACACGGCGCGACATTGCAAGACCCTCTTGCTGCCAAGCCCGCGCATTTTGCGCCTGCTGCGAAGAGCTGCATCTTCCTGATGATGAACGGTGGTCCGAGCCAGGTGGACACCTTCGACTACAAGCCCGCGCTTCGCAAATATGCCGGGAAGACCTTGCCGCCGGATAAGAAGTACATCAATTCCGGCGGGCGAAAAGTCGGCTATCTCACTCCCAACTGGCGCGAGTTCCGACCCGGTGGGCAAAGCGGTCTCCTGATCTCGGATTACTTTCCCAAGGTGCGCGAGCACGCCGACAAATTGGCGGTGATCCGCTCCTGCCATGCCGACAGTCACGCGCATGGCTCCGCGCTGGTGCAGATGAATACCGGCATGCCGCTGATCGGCCGGCCCTCGCTTGGCTCCTGGGTGTCCTACGGACTGGGGAGCGAGAACGACAGTTTGCCCGCCCACGTGGTGATCCTGGACAAGCGCGGCGGACCCATCAGCGGACAACCGAACTGGTCGAGCGGGTTCATGCCGGCGACCTACCAGGGCACCTTGTTCCGTCCCACCGGGAGCCCGGTGCTCGATTTGAAAGGCCCCGCTCATCTCGATCGCAAGGCGCAGCGCAATCAGCTCGACTTCCTCGCCCGGCTCAACCAGCAGCATCTCGATGCCCGGCCGGGAGGGGAAGAACTGGCCGCGCGCATTCAGAGCTACGAGCTGGCCTATCGCATGCAGGCGGAAGCCCCGGAAGCGGTTGATCTTGGCAAAGAGTCGCAGGACACCCGGGATGCCTACGGAGTCGGACAAGAGCTGACTGATGAGTTTGGACGCAATTGTCTCGTTGCGCGCCGCCTGATCGAGCGGGGGGTGCGTTTTGTGCAACTCTACTCCGGGGGCGGGCATCTCGAGGAGACCTGGGATGCCCATGAATCGATTGAGAAGAATCACGGGCGTCATGCGGCGGAGGTGGACCAGCCCATCGCCGCGCTTCTCGCCGATCTCGAGCAGCGCGGGTTGTTGGACGAGACCCTCCTGGTGTGGGGCGGCGAGTTCGGGCGCATGCCCTTCAGCGAAGGCAAGGATGCGCCGGGCCGGAATCACAATCCCTATGGGTTCTCGATGTGGATGGCAGGGGCGGGGGTGAAGGGTGGCGTGGCCTACGGAGAAACGGACGAATTCGGCTTTGAAGCGGTGGTCGACCGGGTGCATGTTCACGATATTCATGCCACCATCCTGCACCTGATGGGCATTGATCACGAATTGCTGACTTACTTCCACCAGGGGCGGAAGGAGAGCCTGACCGATGTGCACGGCAAGGTGGTGGAGGAAATTCTGGCCTAGGAACGGAACTTGGATGAAGTTGAAGGCGCAGGTGATCGGATAGCGTGCCCGACTTCCTCGTTGCGGTTGTTCGGCGGGTTTCCTAAGTTCCCTGGATGAACATGTCCTCTCGCGCACTGATGACACTTGCCGCTCTTGCGCTGGGCCTTCCCTCCGGACTGATGGCAGAAGAGAAATTAAATCTCACCATGCGCTCGCGCTCCAAGGAGGCGCCGGAAAAGACGGTGGAGAAGAAGATCGAATGGGAGGCCTCGAAGACCGCCCTGATCATCTGTGACATGTGGGATGATCACTGGTGCAAATCGGCCGCCCGCAGGGTCGGGGAGATGGCCGGGCCCATGAATGAAATGGTGAAGAAGGCTCGCGCCAAGGGGATCCTCGTGATTCACGCGCCGAGCAGCGTGGTCGATTTTTACAAGGAGACGCCGCAGCGGAAATACGCCCAGGGAGTTCCCTATGCCAAAGCACCAGTGAAGCTCAGCACCAAGGACCGATGGGGGACGAAATGGTGCTGGCCGGATCCCGCGTTCGAGGGGGTCCTGCCGATTGATGATACGGACATGGGCTGCAGTTGCGCAGAGCCGAAGTGCGAAATCAGGGAGGCGTGGACCCGGCAGATCAAGGCCATCGAGATCGTGGACGGGGATGCCATCACCGACAGCGGGCAGGAGACCTACAATCTGCTGGCCTCAAAGAAGATCGATAATGTGATCCTGTGCGGAGTGCACCTCAACATGTGCGTGCTGGGGCGGCCCTTCGGAATTCGCCAGATGGTGAAGGTGGGCAAGAAGGTGGCCCTGATGCGGGACATGACAGACACGATGTACAATCCGCAGCGCCCGCCGGGGGTGGACCATTTTGCCGGGACGGACCTGGTGGTGAAGCACGTCGAGCAGTTCTGGTGCCCGACCTTGACGAGTGGTGACTTGGTCGGCGGAACGGCTTTCCGTTTCAAGGAAGACAAACGCTAAGACCGCTCCAGAGTGTAGCTTTGTTTGGCCGACCGAACTGAAATTCGGGCGCCCGGTGAGAACAAAGACCTGTTTTCTGGCAAAAACAGGTGCGTTCTCTCTTTCAAGTCTAGACTTTTCAGATGACCTGAGGCAGACACGGCGCCTGCTTTAATTTAGGCAACCAAATATCAAGCCATGGCTGACCTTTCGAAATACCGTAACATTGGCATCTTTGCGCACGTCGATGCAGGGAAGACCACGACCACCGAGCGGATTCTCAAGCTGACCGGGAAGATCCACAAGATCGGGGAGGTGCACGATGGCGCGGCGACCACCGACTTCATGGAGCAGGAGCAGGAGCGCGGCATCACTATCCAGTCTGCGGCGACGACCTGTTTCTGGGACGATCACCAGCTGAACATCATCGACACCCCCGGACACGTTGACTTCACGATCGAAGTGTATCGTTCGCTCAAGGTGCTCGACGGTGGGGTGGGCGTTTTCTGTGGATCCGGCGGAGTGGAGCCCCAGTCTGAAACCAACTGGCGCTACGCCAACGAGTCCAAGGTGGCCCGCTTGATCCTGGTGAACAAGATGGACCGGATCGGGGCCGACTTCTATCGCGTGGTCGAGCAGATCAAGAAGGTCCTCGCCGCCAAGCCGCTGGTGATGACCCTCCCGATTGGGGTCGAAGATACCTTCACGGGCGTGGTCGATCTGCTCACCCAGAAGGCATGGGTCTGGGATGATTCCGGTGATCCCACCAGCTACACCATCCAGGATCCGCCGGCGGACATGATGGAGAAGGTGGAGCACTTCCGCAACGAGCTCATCGAGATGGCAGTGGAGCAGGACGACGAGGTGATGGAGATGTACCTCGAGGGTGAAGAACCCGATATCGAAACTCTCAAGAAGTGCATCCGCAAGGGGACGATCGAGCTGGCGTTTTTCCCAACCTACTGCGGCTCGGCGTTCAAGAACAAGGGTGTGCAGCTGGTGTTGAACGCGGTAGTGGACTACTTGCCGAATCCCACCGAAGTGCCGCCGCAACCCGAGGTTGACAAGGATGGCAACGAGACCGGCGAGTTCGCGGTGGTCGATCCGGATCGCCCGCTGCGGGCGTTGGCCTTCAAGATCATGGATGACCAGTACGGCGCGCTGACCTTCACCAGGGTCTATTCCGGCAGGCTCAAGAAAGGCATGCAGGTGCTCAACACCTTTACCGGCAAGAGCGAGCGGGTGGGACGGATCGTGGAGATGCATGCCGACGATCGAAGGGAGCTTGATCATGCCCAGGCTGGCGACATCGTGGCGTTGCTTGGCCTCAAGAACGTGCAGACGGGGCACACCCTCTGTGATGAGAAGCATCCGGCCACCCTTGAGCCGATGGTCTTCCCGGATCCGGTGATATCGATGGCGGTGAGGCCATTGGAGGTCGGACAGGCCGACAAGCTGGGCGTGGCGCTCGGCAAGATGATCAAGGAAGACCCCTCCTTCCGGGTCGAGACCGACCAGGACAGCGGCGAAACCATCCTGAAGGGGATGGGTGAGCTGCACCTCGACATCAAGGTGGACATCCTGAAGCGAACCTACGGCGTGGAAACCGAGGTGGGAGCGCCGCAGGTTGCCTATCGCGAAACGGTCACCAAGAAAATCGAAGATTCCTACACGCACAAGAAGCAGAGTGGTGGTTCCGGTCAGTATGGTAAGATCGACTACATGATCGAGCCTCTCCCGTCAGGTTCCGGCTTTGAGTTCGAGTCCAAGGTGGTTGGCGGCAACGTGCCGAAGGAATACATTCCGGCAGTGGAGAAGGGCTTCAGGAAATCGCTCGATAAGGGAGTGCTCGCAGGATTCCCCTGCCTCGATTTCAAAGTGACACTCCTCGATGGGGGTCACCACTCGGTGGACTCCTCGGCAGTAGCCTTCGAACTTGCAGCCCGCGCGGCCTACCGCCAATCAATTCCGAAAGCGGGAGCCCAGCTCCTGGAGCCGATCATGAAACTCGATGTCTTCACCCCTGAGGTCAACGTGGGTGACGTGATCGGGGACTTGAACCGGCGCCGCGGAATGATTCACGCGCAGGATCGCGCGCCGACCGGCATTCGCATCAAGGCGGAAGCTCCGCTGGGCGAGATGTTCGGTTACATCAGCGACTTGCGGACCATGACCTCTGGTCGCGGCCAGTTCTCCATGGAGTTCGCCCACTATTCTCCGGCTCCCAAGGGGATTTCGGAGGCCGTGATCAAGAAGGTGGAGGAAGCCAAGGCGGAGAAGGCCAAGGCCAGGTAGGGAGGCGGTCCAAGGTTTGATCAGGTCTCGCCCTGGAGTGAGATCGGAGATGGGCCATGGACCTCGGATGACCTGGAGATTGGCCGGCGTTTTTTCGCGGTGAGCTCGGCTCCCGATCTCAAGGGTCACCCCGCCGCGCATTGCGCGGCGAGGGTAGCGAGCATCCTGTTGAGGTGACCAACCACGCTGACGCCCACTTCCTTGGTGGTTGGGCGCTTGGGGGTCTCTGAGTAGAGGGATGTCATCTGGACGCCATCGATTCCGCAGGGGGTGATCGCGAGAAAGGACTTGAGGCACTCTTGGGTGACGTTGAGCGCGAAGCCGTGCATGGCGATCCACTTCCGGACCCCCACTCCGATGCTGGCAATCTTGCGCTCGCCGATCCAGACCCCGGTGAGGCCCTCGCGACGCCGGGCGGTGACCTCGTAGTCGGCGAGGGTGACGACCAGGGCCTCCTCCAGGGTGCGGAGATAGGCGTGAAGATCCTTGCCGTAGTTGCGGAGATCGAGGATTGGGTAGCCCACCAATTGTCCGGGGCCGTGATAGGTGGCCTGACCGCCCCGATTGATTTCGATCACGGGATGCGGAAGATGGCTGGTGTCACCCAAGCTGCTTTGATCGCGGGTGCGGCCGATGGTGTAGACGGGAGAATGCTCGAGCAGCAATACTCTCTCCTCCGCATTCCCGGCCTGCAGGGAGGTGACCTGGGCTTCCTGGGAGCGGAGGGCATCCTGGTAGGAGACGTCAGCCCCGAGCCAGACGGTTTCTGGTGGTGCAACGGTCATGAACTACGCATCTCCCCGGATCCAAAGAGGTCCATGGGTAAGTGACCGAGACCGATCGGGTCATTGGGTGATTGGATCATGGTCACGGATCAGACTTGGGTCCGGGGGAGCGCGGCCTGCTTGAGGGGATCAGACGCGAAGAGGTGTGCCAGTGCGATGGCCAGCGCGTCGGCGGCGTCGTGCGGGGGCGTTTCGCTGAGCCCGAGGAGGGCTCGCACCATGAAGGCGACCTGTTGCTTGTCGGCGGCGCCGTTGCCGACCACCGCTTGCTTCACCTTCTTTGGGGCGTACTCGAAGACGGTGAGTCCGTGATCGGCGGCGGCGATGAGGGCAGCGGCGCGGGCGGCGCCCATCGAGATGGCGGTGCGGTGGGATTGCACATAGATGATGCCTTCGACCGCGACTTCATCGGGTTCCCACTTCTTGATGAGGTTGCAGAGGCCGGTGCGGACCGCGGCGAGAGCTTTCGACTGGGGCAGTTTGCGCGGGATGGAGATGACGTCGTAGGCGAGGGCCTTGTGAGTCCGATGATCACCCTCGATAACGGCAAAGCCTGTGTTGCGGATGGCTGGATCAATGGCGAGAATGCGCACGGCGGTGTGCGAATAGTAGCCTGAATCGGAGCGAAGGCAAAGGCGGGACTCGCCCGGAATTATCGACGCTTGCGGCCTGCAGGGCGCCTGGGTCGCCGAATGGGCTTGGCTGGCTGGTCGTCGAGGAGGGCGGTGTAGGTGTAGGCGAAGCCATCGAGCTTCCGGCGCGCAATCTGCTTGTCGATAAAGCGTTCCACCGAGGTGGCGAAGTCGAGTTCGTCGGCCGTGAGCAGGGTGAAGGCGTCGCCCTCCTGTTCTGCCCGTCCGGTCCGGCCGATGCGATGCACGTAGTCTTCCGCATTCTCTGGAACGCGGTAGTTGATGACGTGGGTGACGTTGGAGATGTCGATTCCGCGGGCAGCCACATCGGTGGCCACCAGTACTTCGTAAGTGCCCTCTTTGAATCCCTTGAGAGCCTTCATGCGGTCGGTCTGCTTGATGTCGGAATGCATCACGGCAACCTTGGCGGTTCCCTGTTGCTTGAGAATACTTGCCACGGAGTCGGCCTCCTTCCGCGTACGGGTAAAGATCATCACGCTGTGGTAGTCGGTCTTCTCGAGGAGGGCGAGGAGGAGGTCGTCGCGCTGGTTCATGGCGACGGGGTAAAATGCATGGGTGACCGTGGAGGGGATTTCCCGCCGTGCGATCTCGACTTCGATTGGATCGTTGAGACACCATTCCGCGAAGGTTTGGATGGCAGGGGGCATGGTGGCCGAGAAGAAGAGAGTCTGCCGTTCGTCCCAGGGGCAGACGTTGACGATCTTCTTCACGTCCGGGAGGAATCCCATGTCGAGCATGCGGTCGACCTCATCGAGGATCAGAACCTTGATATCGCGGAAGCGCATGATCCCGCGGTAGAACATATCGATGAGTCGCCCCGGGGTGGCCACGACAATATCGGCGCCGGCTTCGAGTTGACTGGCCTGCGTTCCGTAGCCTACGCCGCCATGCAGAAGGGCGACTTTGAACCCGGTGTGCTTGCCGTAGTGTTCAAAGGCCTCGGAGACCTGGTGGGCGAGTTCGCGCGTTGGTTCGAGCACCAGGCACTGCGGCTTCCCGATGGGTTCGAATTTGCTCAGGGTCGGAAGGGCAAAGGCGGCGGTCTTTCCGGTTCCGGTCTGGGAGGCCCCAATGACATCACGGCCCTCGAGAATAAGTGGAATTCCTTGCTCCTGGATGGGAGTAGGGGTGGTGTAACCGGACTCTTCGACGGCCTGGAGGACCTCCTTGGAGAGCCCAAGCTCCTCAAACGACATGGCGTTAGGTAGTGGGATGAAGGTGAGCGGTCAAGAGGCAACACTCGAAGGGGGAAAGTCGCTCGATCTGTTCTCCCCAACTCTGCGCGCGGCTGGATCCCCGTGGTCGGTCCTCCTCAATGGGGAGGAGCGGGAGACTGAATGAGAAGGCAACCTTCGAGAATAGGTTGGAGAACGCGGAAGAAGGCGTCCGTTTTGGTCCCCAGGCGTGCGCCAAAGCGCTCTTCCGCCTGCCGGAGAACGTAATCGAGATCGGCACGGACCAGAGCGTTGGAGCGACCGCGGAGGACGGCGACCAGGTAGCTGAATTGGCCTTCCCGGACGAGTGCGAGGCGGTGCTTGGGCAGATCGAAGGAGGATTCCACGCTGCCGTCCGTGGCCTGGAGTTTGGAATTGAGATCGCGGATCCGCTCCTGGACCCGCCGCGGGGAAACATGGCAGCCGGGATCGTGATGAGCATACGAAACGAGGCTCCTGTCCTCCCGACGGAGCAGGTAGGCTTCTTCCACCTGGTAGCGATGAGTGCGCTCGAAGACGATGTCGTCATAGGTGCGTGAGGTGAAGAGAGCCAGGAGGCGGAAGGCGAGCCGATCCATAGCCCCGAGCTGACGGAACTGGCGGGAGCTGTCCATTTGCTCTGCGATGGCGCGGCGCACGGTGCTGCGAAGCATGGGCTCGAGGACGATGTGCAGGCCGTTCTCAGGTCCGTAGAGCGCCCTGTTGAGGGCGCCTTCCATCACGGGCTGCAAGGCCTCGGCGAGGTCCTTGTCGGTTGCTCCCGCCGCGGCCTCTGCACCTGCTTCGGGGGACGGCGGTTCCGTGTTCTCTCCGGAGTGAGCTTGCGACGATTGGAGGTCGTCCGCCATGAGAGCCGCGAGAGTTTCTTCCATGGTCTCCTCCGGATCGTTTGCCACTGGCGAATCTCTTGCGGGCACGCTGGGAGGCTCCGGTTGCCTGGGAGGCTCCGGTTCAGGATCCACGCCCGGAGCCTCGGAGGTGGGGAAGCGCGGGACGCTGAGCAGGGGTGCTCGTGCCGTGCTCGGAAAGGGAGCGGCGGGAAGGGGGAGGCTCGAGGCATGCGCGCCCCTCAGAAGATCGGCGAGGCTCAGGACCGGCCGAATCCGATCCAGAGCATGCAGCTCGGGAAAGGGCGGCGTGGGGAGTTCAGTCACGGCGAAAGGGCGCGAGGTGTTCAGATCAGGAAGCCATCATCCGGCTTGGGGTCGTCTTCCATGGCTGCGCTGGCGAGACGGGCAAAGCGACTCTTGAGCTCGGCTCGACTGACGCTGTCTTCGCGGACGGTTTGTACCTCGCGATCGACCTGGCGCTTCCACTGGACGATCTCGGTCTGGAGATGCTGGAGGATTTCGCGGACGCGCGCATCGATGCGGGCAGCCATGGCAGAGCTCACTTTCTCAAGATGTGCGCTCAGGTTCTGCTGAAGCTCCTGGTCGTGTTGATGGATGTCGCGACAGGTCGCTTCCAGCTGTTTGCCCAGACGATCGATCTGGGTGCTGCGAAACTGGCTCTCCTGTTGGAGTTGTTGGCGCAGTTGCTGGGTCTCCTCCAGCACGGCGGCCTGGCCGCTCTGGACTTTCTGGACGACCTGCTCGCCGACGAGGGCCCCCTGTGAAGTGACTGCCCCTTCCAGGGTGCGAAGGCGATCCTCGACCTGGGTCATCTGGCGGCCGATGAGAATCTCGCGGATTCGTTCGACCTGTTGCGAGGGATTCAGCGGGGGGTCCATGGGCTATCGGGACACAGATCTGGGTCCATTGAGGCGGGTGAGGTGCCTGGGTGGGGGAGAGGGGAACTCAATCCAGAAGCTAAGGACCTGTCGGGCGAGACGCAATGACTTTCAATAAAGTTTGGAGTCTTTGATAGTAAGATAGTTATCAATATTTTTGAGGTGGCGAAAGACATTGGTGCCGCTCTGTGGTATGAGTCCCCTAATGCCTAGAGAGACCACACGCAAGGGAGCCGACGATGCAGCCAAAGGGCAGAAGAAGGGCGTCGAGCAAGCCTACGAACGGACGCGAAAGAGCCTGATTGCGCGTTTGGAGAATTGGGATGACCAGCGGACGTGGGATGAGTTTTATCAAACCTACTGGCGCCTCATCTACTCGGTCGGTCTCAAGGCCGGCTTGCGCTCGGACGAGGCCTTTGACGTTGTGCAGGAGACCATCCTCTCGATCGCCAAGCAGAGCAAGAAGCGGCTCTATGACCCGGAGCAGGGGTCCTTCAAGACCTGGCTCATGAACATGACACGGTGGCGCATCAATGATCAGTTTCGCAAGCGCAAGAAGGACACCGCGATGGCGGGCGCGGAGTGGGAGGACGATCGCAAGACGGCAGTCATCGACCGCTTCGAGGACCCCAAGGGAGATCTCCTGGAGCGGATGTGGGATGTGGAGTGGAAGAAGAACCTGGCGGACGCGGCACTTGCGCGCGTGAAGGCGCAGGTTTCACCCAAGCAGTACCAGATATTTCATTACTATGTCGTCAAGCAATGGGAGGCCAAGAAAGTGCAGGAGCACCTTGGCGTGAGCATGGCGCAGGTGTATCTTGCCAAACACCGGGTAGGTGCGGTGTTAAAGCGGGAGTTGGCGAAACTCGAAAAGCATGCAGACAAATAAGGTTCGCCCGGAACCAACGATTCCTGATCATGAGGTTCTGAGGAAGATCGGCGGCGGCGCCTACGGAGAGGTGTGGCTTGCCCGCGCCGTGACTGGCGCACTGCGGGCCGTCAAGACTGTCTGGCACAACGATTTCGATGACGAGCGGGGCTTCGAACGGGAGTTCGAGGGGATCCTGAAATACGAACCGATCTCGCGCGATCACCCGGGACTTGTTCACATCCTCCACGTGGGTCGCGCGGAAGAGGCCGGGGAACCGTTCTATTACTATGTGATGGAGTTGGGCGATGACGTCACAACCGGGCGGGAGATCAACACGGTGGAGTATGAGCCCCGGACGCTCCGCAGTGACATGAAGGCGGCGGAGGGAGAGGCCCTCGATGTGGAAGATTGCATCTCAGCGGGCCGGAGCCTCGCAGAGGGCCTGGAGCACTTGCACCAG
>JAYGGC010000228.1:0-5919 GCA_046581525.1 Roseibacillus sp. | reverse complement strand
CCCGACGCCACCCAACACAATCTTCTTGTCCTCGACCGGGGAGCCTCCGTGGAAGAGATCGGCATGGAGGCCAACGAAATGGCCAAGAGCCCGGACGGTGTGAAGAAACACTTCATTCCGAACGACAAGCGCATCCTTCATTACACCAAGCTCCTCGACCCAAACACCTCCGAGACCCTCCGCTTCCGTGCTCCGAGCAAGCCGGGAACCTATCCCTATCTCTGCACCTTCCCCGGGCATTGGATCCTCATGAAGGGCGAGATGATCGTGAAATGAACGCACCCTCACCTGAAAAGAAAATGAAAGTCCTGCTCCTCGCCACCTGCTCCCTGCTCCTCGCCCATGGCGTCTTCGCCAAACCGAACTTCGTCTTCATCCTCGCTGATGACATGGGATACGGCGACGTCGCACACGCAGGGGGAAAAATTGCAACGCCCCACCTCGACAAACTCCGCGCGGAGGGGATGCGTTTCACGGATGCCCATACCACCTCCTCGGTCTGCACGCCGACTCGCTATGGAATCCTCACGGGCCGCTACAACTGGCGCTCGCCTCTGAAAAAGCATGTCCTCTTCCCGCCCGCTCGATCGATCATGGACCCCAAGCGCCTCACCGTGGCGGGATTTCTGAAGGACCGGGGATACCGAACCTGTGTGATCGGCAAGTGGCACCTCGGACTGAATTGGAACATGCTCGATCAACCTGCCAAGGCCACCACCGGTCCTACCAAGGGCTCTTGTTGGAACATCGACTTCTCCAAGCCTCCCCAACAAGGACCGCTCAAGCTCGGGTTCACCCACGACTTTCTCTTCCCCGCCTCCCTCGACATGGCGCCCTATCTCTACCTGCGCAATGACGTCCCGGTGGGAATCCCCACCGTTTCGAAGGGATGGAACCGCCAGGGACCCGCCACCGCTGACTTCGAAGCGAGGAACTGCCTCAGCGACTTTGCGCGTGAATCCCGTTCGTTCATCAAGTCATCAGTCGAAGCAAAGTCCCCCTTCTTCCTCTATCTGCCCCTCACCAGTCCCCACACCCCCATCGTGCCCTCCAAGAGATGGCAGGGCAAATCGCCGCTCGGCAAGTACGGAGACTTCGTCATGGAGACCGATTGGGTCGTGGGCGAGGTCATCAAGGAGTTGGCCGCGCAGGGGGTCGCCGAGAACACCTTTGTGCTCTTTACCACCGACAACGGCTGCTCACCCGCTGCCAAGATCGGCGATCTGGTTGCCAAGGGCCACAAGCCCAATGCCGACTGGCGGGGACACAAGGCCGACATCTATGAAGGGGGGCACCGCGTGCCATTCCTTGTTCGGTGGCCTGGCCGGGTGGCGCCGAATTCCACCTATGATCTCACGGTCTGCACCACCGACTTTTTCGCGACGGCAGCGGACATCCTGGGTGAAGCCAGCAAGATTCCCCAGAACGCAGCAGAGGATTCCTTCTCATTTCTGGCAGCCCTTGATCACCCGGAGCGGAGTACTCCAACCCGGACCTTCACGATTCATCACTCCATCAATGGATCCTTTGCTGTTCGCAAAGGCCCATGGAAACTCTGTCTTTGTCCAGGTTCGGGAGGTTGGTCAGCGCCCAAGCCAAACGTCGCACTCAAGGACAAGTCCCTCCCTCCCATCCAACTTTTCCACATGGGAGACGACCCTGCAGAATCGAAAAACCTTCAGGCCGAGCATCCGGAAATCGTCCGTGACCTGGTCGACGATCTCTATTTCGCGATCCTCCACGGGCGCTCCCGCTCGGGCCTGCCCTCGGTGAATGAAGGATGGCCCAATACCTTCCCTCCAAAAATCCTGGCACGATTTCCACGCCTCGCCGGACCACCCAAAGCAGGATCAGGGTCGTAGTTGCGCTACGCCCCGATGCGTTTCTCGACAAAGCGAAAGCGGTCGTCGTAGTCGCCGCGGTTGTGCTTGAGGCAACAGGTGTAGCAGGCCGAATGTCCCCGCATGCGCCTGACCCGCTCAATGACAGCCCAGCACCCTGGACAAAAGTAGCGCCACTTCCGCCGCATCGTTCGGGAAGGCAGCGGCAAGCTGTGACCCGCTCTCTCCCCGGGAATTCCGAGATCGCAACACGCGCGACGCCACTCGGGACCATGGGGTCGAATGCGACGGTTGCCTGCACGTTCGTAGGCCACCAAGTGTGCCAGCTCGTGCAGAAACGTCCGCTCGACTTCGCTCTCTGAAATCTCATCGAGTGCAGGATTCAACTCGATGATTGCGTCGGGCCAGGTAGCTCGCCCCGCCGTTGAGCGCATCCGGGTGTTCCAATGTACGCTCACTCGCTCAGCCATGGCCAGAAGCCTGAGCTCCAAGCAAAGCGCCCTGCCGCGTGCGGAGAGGGTGACATCACCGCCTCTCGGCGCGGTCCGCTTGGGGGCTCTGCGCCTCTCCGCTCCATTAAACGAAAACTGCAATTGCAGGACCGCATGCTCCACGAGGGGAGTATCTACCCATGCGGTCCCGAACTCAAGTATTGAGCTACTTCAATGCAGGCTTGGACTGACCTGGCTTGATCAAGGCCCCACTGCCTTCGGCCAGTTTGCCGGCCTCCGGTTCTTTCAGTGGCTTCACCGAGATCGGCCCTTTGTGGCAGACTGCTACCACAATCCGGCCCGAGCTTTGGTAGACCTTCACCGACTCTTCAGCCATGGCCGCTTCGCCGCGTGCTTGGGAAATATTCACGTTTTGCAATTGCAGCCACCCGCGGTTCATCTCCAGAAATTTCTTCCAGGTGACCAACTTGCCCTTCCTCTTCCCATTTACCCGGGAAGAAAGGTGCTTCGGAACGTGCAGAACAGATTCCTTCGGGACAATCGTCCAACTTTGGCGGTAGGCGAGAATTGTCGAACGCTTGATGAGGCTCTCCGTCTTTCCGCTCCGAATCGCCTTCATCTTGATTGGCTCATCTACCAACTCGATTCTGCCATCGGTCTCGACCTCCTTGCGCTGCGCCTTAAGCTGCTCATGGGTCGGCCTGGCCTTGACTTCCCCTTTCACCTCGAACGGCTTCTTGCGGAATTCAGCCGCGAAGAGGAGTGCAAACGCCACCGAAAACAGAATGGCAGGAAGGAGCACTATAAAATTGGATGCCATCTTCGATTTCGCACGAAACGTCGTGACGACGAAGGATTTGAAGGTGTTTTTCATGTATCTGAAAACTTAGTCGGTTCCCCCGGGAGCGGGCCTACTCCTTGGAGAACACGGTTCCGGTCACCTGCACGGTACGATCAACATTGATCATGGAACTGAAGAGCAGGTCCGTGCCAAAGGGAGTCTGGTGGAGAATCTCCATCGTGTGGAGCCCTTCCTTGGTGAAGTAGCCGTTCAGATCTTCCAGAGACAAGGTCCGGTTCTGGGGAATCGAGTCGTTAATCAGGACGTAGCTCGCCGAAACGATTTTCGGATCCTTGGGATTGCTGGTCGATGCTCCGGAGTAAACGCGCAGATAGGTCCTACTCGCCGGATAGAGATCGGTCAGCGTCACGGTAAGATTCGGAATGTCTTCGTAGTAACCGGCTGGATCGTGTCCGGAGAGGGATCCCTCCGCGATGGGCCAAATCTGAATCCGCTTCGAGTCTAGAACCGTTGCAGAAACGCTATAGCCCGCGAGGGCCGAAATGGTGAAGATTTCCTCACCCGAGGCAGAGGTCAGGTCAGGTGCAATCATGTTGGTCACCGAGTAGCCGAGCATGGAACTTCCGTTTTGATCGAGGTAACCCTGCAGGACCGTCGTCCCATTGGGATCCTCGATCTCTTCCAGGGAGTAAGCCCCGCCGGGATAGGTAAAGACCTCGTGCGAGATCGCAACTTGCTGCGCCGCGAGCGGAATCCCAGGCTTTAACGAAAGAAGACCGTCCACGTTGAAGGTGACCCTGAACGGCTGGTCGGTCCGGGTCCGAGTCACCGGCTGGTAGGGATCCCCGGTCTGAATCGTAATCGCGGCATTGGGCGTGTAGGAGGTCACGAACTGCTCATCGAGGAGAAACTCAGACGCCGAATCGGTGTGGATCGACCACAATTGGAAGAAGGAACCATCTTCGCTGACACCCTCAGGGGAAATCACTTCACCATTCGCATCGACGGAAATGTCCCACTCCACACCGCTGTCCTGCTGGATCTGCCGGATAAAGTTGACATATTCCACCTCGCTCGGATCGCCTTGGTCAGCCGGCGGATTGTCGGGCTCATCAAAGGTGACAACCGCCACCAGGTCCTGCAAATCGAACCACCAGTCCCCAGGATTGGTCGAGGCCAGCTCGAACAGGTAAATCATGTCGCGCGGACCAAGCACCACGTTCATGTTTCCGTCATTGTCAGTGTCCGCAATGAACTGCGTGAGAAAGTCCTCAATACCGCCCTGGTTGTATGCTGGCGCGTAGTAGGGAACCTCCTCGCCATTCCGAAGACCGATTACCTCCTCCATGCTGCTGGCTGTCCAACGGGTGGAATACCAACTGCCACTGGAGTCTTTGCCACGCGCAGCAAAATCGATGCGGGTATTCTCGCCCACTTCCTGGTTGAAGACGAATTGGGTGGGATTGACATCATAGTAGCGACCGTAGAACAGGAGTTGCCAAGAGCCCCCTCCCACTCGGATCCAAAGGGCCGTGGGCAGCGGAACCTTGCCCGATTGGAAGGCGACCCCGACCATGCGGACCTTCACCCGAAGATCCTTGTTGGTGTAAACCTCGCTGTTGTTCCCTACATCAACAAGATCTTCGACCATCTCGGGATACTCGATGTTCCAGAACATCTGGGGATGAACCCCAGGCTGGACAATCGTGGGGGTTACCGTCAGGTCCCCTACTGGCTCGTAGGGGTCACCGTGCTCGCCTTGTGCGCGAACACCGAGAACGCTCGCGGAGAGCATCATGGCGAGGACTGCCTTATTTACGTAATTCATCTGCGTGGTGTGAGTGAACTTCCCAAGGGGAGCTGAATAATTATTGATAATCTACTGTCATTGCAACTTAATTATTTAAAAAACTTGAGTATTCCGCGGGCGCATCCCGCTCTTCCAGCGTCCCGAATGAGTCCTAACGCCCTGAAGGCTAAAGTATTGTGCCCGAAGCCCATCGGAGAGCTGGTGCGAAGGCCTCTTTTGGATTCAAAAAAAGCGCCCGTGTCCCCTCGACACCTGCGCTTCCTTGAAGGGCCCCCCTCACGGACAGGACCACTGAGATTGATTGCTACTCTACCAATCGGCGGTAAAGACCGAGCCACGGAACGAGAGCGTGCGCTCAACGGTGATCGGGTGGACCCTAGCGAGAACTTCGGTTCCGAAAGGCGTGGTGTGGAGAACTTCCCTGGTATAGGCACCCGCTCGAGGAAAATAGCGATCGAGGTCGTCCAAAGTCAGGACCCGGTTCTGAGGAATGGAGTCCTGGATGATCACGTAGCTGGTCGATACGTCGCTGGGCCCCTCCGGATCGGCGGTGGGCTCTCCAGCATAAACCCGGACAAATTGTTGTGCTCTCCCGGTAGAGGTCGTTCAGAGTGACCGTGATAGTCGGAATCTTCTCGTAGGCATGCACGGTGCCGATGCCGGAGAAGGTGGCATCTGCAATGGGGCAGGCCTGAAGAGTCGTCGACTCAAGCGTCTCTCCTTCCAAAAGCGGGTTTCCATTGTCTCCGCCGCCGAGAGCATAGACGGACCAAACCTCTTCTCCTTCGATCTTGGTAAGGTCAGGCCCACTCAGATTCGTGAAGGAGTAGTTGAGAACCACTGGTCCGTTCGTGTTGATCATCGCCGACGCAAGGTCGGTGTAATTGCTCTCAGGATCGGTGTTCCCATTCCCGTTGTTGATGGGTGAGAGTGTTAGTCCTTGGTCGCCATGGGGACCTTGAGGGCCATTGACGGAGATCGGTCCAGGGTGAAGCACGGCCACCACCACCTGTC
>JAYGGC010000212.1:0-98067 GCA_046581525.1 Roseibacillus sp. | reverse complement strand
ATGGACCCGAACTGATGAGACGCGTGCGCGAGCAAAATGGTGACGATTGGAAGCCGTTTGTGGCCTGGTTGGAGGACATCGGCGGGGAGTTGGAGAACATCGCTCCTCACACTCCAGCGGCGGCGAATGAAACCGAGGAGTGAAGCCAGATTGAGTGGGCTGAGACTTGCGGTGAGCCCGGCCGCCCGTTACACGGTGCGCGCCATGGCGCGTGTTAACGAGAATTTCCTGAAGCTGAAGGCCGGCTATCTCTTTCCCGAGATTGCCCGGCGGGTGCGGGTGTTTACGGAAGAGGAGCCCGGGAAGGCGAAGAAATTGATCCGTTGCGGGATCGGTGATGTGACCGAACCGTTGCCTCTCGCCGCGCGCACCGCGATGAAGGAAGCGGTTGATGAACTGGGTGAGCGCGCGAGCTTTCGTGGATACGGACCGGAGCAGGGTTACGATTTTCTGCGCGAGGCGATCGCACAAAACTCCTACCACGGACTCGGCATCGATGCGGGCGAGATCTTCGTTTCGGATGGCTCGAAGTGCGACACCGGAAACATTCTCGATATCTTTGGTGACGGGTTGAAGATCGCGATCACCGATCCGGTCTACCCGGTCTACGTCGATACCAACGTGATGGCGGGCAACACCGGCGAAGCGGACGAGAACGGTCGTTTCGAGGGGCTCATCTACCTGCCTTGCACCGCGGACAACGACTTTACTCCCGCGTTGCCGAACGAGCGGGTGGACTTGATCTACCTGTGCTATCCGAACAACCCGACTGGCACAGTGGCGACCAGGGAACAGTTGCAGGGCTGGGTCGATTACGCCCGCGAGAACGACGCCATCATTCTCTACGATGCCGCCTACGAAGCTTACATCCAGGACTCCGAGTTGCCGCGCTCGATTTACGAAATCGAGGGAGCCAGGGAGTGTGCGATCGAGTTTCGCTCATTTTCCAAGAACGGGGGATTCACGGGGACGCGCTGCGCGTTCATCGTTGTTCCGAAGGATCTGACCGGATCGACGGAGAGCGGAGAGCGCGTGGCTTTGCATGGACTCTGGTCGCGGCGTCACTCGACCAAGTTCAACGGCGTGAGCTACCCGGTGCAACGCGCGGCGGAAGCCCTCTACTCGGTGGAAGGCAAGGCCCAGATCAAGAAGCTGGTCGCGCACTACATGGGCAATGCCTCTCTTCTGAAGGAAGCCTGTGAACAGTGTGGGCTGACGGTCTACGGCGGCGAGCATTCGCCTTACGTCTGGGTGAAGTGCCCCGAGGGGGTGGACAGTTGGGCGATGTTCGACAAGATGCTGCAGGAGGCCCAGGTGGTGGTCACTCCGGGAGCTGGCTTCGGTGCAGCCGGAGAAGGCTACTTCCGAATCTCGGCCTTCAACTCACGCGAGAACGTGGAGATCGTGTGCGGGAGGATTGCAGAGGTGTTTGGGTAAGGGGCGCGATGCGCGATGCTGGATGCTGGAGGCGGGATGGGGGAAGGGTGAGAGCTCCTGTGCGTGTGCTCTTTGAGAATTATTTGAGAATCATCCCGTGGGCTTGAACGCCGAAATCATGGCTCTTGCATCCCGAGTCCACCGCCATTTTTGCTCTGCACTCTAGGAATTCCAGGTCGTTATCTAGGAGGACTTAACGAAGTAGCGGGAGATTGCGCAAAGTGGGGGGATTGAGTATGCTGAAAGTTACCGTTTAACACGTCGCACTCCGTTCATGCACTCCTCCCTCTCTCTGTTGGCGTTGTTGGCGCTCGTGGCCTCCCTCACCGCATTCTTGCATGGTCATGGACCACAGGGAGAATTGTCGGCGCGGGCTGCCCTGACCAAGCGTGCGGTGCCGGTGGAGTCGGCTTCCCTGATCGATGCGGTGATGCGCGGCGACCGGGAGATCGCAGTGCTGCTTTTACGCTCAGCAGTGGATCCAAACGTCAGGGACTCGGCTGGGCGCACGCCCTTGATGCGGGCTCTTCATGCGGGCCGTCCAGCCCTTGCGGAAGACCTGATCGATGCGGGCGCCAATCTCAGCGCCACCGATGCAAAGGGCGATTCCGTTCTCGGCTATGCAGTGCGCGCGGGAGAGACCTCGGTGGTGACCCGGCTGATTGACCGCGGGGTCGATCCCAATACCAGGAATGCGGAAGGTGGACACGTGGTGGCTGATGCGATGAAGAGTGGTCGCACCGCATCGGCGAAATTGCTCCTCGATGCCGGCGCCTCGAAGTGGTCGACCGATTCTGAGAAGACCCCCCTGATTTTTCATGCCACCGAGCGCGGAGCCGACTGGATGGTGGAGCGTTTGGTCGCCAGTGGAGTGCAGACCGATGCCCGCAACGCGGCGGGCGATTCCCTGGTCCATGCCCTGGTGCGCGGAAGGAATGACGAACTGCTTCGGCTCTTTTGGAAACATGGGTTGGATCTGAACGCCATCAACGGAAAGGGCGAGACCGCGGTGCACCTCGCGGTGCTGGAAGGTCGCGCGGAGATGCTTCCCGCGCTCCTCGAGCACGGTGCTTCGGCCGGTTTCAGGCACCCGACGGGCTGGGAACCATTGCACCTTGCCCCGCAACGTGGAGACTTGAAGGCGGTGTGGACCTTGCTGGCACATGGCGCGAACGTCAACGCGAAGGGTGCCAAGGGACGGACCGCGATGGACCTCGCCCTCGCGATGGGCTCTTCAAGCGAGCAGTTGCAGGCTCTCCTGGAAGCCGGAGCCGATCCAGACTCGCGGGGACCGGACGGACGCTTCGCGATTGATGTCCTCATCGCCAAGCGCGAGTTCACGAAGGCGAAGCTGCTCTTGCAACACGGCGCCCATTCCGGGCCCTCTTTGTACAACGCGGTGGTGGAAGGTGATCGGGAGACCATTTCGTTCCTTCTCGCGCACGGATTCGATCCCAACGAATACTCCAAGGATCCGGTGCTGGTGGCGGCCGTGCGGGAAGGACACGCGGATTTGGTGGCGAAGCTCCTCGGAGCGGGTGCGGCCATCGACCAGCGTGGGCGCGAAGGGCAATCAGCCCTGCACCTCGCGGTGGCAATGGACCGGGCCGATCTGGCCAAGCTTCTCCTCGAAGCGGGAGTCGATCCGAACGTGCCCTTTGCAGACCCGGTCTCGTCGGCCTTCCTCGAGAAGGTCCGCGATGTGGGCTACTTGAAGTGGCAGTTCAAGCGGGATAGTCGGATCACTCCGATCATGGCGGCGGCCGACAGCGGAAACCTGGAGCTGGCGCGGGTCCTCCTCGCGGCCGGCGCGCGCAAGCACGTCTGGACCAAGCGCCGCGCCTATTATCCGATCGGCTTTGCCTCGCGACGCGACGACGTCAAGATGATGCAGCTTCTTCTGGACACCGATCCCGACCACGAAGAGCGCTGGTTGAAAGTGGATCTCTCCGAGCAGAGAGCGTGGGTCTACGCGAGCGACGGCAGCACCATCTTCACGACCAGGGTTTCCACCGGGAAAGAGGGCTTCCGCACCAAGACGGGAGAGTTCGTGATCACGAACAAGATCCGGCAGCACGTCTCCAATGTCTACAAGGGTGCCAAGATGCCTTACTTCCAGCGGCTCAGCTGCGGAGACTTCGGGTTCCACGAAGGCTACTGCCCCAGCCGCCCAGCCTCCCACGGCTGCCTGCGCGTGCCGCGCGGCGATGCCTCCAAGCTCTGGAAGATCACCAAGACTGGTGACCGGGTGGTGATTGTTCCGTAAGTCGGAGGGCTCGCGGAGAATGAGGCCGGTTAGTTCGCCGGTTTGGGTTGGATGAGAAGCTTGGCGGGATCCTCGCCGGACTTCTTCCAGGGCCGTGATTTGCCGGAGAGGAGATCTTCTCCCTGCGAGCTGAGGTGTCCCTGGGCGTCGATTTGAATGACCTTGACCGAGCCGTCGATGCGGAGGACGGCAATTTTTCCGTCATAGAGTTTCTTCTCAAACTCTTTCTTGGTTGAGCTGTAAGCGTTGAGGAGAAGGGGACGTGAGATGTTGGAGGTATTGGTCTGCTTTCTTATGTAGGCCCAGCCGCAGTCCCCCGCCCTGAGGATCTCAGCAGGGACCACCTTCCCTCCCTTCCCAACCACATCATCGGGTTTCTTCTTGCTGCACACCGAGGCAGTGCTCACCCAGAAGATCTCTTCCGACTCCGTTGCGCCGGCTAGGAAAAGCTGGCGGAAGTAGTCGTTGGAGAACTTGGTGCCGGTGCCACCCTTGACCAACTTCTCGCCGGTATCCTTGTTGGGATATTGTCCGTCAAAGTCGGCAGCAAATCCGTCGATGGCAAACTTGACCTGGCGGACATTGTTCATATCCCGCGCCAAGCGAGCCCTCTTGCCGGCGCCAAAGGGAATGACAGCCATGGAGGCGAAGGTGCCGGCCGCGACCAGCAGGACGGTGCTGATCATCAGGGTGCGGGAGCCGGAGTGTCGGAAGGGGCGAGAGTTCATCTGTGCAGACAAGCAGAGGGATGGAGAGGGCGCAAGAAGGATGCCCGCGCGCCGCAGGATCCGCGGGCTAGCCTTCGTTCTTCATGGCCGCCAACCGGGTCTCGTGCTCGTCGAGGAGGAAGACCGAGCGCTTGAAGTCGATGAGGCCTTCGAGCTTCATGGCTTCCTCGCGCGAGCGCTTGTCGATCTCAAGGGTCATTTTACCCATCTCGATCCCGGGAATCTCCTTCACGAGTGCGGGGTTGGAGATTCGCAGGATGAGGCGACGGAGGCGCCACCACTTGCGAACCAGCTCGACGTGTTCGATTTCGCCGTAGGGCACTTCGATGTGGTGCATCTCTCCCTTGCCCCCCACGAAGACGTTGCCCTTGAGACGCCAGTTGATCTCGACGTGTTGAGGGAGGAAGCGGACCTTTCCCACCACCTCCTCGCGGCCCAGGGGATCCTGGGCGGGGATGTGGAACTGGATATGGACCGGGTCGATGCTGAGCACAGCTTTGAGTTAAGGACGAAATGGAGACCGGGTGAAGCGCCGCGCACAAAAAAAGCCGGACCTGCGATGCGCAAGCCCGGCTTGGAAAATCTTGAGGGTGCTTAGTTCACGGAGACCGCTTCGGCGCCCGTTTCGCCGGTCCGGATTCGGATGGCTTCCTCGACGTTGGAGATGAAGACCTTTCCGTCCCCGATCTTGCCGGTGTTGGCGCTCTTCACGATCGCTTCCGCGACTGAGGAGGACTCGGAATCGTCGACGATAACTTCGATTTTCACCTTGGGGAGAAAATCGACGGTATACTCACTGCCGCGGTAGATCTCGGTATGTCCCTTTTGGCGTCCGAACCCTTTGACTTCGGTGACGGTCATGCCCTGCACACCGACTTCGGCCAAGGCCTCTTTGACCTCTTCTAGTTTGAATGGCTTAATGATTGCTTCGACTTTCTTCATGGACGCAGTGTTTGGTTCCCATTTGCTAGCAATTCCTGTGCCAGATGGCGAGCGGAAGATCGACCCATGCAAATTTGGTTGCTCTCAGGGGGCCTGAATCAGGTCCATGATGAAGCGAAGGTAGCGCTGGGAGTCGTTTCCGAGGGGCACCCGAAATCCGTCAGGAAGGATCTCGATCCCGCTCGGGCCCCAGGATTGGAGGTCGGTGGAGGCCTCCGCCCGAAGCGAGACATCGCTGGGGAGAGTCGCGAGGGGGGCATCGGCACGCAAAAACCCCCCGTCCAGGCGTGGTGCCGGGTTCGGCCGGGAGCTCGGCGAGGCGCCGTCGGTGTGCCAGGCGTATTCCTCGAGGTTGAGCGCGCCATCGTGGTCGCGATCCTCGAGCGGTCCATTTTGAGTGCCCAGCCCGAGAGTGGTGGCCGCCCACTGCCCGTAGGGAGTGTCGCTGATGGTGATGGTGGCGGTGGGGAGGCCCGCAGGGGAGAGTCCGCCCGCCGGATCGATGGAAAGGACCAGCGTTTCGTCGCCCTCCACTTCGAAATCGTTGACGCCGTGCACGCTGACCTGCACCGAGGTTTGACCGGCCGGGAGGATGATGTTGTCCAGCCCCGTGGCGTCCAGCCCCAGGGTGGCGGTGCCATTGTTGAGGAGTGGAATGGTGAGAGCGGAGACGGGGGGCAGATCTGTGGAGAAGGTCAGCTGCGCGAGGTCGAGGGGGGCGAACTCGGACGCGGAGTCATCGTCGAGAGCGAGGTTGACCACCGGTGCGGTATCGTCGCAGGCAGCGCTGGTCAGTTCGATGCGGTCAAGGAACCAACCTTCTTCGGCGACCGAGGTATCGTGACCGAGGCGCCAACGGAGCTGGATCGGTTGCGATCCGAGGGTGGGGGGAAGCCTGACGACGGTGGTGATCCATCCTCCGGAGTTACCCGACCACGCGGGGCGATTGGGCAGCGGGTTTTGGAACCCGCGACTCAGCGTGCGGTTGTAGCCGCCCCGCATGAATTGTGCACCGGCAGTGAGGATGTCCTGCCAGGCGCCGCCATCGACGGAAATCTCAAGGACTCCTCCGTCGTAGCCGACCCTCTCGTTGACGATGTGCGCTTCAGTGTCGAAGTTGTGGCGGAAGCGGAGGACTCCACCCAGGGCGCCGAGGGTGAGAGAGGGTGTCGTGAGGGCGGAAGTTCCCAGGCTCGGGAGATCCTCTGCGAAAACCGAGTAAGCCGGAGAGTCGATTTGCTCGGTGGAGAGATCCCATCCGCCTCCGGAACTGGTAACACTCGAGGTCCACCCGACCGGGAGACTCGGGCCGCCGGTGGTGTCAAACGACTCGGTCAGAATGGTGGAAGTTGTTCCAAGCGACATGCGGAGGGGAAAGATCCTGGCGAAGCCTCCGTCGGCGGTGACGGAAAGTTGCAGGGGCAGCCCTTCCCCGCAGTCGCCCTCGAGCGCGAAGATGAAGCTTCGCGTCATGGGAGTAGTTGGGGGAAGGAGGCCGTAGGCTTGATCTGTCGTGAAGCCGGTGAACCCCGGCGGCCCCGTGAGGGTCGCCTGCACATTCTCACCGTTCTGGCTGCCGTTGTTGATGAGGGTGACCTCCAGTTCGATCGTTTCGCCCGGCTCGATCTTGCCGTTCGCGGGCGCGTGGGACTCTGCGACGATGGTGCGATCTTGCAGGGCGATGGCAACCGCGGCCGAGGCGACCTCCACTTCGAGCCGGTAAAGCTGGGCGAGATCGGCTGCCCCGCCATCCACGCGGAGGTAGTGTCTTCCGCTGGAGGGCACGACGAAACCGACGATCTCCTCGAGCTGGCCGGCCGGGTTGGCGGTGGCCGAGGCGATCACGTTGGAACCCTGGTCGAGGAGCTCGAGAGTGAGATTGTGATTGGCCGTGGAATCGAAGGGAGTCCCGCTCGGGCAACCTCCCATGTGGGATTGGGCTCCTTCCAGGTAAATCTGGCTGCTCGGAATGACCCGGGCGGTGAATTGTGATCCGGCGGAGAGCATGACCGAGTAGTAGTCCACGTCCGTGTTGTCATCGATGCTCAGCCACTCGAACCCGAAGGGCGACCCGGCGGAGACGGGGAGAGGCCTGGCGCGGGGAACGGAGTCGTTGTCGCGGACGTTGCCGTGTTGCTCAAAGGGGTCTCCGTACCACCGTTGCAAGGTGTAGATATCATCGAACTGCAGGCCGCGGAAACTGGTGTTGATAAACGGCTCGAGGAGCTTGGTATGATCGATGGGACAGACGTGTTCCATCCCGATCCCGTGACCGTGTTCGTGGGCGACGGTGTTGGCGAGACGGATCGAGTTGTTGGTGAGGTTCTCGAACCAATTGTCGTTGGTATCGATCACCATGTCGCCCTTGTCGGGAAAGTAGGTGTAGGCGAGGGTGGATCGGTCGCCGTCGATGTCGTGACCGCTCAGGCGAATGTCTCCCCGGGTTCCCAGGATTCCAGGGAAAGGGGCTCCGAGTTGCCGGCCATCGTCGTTGGGTTCGTAGAGGTAGTTGATACCGGTCTGCGCGGAGATGTTTGCGAACACATCCTGGAAGATGTGGAACCACGGCTGATTCTCGGGCGCGCCGGTGTCGCCGCCGTAGATCTCTGCGAGGCGGGCCCGCAGGTTGCTGGGATCGGAGCTGTCGCCGATGGTAGGGTCGCTGTGGACGGGCGTGTTGTCGGGCACGATGCTCCACGTCAGAGTGATGGGCCGGCCCTGCACATTTTGTCCGGAGCCGTTGGTGGCGGTCCGGCTCCAGCGTTGGAAGAACTGGTTGGCCTTGCGGGGAGCTTCCGTTGTTCCGGCTTGGGCAGCTTCCTCGACTGCGTGATAGGCGAGGAGAATATGATTGGGAGTATCCGGAGACCAGCAGCGCGCGAGCGGGGAGTCCCCCTCAAAACGGTTCCTTGCATAGCGGAGGAGAAACTTCCGTTGGACCGGATCGAGGGCGTGGTAGATTTCGGCAGCGAGGTAGGGACGGAGTCGCTCGAGGAGGGCGCGATCCTCCTTGCCGAGGGAGAGGGATGCGAGGAGGAGTTTCCAGTCCGCGGAGGAGTCCTTGCTCGCCGCGGCCTTCTCCCAAGGATGCGCGTGGTCATCCGCCCGGGCGACCGGCTGGCAACTCCAGGCGATCAAGCCGGCGGCGATGGCAAGGGGGAGGGAGGCGGTGCGCATCGCTTAGAAAACCTATACTGCGGTTCGCGGAATACTCAAGTCACTCGAGCAGATTCGGGAGTGGGGGTCACTCTATTCGACGTGATTCAGTGCTCGCTGGTTACATCTGAAAGCGGGAGCTTGATGAGAGCCGGGACCTGGCAGTGCGGTGCGGGGTAGCCGGTAACCAGGAGGAGGAAGGGTTTTTCAGAGGTGGGGCGGTCGAGAAGTTGGTTGAGGAAAGCCATCGGGCTGGGCGTGTGGGTGAGGGTCGCAAGGCCGGCATGATGAAGGGCCGCGATGAGAAAACCCGTCGCGATGCCCACCGATTCCTTCGGATAGTAGGTGATCAATTCGGAACCGTCGGAGTGAATGATCCGGTTCTTCTGAAAAACCGCAATGAGGAGGGGGGCCTTTTCAAGAAAGGGCTTTTTGCTGTCCGTGCCGAACGCCTTGAGCGCTTCCAGCCACTCTTCCGGGGCGCGCTCCCCGTAGAAGGCCTGCTCTTCTTTTTCGGCTGCTTCCCGGAGACTGCGTTTCGTTTCCGGGCTGCGCACGAGGGCGAAATGCCAGGGTTGCATGTTGGCGCCACTGGGGGCGGTGTTCGCGGTGGAGAGGCAGTGTTCGATGACATCTTCCGGAATGGGCCGTTCGGAAAAGGCGCGGATGGTGCGGCGTTCTGCGAGCTCCCTTGAGAACTCCGCGGCGCGCCGCTGCATCTCGGAAGGTTCGTATTCCGTGAAGCGCAGCGGGGTGAATTCCATGGCCGGAGGATGAAGCTCCGGGCCACAAATGGCGAACGATGATTTCCCGTTTTCGAGCTGGCGATGAGAGCGCTATGCGTGCGCGGTGGAAGGAAAACGAAAGGCGGTCCCAGTGAGCGGGAAGTGCCCATCAACATGAGTGCCGTCTCCGTTGTCGTCGGCTTTGGTGCCGACGTTCACCGTGAGGCGGTCGGGAACGAAACCAAACTCGCAGTGTTCGATGCCGGGCATTTGCAGGTAAGGGTTGCAGCACGGCAAAGGTCGGGATTTCGGGGCCGATGAGGTCGTGGATGAAGAGGGTGTCTCCCTTCGGGTGCGCGGAGACGATGAGGTTGAGGTCAGGAAGATAGCTCAGGTAGTCGCGCAGGGTGTAGAGCATGTGAAACATCAGCAGCCGAATGAGTTGTGACCGAGAAGGTGCGAGACCGGCGTGCGGGAGGCGATGAACTCGGCCAGGCGTGCCCGGTCATCCCTGCACCCGACCTCGAGGCTGACCCGTTGATCGATGGGAGTGACGGGCGGAGGACTGCAGAAGAAGCGATCCTGGGGCGCCGCGGGAAATGCGCAGGCCTCGCAGAAGGGGATGGCCTCTTCGTCCGCGAAGAGAAAGGTGAAGGGCGTGGTCGTGTTGGCGGGCCCACTCCTGCGCCCGCCGGGTGAGTTCGCGATTCGGGCCGCGCCGGCGATAGGAGGGCAGAGTGCCGACCGAGGAGATTTGCGCCACCCGGCGTTCCGTGCCCTTGACGGTCATGGGGAGCGAGTAGAGACAGGCGCTGGCGACCAGTTCGCCTTCCACGAAGAACTAGAACGGGATGTAGTGGTCATCCCGGTAGCCTTCATCGTCCCAGAGCGAAAGATTCAACCCGTGGATGGCGAAGACGAAACTCTTGAAGGCGGTGCGCGCGTCGGAGTCATGAAAGTAGCGGGAGCGAAAGCAGGGATTCAAGGCGGCCCGCTCTACTCATCCCCCTTCACGAAGAGGCGCTTGCCATCATAGTCGACGAGGGCGTTGAGTTTCTTGAACAGATCGGTCCCGATGGAGCCTGCCGTGTTGGCGGGAACACTCCGGAACATGAAGGAACTTGAGAGGACCTCAAAGCTGTGCGACTTCACTTCGACCTCCCCGATCTTGAAGACCTTGGCGGTTCCCTTCTGGGAGCGCACGGTCTTCCCGTTGGAGGTGAAGTTGACTCCACCCTGTTCGAGCTTCATCCCGATCTCCTTTGCGGCTTCGGGATCGAGGGACGAAAACTTCCGGCTGGGATCGAGGATGAACTTCGCTTCCTTGCCGTCGACCGTGGCGGTGACAAAAAAGCGGTCTCCACTGGAGGTGAGTGCCAGCGAACTGTAGCTCATCTTCTCCAGGACGTCGGCGAGGTCGGCGGTGGTGAGATCGAGAATGGCGTCCGGCTCCCAGAACTCGAGGAAGCGTGCGTCGGATTTGCTCAGGGAGTTGATGTTGAGAGTAAAGACTTTCCCCTCCGGCGTTTCGACCTTGTAGCGTTCGTCATCGATACGAGTGAGCACCCTGGCCTCGAGCGACTTGCCGTTCTTGGCGGTAAAATTGCGGTAATCCTTGTGTTTGGGCGTCTCTTCCTTCTTCTCGTCCGTGTCCTTGTCGTCCGCGACGACAAATGTTGCGGAGCAGCAAAGGAGGACGACAGCTGCAAGGGGGCGCAGGAGGAACATCTTCATGGGGAAAAAAGTGGGGTCAATTGGCAGTCTGGCCAGCGAAAACTTGGGGTAGGGGTTTTTCCTGCAGCTGGTAACGACGGTTTATCAGGATATCTTTCCGATCAGCGCGGCCTCACGGGTCACCGCCGGCCAGGGGAGCGGGGTCCCATTCCGACATGTTTCAAGTTCTCCAAGTAAAGGATGAACAGAATTTTTAAAATGAAATCTTCACCCTGGGTCCGCTTCGGAATTGCCGCCACCCGGCACTGGTCTATGCTGGGCCCCGGGCATGGGTCGGTCGTTTGTTCATCTTCATTTGCATACGGAGTACTCGACGCTTGATGGAGCGGTGAGATGTAAGGAGGCTGCGGCCCGCGCGGCGGAGCTGGGAATGCCGGCGGTGGCGATGACGGACCACGGCAATCTCTACGGAGCGATCGAGTTCTATGGAGCCGCGCGCGATCATGGTGTGAAGCCCATCCTGGGTTGCGAAATCTATCTCGCCCCCGAGTCCCTGGTGGACAAGAAGGAGATCCCCGGCCGCAAGCGCGCCACCCACCTCACCCTCCTGGCGGAGAATAACACCGGTTGGAAGAACCTCGTGCAATTGGTCACCAAGGGGCATCTCGATGGACAGTACTACGGCAAGCCGCGCGTGGACCGAAAGGAAATGCTTGAGCACGCCGAGGGGATCATCTGCCTGAGCGGCTGCATCGCGGGTCCCGTGAACGAGTGGTTGTTGCAGGGTCAGCGCGACAAGGCGCGCGAGACGCTGGAAGAACTGCGCGACATTTTCGGGAAGGAGAATCTCTACGTGGAGATTCACGATCATGGCTTGGAGGCGCAACAGGAAGTGAAGCCGCAGCTCATTGAGCTCGCGCGCGAACTTGACCTCAAGACGGTGGCCGCCAACGACGTCCACTTTCTCAGTCGCAGTGATCACGATGCCCACGACGTGATGATCTGCATCGGGACCGGCAAGTTGGTCTTTGACGAAAACCGCATGCGCTATCCCGAGGAGGTTTACTTCAAAACCGCGGAGGAGATGCGGGAGCTCTTCGCAGACATTCCGGAAGCCTGCGATCACACCCTGGAGATTGCGGAACGGTGCAACGTGGAACTGAGTCTCGATGCCACGAGCTCCGAGAAGTATCCCAATTTCGAGGCACCGGGTGGCATCTGTCGCGAAGAGTACATTCGCCAGCAGTGTTTCGAGGGGCTGGAGGTGCGATACGGCAAGGAAAGGGCCGACAGCGATGCGGAACTTCGTGAGCGGCTGGAATACGAAATCAAGACCATCAACGATCTCGGCTTCGCCAGTTACTTCCTGATCACGGCCGACTTCATCAACTGGGCCAAGGAGCGGGAAATCCCGGTTGGTCCCGGGCGGGGGTCGGCGGCCGGTTCGCTGGTGGCCTACACCCTGGGGATCACCGATATTTGCCCGATTCGTTTCGGTCTCCTCTTCGAGCGCTTCCTCAATCCCGAGCGGGTGAGCCCTCCCGACGTTGATATCGACTTCTGCCAGACTCGCCGTCCGGAGGTAATCGAGTACGTGCGGCAGAAGTACGGCGAGCGTTGTGTCTCGCACATCATCACCTACGGCACCCTGGGTGCCAAGAGCGTGATTCGGGACGTGGCGCGGGTGATGGGAGTGAGCTACGGGGAAGCGGACCGGATTGCCAAGATGATCGAGGCTCGTCCGGGGGTGAAGTTGAAGGATGAATACAAGGCCAAGGCCGACCTTCGGGAAATCATTGAACAGAGCAGCACCTATCGCGAACTCTGGGATTACGCCACCAAGTTGGAGGGGCTGACCCGCAATGTGGGCGTGCACGCAGCCGGCGTGGTGATCGGCGACCGCCCCCTCGACGAACACGTCCCCCTCACCCGGGGCAACGAAGGGGAAGTGGTCACCCAGTACGACATGGGCGCCATCACGGAGGTCGGGCTGCTCAAGATGGACTTTCTCGGGTTGAAAAACCTGACCGTGATCCAGGAAGCATCCAAGTTCATTCGCAAGCAGGTTCCCGACTTCGAGATTCACAAGGTCTCCCTCGAAGACGACAAGACCCTCGCGCTTCTCAATCGCGGCGAGACCATGGGTGTCTTCCAGTTGGAATCTGGCGGGATGACCGAGACTTGCCGTCGTTACGGGATCCGGCGCATCGACGACATCATCGACCTGCTTGCGCTCTATCGCCCGGGCGCCATGCAGTTCATCGATGAGATGATCGAGGTAAAGGAGGGGCGCAAGGAGGTGAACTACGAGCACCCGCTCCTCGAACAGGTCTGCGGTGATACCTACGGGGTGATGATTTACCAGGAGCAGGTGCAGAATGCGGCCAAGCTTCTTGCGGGTTACACCCTTGGCGGTGCGGACATTCTCCGCCGGGCGATGGGCAAGAAGAAGCAGTCCGAGATGGACAAGCAGCGCGCCACATTTGTGGAGGGCTGCAAGAACGAGAATGACATTGACGCCCGCCTCGCCAACAAGATCTTCGACAAGATCGCGAGCTTCGCAGGATACGGCTTCAACAAGTCCCACTCCGCCTGCTACGGCCACATTTCCTATTGGACCGCCTGGTTGAAGGCCAACTATCCGGTGGAATTCATGGCGGCCCTGCTCTCCAACGAGATCACCAACACCGATAGGATTGGAGTCTTTGTCTCGGAGTGTCACCACATGGACATCGAGATCCTGCCGCCCGACGTGAACAATTCGCAGTTGCGTTTCTCCCCGGAGAAGACACGCAGTGGCCGCATGGCCATTCGCTACGGATTGGCGGCCATCAAGAATGTGGGTGGGGCTGCGATGGCGCAGGCGATTTCCGCTCGTGAAGAGGGTGGGAAATTCGAGTCTCTCGACGATTTCGCCAACCGGCTCGATACGAAGGTGGTCAACAAGCGCATCCTCGAGAACCTGGTGCGCTCCGGCGCGATGGATTGGACGCGCGAAACGCGGGCCGGGATGTTCGAGCGCCTCGAACCCGTCTGTGCCTCGGCCAGCGCTGCACAACGCGACAAGAAAACCGGCCAGGGAGGGCTCTTTGATACCATGGAGTTTGTGGCCACTGATTCGACCGGGAGGGGCGTGAAGAGCGAGGTGAAGGAGTGGTCGAAGGACGAACGCCTGGAGCAGGAAAAGGAGCTCCTCGGGTTCTACGTGACGGGTCATCCGCTCGACAAGTATCGCGCCCTGCTCAACTCCGACCGCTTCTGCAAGCTGGGCCTCCTGGATGACCTCGATCTCAGCGACAAGCGGGAGCGCTTCCAGTTTGCAGGAATGATCCGGCAGATCGAACATCGCACCACGGGAGCTGGGAAGCCGTTTGGGATCCTTACCATCGAGGACTTCACGGGGAGTTCAGAAGTGCTTTGCTGGGCGGAGTCCTACACCCCGGCCCGCGAGGCCGGGATCCTGGAAACCGGCAAGGTCATCGGCCTCAAGGGGGCGGTCTCGGTGGACCATCGGACCGAGAAGCGCAAGATCATGGGGAGCGGATTGAAGGAACTCAAACTGAGTAACGGAGGCAACGGCAAGAACGCCAACGGGCCACTTGAGTTGTCCCTCTGGGTGGCCCGCAGCGGAGTGGAAGATCTGGAGGAAATCCAGAGCGTGCTCACCTCGCATCCCGGCAAGACGCCCGTTCTCCTGCATCTGCAATGCGGAACGGGCAAGCGAGCGACGATCGAGTGCGGAGCGCAGTTCTGTGTGCAAAAGTCGGAGGCCTTGGATGCGGCCTTGGGCCGATGGATTGATTGATTGAGGTCCGTATTTGCCGATCATGCCGGTCTTATGCGGGGAGAGGGTCTCGCTCCACGGAAGGCGACACCCCTTAGATTGAATACAATAAGGTTACTATCAACAGTTCGCGCTTAGCAAACAGGTCCAGATCAACTATCCTCTTGCCACCTAGTAGATTCCAAGGAAAGACTAGTGAATGAAAAGCATTCGGTTCGTCCTGTTGCTCACCTCGATCGTCCTTCCTCTCGAAGTGAAGGCAGAGCAGTTATCATCGCAGTGCAATGTTCTATTCATCATTGTCGATGATCTCAATTCCCGGATCGAACCCTTTGGTGATCCGGATGCCATTACGCCCAATTTGACCCGGCTCGCCCAGCGGTCCGTGACCTATCGCAACTGCGTCTGTCAGTACTCGCTTTGCTTCCCTTCGCGCGCCTCTTTTCTCACCGGCATCCATCCATGGAATCTCGGCGTGCATCAGGGTGGGAGCAACAATGCCGGCGCGGAGGAGGTCATACCGGGGCGACTTTGGATGTCGGAGTATTTTCGCTCGCAAGGCTATTGGGCCGGCAGTTATGGGAAGGTCGAGCATGATGAGAATCCGGAAAAGTGGGATGAGTTGATCCCGAGGTCCTTGGTTGCGGATGGGCGGTTCGTGTCAAGCAGCAGCTGGAGCGGCGTCAAGGGGATCAGTGGTAACACCACATTTGCGGTCTACGATGGGGACGCAACCAAATTCACGGACGGAGTCTCGGCGACCGGGGCCATGGCCGCGATGGAACGCTGTATTCAGGAGGGAAGGAAATTCTTCGTGACCCTGGGATTTTACATGCCTCACACTCCTTGGCTTGTGCCAAAGAGCATCGCCGATCTTTACGACCCAGCCGCGCTTCAACTCCCCGCGAATCCACCGGGATCGTACGACAACGCCTACTGGCCACCATACGCATACGCGAAGGGAAAGGCGGCGGATACTCGGCCTTTCATGCCGGAAGAGGATTTACGCGACATGCTCAAGGCATACTACAGTGCAACCACCCTCATGGACTATAATCTCGGAAGGGTTCTGGATTTTGCGGACGCAAACGGCTTGTGGGACGATACGGTCATCATCTTGGCGAGCGACAATGGATTCAGTTTGATGGAACATCGACATTTGTATTCGAAACGGAACTACTCGCGGGAGAGTGTGCATGTCCCGATGATGATTCATCATCCCGGGATGACGACGGAGGGCCAGTTTTGCGATCGCCAGGTCGGCTTGATCGACATCCTGCCAACCGCTCTCGACCTGGCTGGGGTATCTCCCTATCCCAAGCCGCTCGACGGCCAGTCCATTGCACCTCTGCAAGAGGATCCCAATGCGGTCTGGGATAGACCGGCGCTGTCCTGCCTAACATATCCAAGGAGTTCGATGCCACGCTACCGGATTGGGCAGCTCGGCCCATGGAAGCTGATCGAGGGGCCCTTTAGCATTTCCTATCGGAAGGTGATGGATCACGCAAATGACCCACTGGAGTCGTATGGAACATTTCCAAATGGCATCGATGGCACTACTCTTGCAGCTTTGGAAGCCGCTCTTTCGGAGATCCCGTTTGAGAACGGAGTTTTCTACACGGAGCGGCCCCTCAATCCAGACCGGGATGCCGACGGTTTGTCGGATGAGGGGGAGATCGACCTTGGATTCTTGGGATTCAGCCCCTACATCGACAACACCGACCTACTGACCCGCTTCACGCAGGAAACGGTAACGGTTGTGCCCGACTCTAGCATTAAGGTGCGCCTGGAGAGTCTTCCAGCCGACCCGGAGGCGTTCAGTTTGGACTACGCGTATCCATTGCAGTTGGAGCGCTCGTATGATCTCGAGACGTGGCAAGTTCTTGCCCTGGATCCTGAGCTGGGCGCCTCAGGTCATCTCGAGTGGGAGGATGATTCGGCCGGTAGTCCCACGAGAGTGTTCTACCGGGCGAGTATTGGCCCCTGACAGATTCGTTGAGGATTGGTTGCGCGAATTCCGTGTCAGGGTTGAACTCTTTCGGCTCTAAGGCGATAGTAGCCTCGGGGAGCCAGGGGCTTGATGGGAGTCAACTCAAGGAGGACGCTCGACCCATCCCCTGCGGGATCAGGATCGATGACCGATACATTGGGATGATCCAGCGAAATGTTCATCCAGTTCTCCAGATCGGAGGAGTAGTCGATCGAGAGCAGCACATCGGTGGCAGTGGTGCTCCGCTGGAACCGGAATGAGGGGAGAATCAGCGGGTGTCCCAGCCTCTGGTGTGGGCCGCGTGGATTCTCGGAGAGGCCGCCCTGGGAGTGATGGCGTCCACCGTTTTCTTTGCCCTGATCGGGCTCCCCCGGCTCCTCTTCGGTCGACGCCTTCGCGAAGAGCCTTTCCTGAGCGCCCGGGTGCGGCCCTTTCTTTGCACCTTGTTCTCTGCGGCCTCGGTGAGGCTCGAGCGGTGGAAGGTTGTGGGAGAGAGCATCTGAGGAAGTGACGAATTCTATCAAGTTGGGGATCCCGTCAGCATCAGGGTCCTGAAACTCCCCACGAAGGCCTGCTGGTAATCCGCTACTCCACTGATCGTATGCCGGAGTGAAATAGACGAATGAGAGAGGCAGGAGGGTAGTTTCGATTCCTCTCGTTGCGGAGAGGGAGAGCGAGAGAGGCAACAATTGAGACTGTGGGTCGACGACCGGTGCAGTGAAGACCGCGGTGTGATCGTCGATGATAGTCACCGAATCGAGCAGCTGATTCCCGAGGTAGAATTGGGTTGGTGCAATGAGGCGGCTGGGATTCACCATGCCCCTGGCGGTCGTGCTCATCGCATACTTGCGCTCCAGGTAGCGTCTCACCCGGTCCATTCCCACGCCCGTGGAATCACTGAGAAGGTTGGAGAAGATCAGCAATTCTGCTACTTCGCCAGTCATGTAGACGGACGCGCGGGTAAATCGGCGGCCTACGCCGAGAGAGGTCACATCACCCGTGTAGGCGCGTTTCACACCGAGCACGTTCCAGTCGGTGGTTGTTCCCGGCCGGACATAGGTTGGTTCAGCAGGGCCATTGCCGAAGCTGACGAGGCGTCCTTGCGGGTCGTGAGTGGGATCTGATTTCAGGACGGCAAACACCGTGTAGCCTCTCTCGATCGAGGCGGGAAAACCGTTGATCTGGAGGAAGTTGCTTCCGTTAAAGCTAGCTGCCGGGAATCCGTTGATCTGGTTGAGGCGAAGAACAGGTTGCAAGGACGGGTCTGGCTGGCTGAGAGGGGAGCCCAGCCCGGAGTTGCTCCAGGAGTCGATTTGATCGCCGTCACCCAATTGTTCAGCCAAGTCATTGGCGGAGGTCCAGACTTGCAAATCAGGAGAGCCCAGTTCCTGGAAGAAGTCGAAGACGACGGAGGGGTCCGAGGTTGATTGCCGGTTGGGATCTCCAAAGGTGAGGTAATAGGTCGATTCGTCGATTTGGCTGAACCGCTTTGGCAGAGGAGAGTCCTCGGTGTACTTGACCCAGATCAGCGTGCTGTCCGAATTCTCTCCTGATTCGATCCAGTGCAGGAGTTCCCGGTTGGTCTCCCAATGAACAACCCGCAGGTCAGAACAATCGGGTTTCATGCGGCTCTGATCGATGTGCTCCTTTGTAGCGAACACGAACGGAATGGGAGCCTTGTTGAGGTCCTCTCCCGTCGCGTTCAATATGTCGAGAGGAGCCATCCACAGTGAAGTGCCGAAGCCCGTCCCTGAGATCGTATGAGTTGATCCTCCCTCGGGCGAAGTCACGGCCACATCGATTGAGTTGATTGTCAGTCCCGCTCCAGAGAGTTCGAGGATATCGCTCTTACTCTGAAACGTGGTCCCATCCAAGGAGAACTCCACGGCCTTGGTTCCAGTGAGGCCTTGGTCCTGGATTTCGAAGTAGGCTTCACCGGTGTGGGATTCGGTGGAGTAGATCAGTCGGTAATCGGTGAGAACGGTGGTTCCTCCGAGGCGCACTTTGAATTCCGTGGCGGGGATTCTGCCTTCCGGCATCCCGGAGACCACGATGTACCTCGTCCCCGACGGATTCACGAGATAGGAGAACTGCAGATTGGCCGCGTCTTTGGGGCGCAAGTTGGCCCCCGCACTCCAGTGTGGATTGACGCCTGCCCCATACGCCAGAGCGCCCACGTCGGGAGCTGCTCCACTGAAGCCGTCCGTGATTCCCGCGATGGCTTCCCCCGCCTCAATGGCCGCCGATTGAGGCTTCAGTTCAAAGTCCCCGGTGGGCGCGGAAAGGAAGATGTCACTGCTCGTATCGTTTCCCGGCCAACGATAGAGGAACTTGCCGATGGTGAAGTAGTTGCTCCGGACAATATGCGGGTCGAGCTCGGCACCGAACTCCCTGACTTCGGTACAGATGTTGTTACGAATGTCATGTCCCCCGATGCTTCCAGATCCAGGAATGTTGATCTGCCCATCGATAGTGTTGTTGTAGGCCCGGAGCATGCTGTTCTGGTAGTTGACCTGATATTGGTCGAGGGACCAAAGCACCAAGCTAAAGACCGGGGCGGAGATATTCCAGATCAGGTTGTGGTGGATGAAGCAGTTGGAGGGGTTGGAATCCATCCGAATTCCGCGGCCTCCGCCCCAGCCGTAGGTCTGGTTTACGCGGGCGACGTTGCTGTGGACCCAATTGTAGGCGACTTCCATGCCGAGAAGGTCCCCGTGGAAGTGGGAGTTCATGCTCGCTGAGTCGGTCACCCGCAAGCCCCCATGGTAGCAATGGTTGTAGTTGAACCGGCTGCCGGGCGAGAACATCGTGATGTTTTCACCACCGTTTCTGAATGCAGTGTTGTGATGCACATGCACGTTCGAGCTATCCCACGTCCCGATGGAGTAGAGCATGCAGTCCCGAATCACGTTGTTGGAGATCTCGGTATTCGTTCCCAAGGTGACAATGCCGCCTCCATAGGATGCTTCGATGGTGCAATCCCGCACCTTGTGGTCACTCCCTTTCAGCCAGATTCCTGCCCTTCCCGTGCTGAGCAGATCGAGTCCCGTGCCGCAATGGCGGAGGGAAAGTCTGTTCATCTCAATGGACGAAGTGGAGGGGGGGCACTTGATCCCTGCACCATGGAAGGCGAGATCGTTGATCTGAATATACCGGGCCCAGTTCAGGTCGAAGGCATACTCGCGTCGCTTCATTTCCACCTGCAAGGAGTCGGGAGACACTCCGCCCGGGGTCCAGAGGTAGAGGGTGTGGGCGGGACCGCTGATACCCTCGATGTCGAAAAAGTACTCTCCCTCTTCATCGAGGGCAGCGAGGCTGTTCCAAAGGAAGTAGGGATCGGCTTCCGAGACCGCGTGGGTGCCCTCCCTCTTGTAGCGAAACGTGATGGATCCGCTGTCGGAAGCAGTGACGATGCCGGTTGTTTGGAATACGCCTCCACCGGGACTGGTGTCGATCCTGGCGAAAGCCCAGGCATTGGCACTCAGCGCTGGCAGATCGCTGTCGAGGTAGGTTGCGGTATGGAATGTTCCGGAGAACGGGGGCTGTGGTCCGGCGGAAAATTCATCAAAAGAGGCGCTGTCGGGCGCCGCCATGTTCTGCCAATCAAAGTCGAATGCAGCAGGGCTGTTGGGCCATCTTGCGATCTTTTGAGCCGCAGCATCCACGAGGACCGTCGACGAACCGGGAACCAGTCCGTAGTCCGAAGTGAGCTGGATCTTGTAGATGGATCCCTGGTGAATCTGCCACTGGCCGGCTCCATTCACCCCGGGTTCGATGACATCGAATCCTGAGATGGTGACCTCGTCCGGACCCGAACCGTCATCGTAAGGCTGGTAGGTGATCGGTTGGCCTTCGATGCCCGAGGCCCGAAAGCGGACCGATTCGCGGTAGACTCCGGCGTGGAGATGGATGGTATCGCCCACCCCCGCGGCGAGCTCGGCGCGGGAGATGGTGGCGAAGGGTTGTGCCAACGTACCGGTGTTTGCGCTGTAGCCCTGCGGGGAAGGGTCAACATGCAAGTCGGCACCGATCACGACGATCGGCGCGAGCACACCGGTGGCGCATATTTTCAAGCATTTGTAAGGGGACATGGGGAGGAATAGCCAGACTATCGAATTTTTACGCAATGTCTATATATTATTAATATAAATCTATATTAATCGAATTGTGAATTGTGAGGTTGGGCAATTGGTATGCAGATGGCTATTTATGACGTAAATAGTTCTCATTAAGAGAGTTACGAGTTAATCAAGATTCCTTGAAAACTCCTGAAAAGGAGAAACTCAGAGAGTTGCAGAGTTCCTCGCGAACCATCCCAACGTGCCCTTCCACTAAACTCCGACTCATTCCTCTTGGCTCAACTAGATCGAAATCTGGTTCTCCAAGATCCAGCGCGACCTGATCGCCCGAGGGGTCTTCACCTCCAAGGCCCTTAAACGCAAGATCATGCGCTACATCCGCCACCACAACTCCAAGGCCAAGCCTTTCAAATGGATCGATCGCAACCCCAAGCGCAGAATCGCATGAGCCTTGCAGTTTCATTTGTTACAGTGCACTAGTTCAAAAAAAATTGAACTCTGGTGTATTCTGTGCTCCGATAGTGGTGTGCCAGACAGCAACCCAAAGCCCGCCGTTCTCTCTGAGTTTGAGCAGCAGATCGTGACCCTGTGTGCGGATGGGGTAAGGGTGGCTGGATTGCCCAAGTCGGTAGGAGAGATCTATGGCTTGCTCTACATCGCGCAGGAACCGCTCGCCTTGGATGACCTGGTGATGCGGCTACAAATCTCCAAAGGGTCGGCGAGCCAGGGCTTGAAGATGCTGCGGACCCTGGGGGCGATCCGTGAGGTGGATGGTCCTGATGCGCGGAGATCCTACTTTGAGGCGGACATCCAATTGAAAAAGCTGGTGGGCGGCTTCATCCGGGAGCAACTCCGGCCTCATCTCAACAGCGGGAGCGAGCGGATCAAGGAGCTTGAGAAGGGAGCGGGAGAGGAAAAGGATCCGGAATTGCGGGCCCTCTATGAAGAGAGAGTGAAGAAGCTGGAGCGTTGGTTGAAGCAGGCGCGGCTGGTTTTGCCCCTCTTGCAGCGGGTGCTGGGAGAATAGTGATGAGCGACGCGGAGAGCCCATCCCCTCGAGAGGATCATGCAGTGCCGGCCTGGTATTGCCTGCGGACCCAGACGAAACGCGAGCATTTGGCGGCCGCCTCATTGAGGCAGGTGGAGGGAATCGAGGTGGTGTGCCCGAGGCTGCGCTACAAGAAGGTGACCAGACGCGGGAAGATCTGGTGGGTGGAGCCCCTCTTTCCCGGCTATCTGCTGGCGCGGTTTGCCTTGGCCGAATTTGAGCGGACGGTGAGCTATGCCACGGGAGTGACGCGCATCCTGCGTTTTGGGGACCGGGTGCCATCCGTGCCGGATGAGTTTGTGGAGGAGTTGCGAAAAGAATTGGCCAAGCAGGAGGAAGAAGAGGGCAACGAGACCATCACCATTCAGCCGGTGGCGGAGCCTGGCGATGAAGTGGAAATCGCCGATGGTCCTCTCCAGGGCTTGACTGGGACCGTGATCGAGGTGCGCCCCGCGGAAGAGCGCGTGCGGATTTTTATCGAATTCCTCGGGCAGGACCAACCGGTCGATGTCGACCTGTATTCCCTGCTTTTACCGCGCCGCCCGGCGCCCAAGCAGAAGAGGAGTAGCTAAGGGAAATTAAACAGTTCATTTTTTTCTGAATCCGTTCATTTTTTCTTGAACTCTTTCCCTGTTTGCGGTGTCTGTTCCCTCCACACGCAGCTTTTGCGCAAGTTATTCACACCCCTCGTTTCCCTCTCCCCGGGTTTTGACCGTCATGCGGTTAAGCGACCAAGGGCGGCAGCTTGGTCCGGGACCACGAGAGCGCCGCGAAGTCCTCAAATTCGACCGGGCAGATAGTCATGAAACTCTTCATCGCGGGTCATCGCGGCATGGTGGGCGCAGCCTTGGTGCGCGAGGCCGAGAAGCAGTCGACCGCTGAGCTTCTGCTCCGGACCCGGCAGGAACTCGATCTGATCGACCAACGGGCGGTCTTCGATTTCCTCTCGGAGGAGAAACCGGATCAAGTCATCGTGGCGGCCGCCAAGGTGGGCGGCATTCACGCCAACAGTTCTTATCCGGCGCAGTTCATCTACGAGAACCTCGCCATCGTGGCCAACATCGTGCACGGCTCCTACCTCGCGGGGGTGGGACGGCTCCTCTTCCTGGGCAGTTCATGCATCTATCCGAAGGCGGCCCCGCAACCCATGCCGGAGTCATGTTTGCTCACCAGTTCCTTGGAGCCCACCAATGAAGCCTACGCGGTGGCCAAGATCGCCGGCCTCAAGTTGTGCCAGCATTACCGCGCGCAGTACGGCGTTCTCTTTCACTCCGCCATGCCGACCAATCTGTATGGTCCTGGCGACAACTATCACCCCGAGAATTCGCATGTGATCCCCGCTCTGCTCCGGCGCATTCACGAAGCGAAGGAACGCGGTGATGCGGAGGTCGTGATCTGGGGCACGGGGACTCCCATGCGGGAATTCCTCCACGTCGACGATCTCGCCAGCGCCTGCTTCCATCTCCTGGATCAGGAGGATCCACCGGATTGGATCAACGTGGGTTCCGGCCGGGAGGTCAGCATCCTGCAACTTGCGACCGCGATCGCGAAGATGGTGGGATTCGGCGGGGAGATTGTGACTGATTCCTCGAAGCCCGATGGGACGCCACGAAAACTGATGGACGTCTCCCTGCTGATGGACTCCGGTTGGAAGTCCACCATCAGTCTGGCCGATGGCCTTCGCGAAACCTACCAGTGCTTTCTCGAGGAACTCGATGAGGGTTCCGTGCGGGCGAAGTGAATTGAAGTAGCGGCAGGTCATCCCTCTTCGCCAGGCATCCAATACTTGCTCCCAATCCAAACTCAGAAGGCCAAGGCCTTTCGCTACCACCCATTCCATGAAACGCGCATTGATCACCGGCATCACCGGACAGGATGGATCCTACCTCGCCGAATTCCTGCTGGAGAAAGGCTACGAGGTTCACGGGATTATCCGCCGAGCCTCGAGCTTCAACACCGAGCGCATCGATCACCTCTACCGCGACCGTCACGATGAAGGAACACGCCTCTTCCTGCACCACGGTGACTTGAGCGATGGAACCAACATGGCGCGTCTCCTCAACAACATCGAGCCGGATGAGATCTACAACCTGGGTGCGCAGAGCCACGTGCGGGTGAGCTTCGACGAACCGGAGTATACCGGCGACGTGGTGGGACTGGGCACGCAACGCCTCCTGGAAACGATCCGGCACACCGGCTTGCTCGACAAGGTGCGCTACTATCAGGCGTCCTCCTCCGAGATGTTCGGCAAGGTGCAGGAGGTTCCCCAGACCGAAACGACGCCCTTCTGGCCGCGCTCGCCCTATGCCTGCGCCAAGGTCTACGGGCACTGGCTGACCGTGAATTACCGCGAGTCCTACGGCCTGCACGCGAACAGCGGGATTCTCTTCAACCATGAATCACCCCGCCGGGGAGAGACCTTTGTGACGCGCAAGATCACGCGGGCGGCGACGCGCATCAAGGTGGGGCTGCAGGACAAGTTGTTCCTTGGAAACATGGATGCGAAGCGCGACTGGGGATACGCGAAGGAATACGTCGAGATGATGTGGTTGATGCTGCAGCAGGACACGCCCGATGACTTTGTGGTCGCGACCGGAGAAACGCACTCGGTGAGGGAATTTGTGGAAGAGTCGTTCAAGTGCCTGGACCTCGATTGGGAGGAGTTCGTCGAGCACGACTCGCGTTATGAGCGGCCCGCGGAAGTGGATTTGCTGATTGGTGATCCGGCCAAAGCGAAGGAGAAACTTGGCTGGGAGCCGAAGGTGAAGTTCAAGGATCTCGTGAGGATCATGATCGATGCCGACCTCGAATTGGCGGAGCGCGAGAAGAAGATCGCGGAGGTGACACAGTGAGGTGACCCAGACTGGATCAAGAGCCGCCGCCGAGGCGGACGTTCGCACGGTCCCGGTCTGCGGGCTGCCGGTGGCAGTGCTGGACTACGGGCGGGCCGTGGAATTGATCCTGGGTTGGGCAGAGGATCGCGAAACCGTCTACGCGGTCGAGGCAGCCAACACCCACGTGGCGGCGCAGTCGCGGCGCGACAAGGAGTTTGGCGCCGCGATGGATCGCTTCGACCTGGTTTGCCCGGATGGGATGCCCCTGGTGTGGGCCGCGAACCACCAGATTCCCCACGAAGAGCGGATGAGAGACCGGGTTTACGGACCGACCCTCATGCTGCGCACCATCAAGGCCTCGGAGAAGGAGCCGGTGCGCCACTTCTTCCTCGGGGGAAGGGAGAGCACGCTCAAGAAGTTGGAAGCGCGCTTCAAGGAGGACTGCCCCGATGCAGTTCTGGCGGGCGCGTATTCGCCACCATTCGGAGAGTGGCCCGAAGATGAGTTCGAGCGGATCTGCGAAAAGATTCGCGAGAGCGGGAGCAACATCATCTGGGTCAGCCTCGGCTGTCCCAAGCAGGAGAAGTGGATCGGGCAGCACAAGGACCGGCTGCCTCCCGGAGTCTATCTCGGGGTGGGAGCGGCCTTTGCCTTCCATGCCGGAGAAGTCCGGCAAGCGCCACTCTTCCTGCAGCGCATCGGGATGGAGTGGTTCTACCGCCTCCTCATGGAACCGCGACGGCTCTTCCGTCGCTACCTCGTGAACAACGCCCTCTTCATCGGCTACTGGCTCGCCGATACGATGAAACGCAATGACTGAGACGAGCCCAGGCGGGCACACACATCATTGAGAGACGATCATGCCGGACGAACAACGACGAATTCTGATTGCAGGGGGAGGTGGCTTCATTGGGGGCCACCTCGCCAAGGAACTCCTCGAGCAGGGACACCAGGTGGTTACCGCCGACATCAAGGCTCTCGACCAGTGGTACCAGGTTCATGACGGGGCCGAGAACCATGCCCTCAATCTCGAGCAGAAGGACACCTGCTTCCAGGTGATGGAGGGCTGTGACGACGTCTACAACCTCGCCTGCAACATGGGTGGCATGGGGTTCATTGAATTCAACAAGGCGCTCTGCATGATGAGTGTCCTGATCAACACTCATCTCCTGATGAGCGCTCGTGAACTGGGGGTGAAGCGCTATTTCTTCGCGAGCAGTGCCTGCGTCTACCCCGACTATCGGCAGGGTGATGCGGACGTGATGGCCCTCAAGGAATCGGACGCTTATCCCTCCCAGCCCGAGGATGGATACGGCTGGGAAAAGCTCTTCTCCGAACGCATGTGCGTCAACTTTCACGAAGACTTCGGGATGAACGTGCGAGTCTTTCGCTTTCACAATGTCTACGGACCGTTTGGCACCTGGGATGGGGGCCGCGAAAAGGCCCCTGCCGCGCTTTGCCGCAAAGTGATCGAGGCTGCTGAGACCGTGAACCGCGACATCGAGATTTGGGGCGACGGCGAGCAAACTCGTTCCTTCATGTATATCGACGACTGTGTGGACGGGATTGCGAGATTGATGGCCTCCGACCACACCCAGCCGCTCAACCTCGGCCGGGCCGAATTGGTGAGCATCAATGGTCTCCTCGATATCATCCAAGGCTTTGCAGGCATTGAGCTGAACCGAAAGTATGACCTGAGCAAGCCCCAGGGAGTGCGCGGGCGAAACTCGGACAACACCCTGATTCAGGAAACCCTGGGATGGGAACCAAAGGTCGATCTCGCGACCGGCCTGGAGAAAACCTACCACTGGATCAAAGGGCAACACGATCGCCGCAAGCGGGGCGAGTCGGTGCTCTCGTAGGCTTGGAAAGGACTGGTGATCGACTGCGAATGAACAACGAAGCTTCCAGCGAAGTGCCTCGCATCAATGTCCTCGGCGTGGGAATCAGCGCCCTGGCGATGCCCTTGGCAGTCGAGAAGGTCCTGGAAGGGGCGGATCGCAAGGGGTTCACCGGGTTCGTGACGGTCACCGGTGTGCACGGGGTGATGGAGTCGCATCGCGATATTGAGCTGAAGCGCATTCACAATCGCTCATATCTTTCCACGCCGGATGGTATGCCGATGGTTTGGATGGCGCGCTGGAACGGATACGACGAAGTCGATCGGGTCTACGGTCCGGACCTCATGCTGGAGGTAGTGCTCGCAACGGCGGGAAGCGGGCGTGGTCACTTTTTCTGGGGCGGCAAGGAGGGAGTGGCTCACGAACTGGGGGAGCGCATGATGAGTTGGTTCCCCGGAACGCAGGTGGTGGGCACCGGGTGTCCACCCTTTCGAGAGCTCAGTCCCGATGAGGACGAGGCGCTGGTGGCCCAACTCCGGGAATCCCGGCCACACTTCTTCTGGGTGGGCCTGAGCACGCCGAAACAGGAGCGCTTCATGCACGACTTTCTGGCCCGGCATCCGGACCTCACCGCGGACTGGGAGCACGGGCTGATCATGTTGGGCGTTGGTGCAGCCTTCGACTTTCACACCGGTCGGGTGAGCCAGGCGCCCCGCTGGATGCAGCGCAACGGTCTGGAGTGGTTTTTCCGGCTCTGCCAGGAACCACGCCGGCTCTGGAGACGCTACTCGATCAACAACACCGGATTTCTCTTCGCGATCCTCCCCCAACTCATGGATCTCAAGAGCTATCCCCTGGAGAAGTGACCATGGAACCCCCTTCCCTCCGGGAGAAAGAGACCAACGCGCGCAGCCTGTTGAAGGCTTTGAGCTGGCGGGTGATTGCGACCCTCACCACCATCCTGATCGCCTGGCTGGTCTACCGGGACATCAAGCCGGCCCTCGCGATCGGGGGGATTGAATTCATCGCAAAATTCTTCGTCTACTACGGCCACGAACGCCTCTGGCAGCTGATCCCACGCGGAACGATCCGGAGGACAGCGAACAATCCCTGAACGGAAGAACCGATTCTCATGACTACTCCCGAAAACATTCATACCGAGTTTCATCGCTTCCTGGAGCGGAAGGACAAGGAGCGTCTCCTGCAGCAGAAGGGCGTGGTGGTCTGGCTCTACGGCCTCTCGGGATCGGGCAAGTCGACCATCGCAAACATCGCGGAACGCAGACTGCACGAGGCTGGTCGTTTCACCTCCATCCTCGACGGCGACAACTTGCGCGCCGGGCTCAACAGCAACCTTGGATTTTCGGATGAGGACCGGGCGGAGAACATTCGGCGAAACTCGGAGGTGGCCAAGCTCTTCGCGAGCCAGGGCATCATCACCTTCGTGTCGGTGATCACGCCCCGCCGCGAATTGCGGGCCCTCGCCCGGGAGACGATTGGCGAAGATTTTATCGAAGTTTTTGTGAAGGCCGACTATGCGAGCTGCGCCAAACGCGATCCGAAGGGACTCTATGCCAAGGCGCAGGCCGGAAAGATCAAGCAGTTCACGGGCAAAGACAGCGGATTTGAGGAGCCGGAAGGCGAAGCGGAACTGGTCCTCGACACCGATGCCCTGAGCGCAGGGGAGAGCGCGCAACAAGTGCTCGACTTCATCCAGGCCCGCACGACGAGCTGACGGGCGTCCCCGAAGTTGTACTCAACCACAGCAACCATGCCTGACTACCAACTCAGTCACCTCGATCAACTCGAAGCAGAGGCAATCTTCATCCTGCGGGAGACCGCGGCCCAGTTTGGGAATCCGGCCCTTCTCTTTTCGGGCGGGAAGGATTCCATCGTGATGGCGCACCTCGCCTCCAAGGCCTTCTGGCCTGCCCGTCTGCCCTTTCCCCTGGTCCACATCGATACCGGTCACAATTTCCAGGAAACCATCGAGTACCGCGACCAGTTCGTCGAGAAGATCGGCGCACGACTTGTTGTTGGCTCGGTGCAGCAATCCATCGACGACGGTCGGGTGCAGGAAGAGAAGGGGGCCAATGCCTCGCGCAATTCCCTGCAGATCACGACCTTGCTGGATACCCTGGAGAAACATGGATTCGATGCGGCCCTCGGCGGCGGCCGCCGGGATGAAGAAAAGGCGCGCGCGAAAGAGCGCTTCTTTTCCCACCGCGACGATTTCGGACAGTGGGACCCGAAGAACCAACGACCCGAGCTCTGGAACCTCTTCAACGGCCGCAAGCACGAAGGCGAACACTTCCGCATCTTTCCGCTCTCGAACTTCACCGAGATGGACGTGTGGATGTACATGAGGCAGGAGAAGATCGAGCTGCCCAGTCTCTACTACGCGCACGAACGTGAGACCGTGACGAGGAACAACACCATCTTGGCCGTGTCGGAATTCGTGCAACCGCGGGAGGGCGAAACGGTCGAAAGGAAGATGATCCGGTTCCGCACGATGGGCGATGCCACCATCACCGGCGCGGTGGAATCGAGCGCCGATACCATGGACAAGATCATCGAAGAAGTGGCAGCCGCCCGACAAACGGAACGAGGAAACCGGGCGGACGACAAGCGGTCTGAGACCGCCATGGAGGACCGGAAGAAGGAAGGATATTTCTAGGCCTCCGGGTCCGGCAACCAACGGTCAACATTCAACTTTGAAGTAATGGATCTACTACGATTTACCACTGCAGGCTCCGTCGATGACGGAAAGTCCACCCTCATCGGACGCTTGCTCTACGATTCGAAATCGATCTTCGAGGATCAGCTTGAGGCCATCGAGGAAAGTTCGAGGAAGCGCGGTGACGAGCACGTCAACCTTGCGCTCCTTACCGATGGATTACGGGCCGAACGCGAGCAGGGGATCACCATTGATGTGGCCTATCGCTACTTTACCACTCCCAAGCGCAAGTTCATCATCGCGGACACGCCGGGCCACATCCAGTACACGAGGAACATGGTGACCGGTGCGTCCACCGCGAACCTCGCGATCATCCTCATCGATGCACGCAAGGGGGTCATTGAGCAGACCAAGCGGCACTCCTTCATCGCAAACCTGTTGCGCATCCAGCACGTCATCGTGGCGGTCAACAAGATGGATCTCGTGGACCATTCGGAGGAGGTTTATGACCGGATCGTGAAGGACTATCAGTCCTTCGCGTCACGCCTCGATAACATCATTGGGATTCAGACCATCCCCATTTCCGCGCTGAACGGGGACAACGTGGTGGATCGATCCGAGAACACGCCCTGGTACGAAGGGTCGACGCTCCTTTACCACCTTGAGAATGTCTACATTGGGGGTGAGGAGAACCACGTTGATCCGCGTTTTGCGGTGCAGTGGGTCATCCGTCCCCAAAGCACCAAGTGGCACGATTTCAGGGGCTACGCAGGCCGGGTCGCAGGCGGGGTATTCAAGCCGGGTGATGAGGTTACGGTTCTTCCCTCGGGATTCACCACCAAGGTGAAGGCGATCCACTCCCCGGATGGAGAAAAGACGGAAGCCTACGCCCCGCAGTCGGTGTGCCTCACGCTCGAGGACGAGATTGACCTCTCGCGCGGTGACATGATCGTGAAGCCCAAAAACCAGCCGCAGATCTCCCAGGACATCGATGCGATGGTTTGCTGGTTCTCCCAGGCGCCGATGCGGGCGCGCGGGAAGTACATCCTTCGTCACACCACCCGCGAAACGAAGGTCATCGTGGAGGAATTGTGCTACGAGGTGGATATCAACACCCTGCACAAGGTCGAGGGCGTCGAGTCCTTCAGCTTGAACGAGATTGGGCGCGTCCGACTGCGCACCGCGGTTCCCCTTTTGCATGATTCCTATCGGCGAAATCGTCAGACCGGTTCCTTCATTCTCATCGATCCCGGGACAAATGAAACAGTGGGAGCGGGCATGATCCTCTAACAAACAAGTAAAAGCACGACGTGAATACACTGGAAAAATTACTGGAGAAAGTCGGTGATGGGAGCGCCGTGATCGGGGTGGTGGGACTGGGCTATGTGGGACTGCCCCTGGTCCTGGCCTACACCGGGAAGAAGTTCCGCGTGCTCGGTCTGGACATCGATCAATCGAAAATTGATGCGATCGAGGCGGGTGAAAGTTACATCGAGCACATCTCCAGTGAGCCAATCGCGGAAGCAGTGAAGAGCGGATTGCTGGAGGTCACGACCGACTTCTCGCGGGCGGCGGAAGCGGACGCCCTGATCCTCTGCGTGCCAACACCACTCGATGAACACTACGAGCCGGACTTGAGCTATGTGACCTCGACCGTGGAAAGCCTCGTGCCGCACATCCGGGCCGGACAGGTCATGAGCCTGGAGAGCACGACTTATCCCGGGACCACCGAGGAGGAACTGCGGCCGCGCATCGAATCGCGCGGCTTCACGATCGGGGGGGACTATTATCTGCTCTATTCCCCCGAGCGGGAGGACCCCGGCAACAAGCATTATGGCACCACGACCATCCCGAAGGTGGTGGGCGGATCGACCGAGGCCTGCGCGAAAGTTGGCGAGGCGCTCTACGGGGCCGTGGTCACGGAGGTGGTCCCGGTCCGATCCACGCAGGTGGCCGAGTTCACGAAACTCCTCGAGAACATCTACCGGTCGGTCAACATCGGCCTGGTCAACGAATTGAAAATCACGGCGGACGGGATGGGCATCGACATCTGGGAAGTGATCGAGGCCGCAGCCACGAAGCCGTTCGGATTCAATGCATTCTATCCCGGACCAGGATTGGGCGGGCACTGCATTCCGATCGATCCATTCTACCTGACCTGGAAGGCGCGGGAGTACGGAGTGCACACGCGCTTCATCGAGTTGGCCGGTGAGATCAATCGCAGCATGCCGCACTACGTGGTGGAGCGCACGATGGAGGCGCTCAACGAGCGATCCAAGTCGGTGAAGGGCAGCCGGGTGCTTCTCATGGGCCTGGCCTACAAGGAAAACGTGGATGACATGCGCGAATCACCGACCTTCGATCTGATGGACGAGCTCGCGGATCTCGGAGCGCAGATCGACTACTTCGATCCGCATATCCCCGAAGTGACGCCCACGCGCGAACACGCCCGCTGGACGGGAACCAAATCGATCGAGTGGACTCCCGAAAACATTGCGAGCTTCGATTGCATTTTGATCGCCACGAATCACAAGCTCTTCGATCTCGAGAGCCTTCTCGAGTCCGCGGACTTGATTGTCGACACCCGCAACGCGGTGGCGAAGGCTGGGTTGAATCCCCGCAAGGGTCAGCTCGTCAAGGCCTGAACCTGAAGTGGCAGTAGCCATGAACACCGAGCCGTTTCACAAACTGATCACCGCGGTCGAGGAGGCGCTCGAGCGTTTCCGCGCAGCGGCTGAAGAAAGCGTGGGCGCAGCGGCGGCTCTCATTCTGGAATGCGGAGGGAAGGTGGTGGTGACCGGGGTGGGCAAGTCCGGCATCGTCGGACACAAGACGGCCGCGACCCTTGCGTCCACCGGGACGCCCGCGGTGTTCCTGAACGCGGCCGAAGCGCTTCACGGGGACATGGGCGTGGTTTGCGCAGGCGATGTCGTCCTGCTTGTTTCCAATAGCGGCGAGACCGACGAGCTCATTCGCATGTTGCCGAGCCTCCGCAAGATCGGGGTCCGCATGATCGGCCTCTTGGGAAAGCCGGACAGCACGCTGGCTGGTCACCTGGACCTCGTCATTCCGGTTGAGATCGGGGAGGAGGGAGACGCCCTGAACCTGGCCCCGATGTGCAGCACGGCCCTTTCAATGGTGGCGGGCGACGCGCTGGCGGCCACCTTGCTGGCGGAGCGTGGATTCGGGGAGGAAGAATTTGCGATCCTGCACCCCGGGGGCTTCCTCGGTCGGCGGTTGCTCCTGAGGGCGAGTGACGTGATGCAGCGCCGCCACCAGGTTGCCACTCTCAAAAGGAGTGCCAGCTTTGAGGAGATCGTCACGGCCCTGACCAAATATCCGCTGGGACTGGTTTGCGTGGTCGGTGAGGGCGAGGCGATTCTCGGGGTCATCACGGATGGGGATGTGCGCCGGGCGGTGGTGGACAAGCGATATGACGAGCAGGCTGAATCGATGATGACCACCACGCCGGTGACCGTGCGGGAGACCGACCGGCTGGCGCGGCTTCTCGAGGTGATGGAGAATCCCAAGCGGCGAATTTATGCCGTGCCGGTGGTCGATGAGAACGATTGCCTGGTGGGCGTGGTTCGCATGCACGACGTGCTCGGAACTTAGAGTGATGAAAGTAGGAGTAATTGGAGCCGGGAACTGGGGAAAAAACCTGGTGAAGAATTTTCTGGAGCTGGGGGTCTTGAGTGGGGTCGCGGATCCAGTCGAAGCCAACCGGCAGGCAGCCCGAGACATGGCTCCCTCCGCGGAAATATTTTCGAGCGGCCGCGACCTCATCGCAGGAGACTGCAACGCGATCGCGATCGCGACGCCGGTGCCGACCCACTTCGAACTGGTGGCCGCCGGCTTGCGGGCGGGGAAGGACGTCTTCGTCGAGAAGCCGATGACACTCACCTCCGGCGAAGCCGAGGAGTTGGTGAATCTGGCGGAGACACACGAGCGCATCCTGATGGTGGGTCATCTCCTGCTCTTTCAGCCGCCGATCCAGTTCATCAAGCGGTTCCTTGGCGAAGGGAAGCTCGGGAAGCTCTACCATCTCCACCAGGAGAGGAAGAAGCTGGGGAGGGCCCGCTACATTGAGAATGTCACCTGGAGCCTCGGAGTGCATGATATCGCGGTGCTCCTCTACCTGGTCGGCAGTCAACCGCGCCGCGTCTTCGCCTCGGGCCATTGCGGACTCCAAGAGAAGGTGGAGGACGATGTCTACGTGCATATGGAATTCCTCGATGGGATCAAGGCTCACTTGCACAACTCATGGCTCTGGCCAACCAACCGCCGGCAACTCACCATCATCGGCGAGAAGGGAATGCTGGTCTACGATGAAATCGCGGCCACGGTCACCTGGCACCGCAAGCGGATCAATGACGAGCTCGAAAGCATTGACGAGGGGAGCGAGGTGGTCTTTGAGGGTGGCGGACCGCCCCTGCGCATCGAACTTGAACATTTCATTGACTGCATCAAGACCCGGAAGGCGCCGATCTCGGACGGACGAAACGGTCTGGCGGTAGTAACGGTGCTGGAACGCATCATGATGTTTTGAGGGGAATGAGTGATTACTCGGCACACCCGACCGCGGTCATCGACGAGGGCGCCATGATCGGGGCAGGGACCCGCATCTGGCACTTTGCGCACATTTGCTCGGGAGCCAGGATCGGGGAGCGCTGCAGTTTCGGGCAGAACACCATGGTGGCGTCCGGAGTGACCATCGGCTCCAACGTGAAGGTCCAGAACAACGTCTCGATTTACACCGGCACGGTGGTGGAAGACGACGTCTTCCTCGGGCCTTCGTGCGTCCTCACCAATATCACCAATCCGCGCTCGCAGGTGAAGCGGAAGGAGCTTTACGAAGAGACTGTTCTCAAGCGCGGGGCGACGGTGGGAGCAAATGCCACCATCGTCTGCGGCATCACGATCGGTCGTTACGCGTTCATTGCCGCCGGTGCGGTGGTGGCCAGCGATGTCCCCGACTACGCGTTCGTGATGGGCGTGCCGGGCCGCGTGCACGGCTGGATGTCGCGACACGGTCATCGCCTTGCCAAGCCGGACGCGGAGGGCGTGATGGTCTGCCCGGAGAGCGGTTATCGGTACCGGGAATCAGACGGTGTGCTGCGCTGCCTGGATTTGGACGAAGAAGCATCTCTCCCCCCAGAGCTCGCTCAAGGGGAGAAGAGCTACGATGAGTTCAAGGAGAGCTGAGAGCCCGCTGATGATCGGCGGGAGGATGCGCGGGACGACCGTCAAATTGCGGCGAAGATTTCACCAGCCCAGTTCCAACTCAATCACAGGACCAGTCTCAAATCCCCAATTTCTCAAAATGACCGATTCATGAAAGTCCCGCTCCTCGACGTTAATGCCCAGAATCTTCCGCTCGAAGCGGAGCTCACTGAGACGTTCACCCGCATCCTGCACTCGGGCCGCTTTATCATGGGACCGGAAGTGACTGCGCTCGAGGAAGAGATCGCGGGATTCGTGGGTGCCAGGCACGGGATCGGAGTGACCTCGGGCACGGACGCCATTCTCCTCGCGCTCATGGCGCTCGAGATCGGTCCCGGCGATGAAGTGCTCTGCCCGACCTACACCTTCTTTGCCACCGCGGGATGCATCTCGCGCACGGGTGCCACCCCGGTCTTTGTCGATGCCTGCCCCGTTTGCTTCAATCTCGATGTCGATGACGCCGCGCGGAAGGTGACCGACAAGACCAGGGTCATTATCCCGGTTCACCTCTTTGGGCAGTCTGCCGAAATGGATGGCGTGATGGAGTTGGCACAGAAGCACGATCTCCGCGTCATCGAAGACGGAGCGCAGGCGATCGGATCTCGCTACAAGGGTCGCGGCTGTGGCGCGATCGGGGACTTTGGCACCTACAGTTTTTTCCCGTCGAAGAACCTGGGCGGATTCGGTGATGGTGGAATGGTGGTGTGCAACGATGACGACCTCGCCGAGCGCGCCCGCGTCCTGCGATCGCACGGATCGAAGCCGAAGTACTTCCACAAGCTGGTGGGGGGCAACTTCCGGCTCGATCCGCTTCAGGCCGCCTTGTTGCGGGTGAAATTGCGGCGCTACGATGACTACACCAAGGCGCGGCAGGGGAACGCTGAGTATTACACCAGCAGGCTCGCAGAATTGGACGGAGTGGTAGCCGCGGACCCCGCACATTGTTGCGGTGCGAGCGAGGGGGAGCAGGCTCTCGGTGAGGCAAAGCTCATTCTTCCGACCCGATGCGAACACAACGAACACATCTGGAATCAATTCACCCTGCGCGTGCTGGGTAACGGTCAGCGGAACGCCCTGAAGCAGCATCTCCTTGATCGCGAGATCGGTTGCGAAGTCTACTATCCCCTGACCATGGACCAGCAGGAGTGCTTCGCGGATACCCCCGAAGCGAGCCGGGCCGGAAACGAAATGGCGCACCAACTTGCAGACCAGGCCCTGAGCATCCCGGTGTATCCGGAATTGACCCGCGAGATGCAGGATGTGGTGGTGGGTGCCATCGCGGAGTTCCTCACCATGGGATAACGGAGCGCCGCTGGCATGATGGTGATTCTCTACGACGGCGAGTGCGGCTTCTGTGCCGCCTCGATCCGATTTGTCTGGAAGCGCGACCGGGAGGGCCTCTTTCACTTTGCCTCGATCCAGTCCGAGCAGGGACGAAAAATGCTCGCTCAGCATGGAATCCATGACCCCACCCTCGACACCATGTACCTTCTCGACGGCAAGGAAGTCTTCGAGCGCAGCGGGGCTGGTCTACGAATCTGCCGACGGCTTCCGCGCTACCGCGCGCTTTCCACCCTGGGCCTGCTCGTGCCACGCTTCCTTCGGGACCGGGTCTACGATCTAGTGGCCCGGAATCGGCACCGGATCACGAGTGGGGAGAGCTGCGAACTCCCTCCAGTTGAGGTGCGGAAGCGCTTTCTCGACCGCGAGGAATGAAGACGCAAATTCGCTTGATCCTCTCCCGCTTCAGGCGGAGAGTAGAGAGGTTCGGCTACCGGATATGAAAGGATACACACAATGTTTTGGGATGGTTCTTTTGCTCCTGCTCGGTGTGAGCCTTCCGGTCCTCGGGGATGCAGCCAAGACCGTGGAGACGTTTCGCGCTTCCTTTGAGAAGCGAATGAATAGTGAACTTGACGAGCACGGGAAGTCAGCGAGAGAGCTGCGAGTGAAGTACATTAATGCATTGAAAAAGTTGAAGGGGGAACTGGGAAAGGCTGAAAACCTGAAAGGCGCGGCCCAAGTCGTTGCCGAGATTGAGGCAATCGAGGACGGTGATGAGGCCAAGGAACTCCCCGAGGATGCGGACTACCGGTTCAAAAGGGTGCGCGCGCAGTGGGAGCGGAGCCTGGAGAAAATCCGAACGGAGCGCGGCAAGAAGATTGAAGCGACCGCCAAGCTCTACCTCAAGGCGCTCGACACCGAGAAGCGGAAGCTCACGCGGGCAGGGAAAATCAAGGATGCACTGCAATTCGAAGAAGAGGAGAAGCGAGTCATGGAGCTTCCGGAGATTAAAGCAGCGATGAAGTCACCAACCGTCAATCCGCGGGTGGAGGATGCTGGAGGAGATCTCGCCTTGGCGTCCCGGGGAGCCAAGGCGGAAGGGGCGCAGGATACAAAGTATTTGATCGATGGTAAGACCGCCAGCTATCAGCGGGGACGATTTGCCTTTGCCAAGATCCCTTGCAAGATGGAGATCATCCTCGATGATCTTTACAAGATCAACCGGATCCGGTTTCTGCTTTGGGATCACGATGCACGGACCTATCGCTATCGGCTGGACGTCTCAAGAGACGGAAAGGAGTGGACAACCGTCAAGAAGACATTGAGCAAGGGGGATTCTGGTTGGCAGGAGAGCGAGTTCGAGGCGCAAATGGTGCAGCACATCCGCATCTTGGGCCTCAGTAACACGGCCAATACGCTGTTCCACGTGGTGGAAGTCGAGGCATACAGCCCCGTGCGTTGAGCGTGTTCTAGAGATGGTCGAAGGCCGCCTCTTTCCCGCGGATTCCGGGGGAGGAATCCGGACAAGAGCATGGCCGGAGCGAAGAGCGACGCCGAAGTTGGGAAGAGACTGCGACCTTTTCAATTCGGGCCTGCGCAGCAGCTGGAATTTCAAAGAGTCGCTCCAATCCCAAGGTGCTGTCTGTTTAACGGACGACGCTGGTATTGTCGGGCACGGAGTGTGCTTGGGACGTGTTTTTGCAGGTGAGTTGCGTCCTCACCCTATTGAGGTCAATGCATGGCAAAGAGTTCTCGATCGTTCAAGGCGCTGATTCTTGGTTCGGGCAGTGCGGCCACCGCCCTGGTCAGCCTGATCATTGCCGCAGTCCTTTCCCGAAACTTCGACAAGGGCGATTATGCGACTTATCGTCAGACGCTCCTGGTCTACGAATTCGCGGCACCTTTGCTGACACTTGGGCTCCCGGCAGCCCTGTTCTATTTCTTGCCGGGCGAAACAAGCCGGGCCCGCGCAATTCTGTTAGAAAACCTCATCCTGCTGGGCGTGATGGGGCTCTTGTTCTCGTTCTTTCTGGCGTTTGGGGGCAATTCCCTTCTGGCGGATCGGTTTTCCAATCCTGCGCTCGAGAAGACCCTGCTTGTCTTTGCCCTCTACCCGGTCTTGTTCCTGCCGGCCTCGGCAGCCAGTGCCTGTCTGGTCGTGCGAGACAAGGTTCACTGGTTCACCATACACATAGTGGCGACGCGCCTGGCTCGGCTCGGGTTGGTCCTGGGAGCGATCTGGATATTCCCGGACAGCCCGCTGGCAGCGATTTCAGCCATAACGATTTCGAGTTTTTTGACATGCGGATCGGCATTGGTGCTGATGTTCCGCGCGGTGCCTCGGACCGGAATTTCGCGGCCCTCGCGTCATGGTCTGACCTCGCAATTGAAGTACGCGATCCCCTTGGGACTTGCAGTGATGCTGGAATCAATGGCATTGGGGATCGACAAGGTGCTGGTTTCCATTCTGTGCGAGCCGGATCAGTTCGCGGTCTTCGTCAATGGCGCGATGGAAATTCCGTTCATCCGCATGATCACCGCTGCTACCATGGCGGTGATCCTCCCCGAAATAGTTGCATTCTATAAGACGGGCAAGAAAGCGGAAGCTCTGGGACTTTGGCAGAGGAGTGCCCGCAAGATTGCGGTTTTGCTTTTGCCGTTGGGCGGATTGTTGTTCGTGGCGGCACCGGAGTTGATGACCCTGTTCTATTCCGGTGAATATGTTGAGAGTTCTCGGCCGTTCCGCATCTACCTGCTTCTCCTCCCGGCACGCGTGATCTTCTTCGGTGTGATCTTCCAGGCCGCGGGCCGTTCTGATCTTATTCTGAAGCGGGCTGTCGGGACGTTGCTCCTCAACGCAGCGGTTAGCTATCCGATGATCAAATATTTCGGAATCGAGGGCGCCGCGTGGGGAACAGTTGTGGTGTTCTGGCTCTACGTGATTCCTTATTGCTTGGTATACTGCAGCCGCCTTCTTGACACGGTGTGGTTTCGTTTAATGCCCTTCCGGCATCTCGGAATGATCCTGCTTGCGATCGTGGGGGCCATGCTCGTGGCAAGTCAGATGCGGCCCTTTCTTCCAGCGGGTCATACTCTCTCCGTTGCTGTTTTGGTGTCTGCTGCCTACGTGGTGATTCTTATGCCCGCGCTCATTCTCCTCTGTCGATCTGAGCTGAGGCAGTACTGGCAAATGCTTTTGCGCGTGCTGCCCGGAAATCGTGGACGCTCCTGAAGGAGCTGACTTTTGTCATCGAACTTATGCACGAACGAACCACCGATGAGGAAGGCGATAAATGTGTGCCGGGGCTCGTGTGTCCTGACTCTGCCGCGTTTCCAAAGGACGTGGATTGACATTCAAATGCGGCTCAAGCTCCCAGGGCTTCGCTACCGCACACTGGGACTGTTCATTGCCCGCAAGGCGTCCAAAAAGAAAATCTTCCCAGACCCACCACTGGGAAATCAACTATTCGCGCGAGACCAAGCTCCCGGCTTTACGGGCGATCCTCCGAGAATACTTTGAATTTACTCAGGACTATCGATTGAGGTGGAATCCGTATCATCACTTCTTCCAATTGCGCAAGAGGTCACCACCTTCGGAAACCGACTCTAGGATTGAGAAATGAATTGCACCACCATCCTTGGAGCGCGCCCCCAATTTATTAAGGCAGCACCGGTGTCGCGAGCGTTTGCCCTGGCCGGAGTCACGCAGTGCATTGTCCACACCGGCCAGCACTACGACGCCGAGATGTCGGAGGTGTTCTTCCAGGAACTCGATATTCCGGCCCCGAAACACAATCTCGGTCTGGGAGGAGGCAGCCACGGTGCGATGACCGGTCGGATGCTGGAGGAGATCGAGAAGATCCTGCTGGAGGACCGCCCCGACTGGGTGCTGGTTTACGGTGATACGAACTCCACCCTGGCCGGGGCTCTCGCGGCGACGAAGTTGCACATCCCGGTGTGTCATGTGGAAGCAGGATTGCGCTCATGGAATCGTCGCATGCCTGAAGAGGTGAACCGTGTTCTGACTGACCATGTCGCCAGCAAGTTGTTTTGCTCCAGCGAGCCGAGCGTTGCGAATCTGGAGCGGGAAGGGATCACGGAAGGGGTGGAGGTTGTGGGGGATGTGATGGCGGACGCGGGCCGGCTCGCGCAAGAAATCATCGGCGGCCGCGAATCCGAATTCGTGTCCTGGGCCGAACCCGCCCTCCTCGCAGGAGAGTTTGCCCTCTTGACCCTGCACCGGGCTGAAAACACAGACGACCCAATCCGCTTTCGAATCCTCGTTGAGCAGCTCAACAAGTTCGGGATGCCCCTGGTCTTTCCTGTTCACCCCCGGACCAAGCAAGCCCTTGAGCGGGAGGGCCTCGAACTGGCTCCTCATGTTGTTCAGATTGCGCCGGTCGGCTACCTGGAAATGGCGGCCCTCCTGGGGAGCGCGAGCCTGGTACTGACCGATTCGGGAGGGCTGCAGAAGGAAGCGTATTGGGCAAAGACTCCCTGCGTCACCCTGCGCACCGAAACGGAGTGGACGGAAACCGTAGATAGCGGATGGAATGTAGTCATCGGGGAGGAGGTAGGAGAGTTGGAGAGCTTCGTGAAGAAAGTCGGGGATCCACCGGAGTGGCAGCCTCTCTACGGGGACGGGAATGCGGCCGAGCGCATTGTGGCATCTCTGCAAAGCTAGGATGGTTATCTACCACCACCCAAAGCCACTTTCCAGCGCAGCGGCGGTTGGCTCCGCGGTGCGGCCGGTCCGCATGCGCGAGGCCTTTCTGCGCCTCGGTGAGGAAGTGATCGAGGTGGCAGGTGAAGGACCGGAACGGATCAGGAAGGCGCGGGCTCTGGAGCAACGACTCGCTGCCGACCATGATGCGATTCTCTATTCGGAGTCGGTGAATGTGCCTCCTGCCCTCACGTGGGCAAGGCGTCGTCCCTGGCGCATGAACTTCGACTACAACTTTCTTCAGCAGATGCACAGCCGCGGCGTGCCAACCGGATTGTTTTACCGTGATATCTACTGGGTCCTGGAGGGGAGCAAAGCGGTGAGCTTGAAATCCCTTGTGAGGCATCGCCTGATACCCGCCTTTGCCCGCCAGGAATTGCGTCGTTACCAGCAGTCGCTCGACGTGCTCTTCCTGCCTCACAAGGAAATGGGCAAGTATGTTCCCTTTCCGTTCCCGAACACCGAGATGCGGAGCTTGCCACCCGGTGGGGAACTGAGGGATCTTCCCGCCGACGCTCTCGGTGCAAAGCATCAGTCCGGTAAACTCAATCTTCTATACGTCGGCAACATCGCCCCGCCTCACTACGACCTGCGTCCCTACATCGAGGCGGTGGAGAGTATCGAGTGCGCGCGTCTCAAGGTGGTGACCCGCGACCGAGCCCTGAAGTTTCATGGGCATCTCTACCAGTTCGAGCGTCGCAAGAACGTCACGGTGAGCGAGGCGCACGGCGAAGGATTGATTCCCCTCTACCAGCAGGCCGATCTCGCTCTGGCAGTGCGCGCTGACTCCGAGTATCTCGCCTTTGCCATGCCCGTGAAGATATTCGAAGCGATCTCGTTTGGAGTGCCCCTCGTGGTCTCGGCGGGCTTGAGGGTGGTTGCGGACCTGGTCGAGCGTGAGAAGCTCGGCTGGGTGATCCGAAATCCGGACGAATTCGCCCAACTCGTGGGGCGCCTTGCAAAGCATCCGCAGGAACTGCAGCAAGCGCGCCGTCGCGTCCTGGAGGCCCGGGAGAGGCACACCTGGGAGGCCAGAGCACGTGAGGTGGTCGAGGTGCTCCAGGCCGTGCGGACGCAGTCTGCGCGTTAAACACATACCACGACGAATGATGATGAGAAAACTGAAACGAGCAGTGGCGCGCCGGCTCAACTTCACCCTGACGAAGACGCTCAATGGGAAAAGATTTCGTGTGCCCATTCTCGGAGGCCTGGGAGCGGCCATGCGCCACTCTCACGAGCCCTGGATGCTGCAGAATCTGATCGAGGTCGAGAAGCACGCGGACGGTTGTTTCGTGGATGTCGGAGTCAACCTGGGGCAGACCCTCCTGGCCGTGAAATCGATTCGGCCAGACTGGGAGTATGTGGGCTTCGAGCCGAATCCCTACTGCATCTTTTACGTGATGAACGTTGTGAAAGCCAACGACCTGGACGCCTGCACGGTCTATCCGTTTGGCATCGGAGAGTCGACCGGGGCGATGGATCTGCGTCTCAATTCCCTGACGGGGGGAGAGGGGAGCATCGTGGCCGGCTTTCGCTCCGAGTCCCAGTACAAGCGGAGGATCAAGGTTCCCATCCTGGGTGCCGAGTTTCTTCCGGACGAGTTGATGGAGCGCAAGGTGGGCGTCCTGAAGGTCGATGTTGAAGGAGGGGAACTTGATGTCTTTCGCGCGATGGTAGCGGTGCTTGAAAAGAACAAGCCCTTGATCATCTCCGAGTTGCTTCCGGTTGGCGATCCTGCCAGCGAGCAGGGAACCTTTCGCAAGGAGCGTCAGGATGCCCTGCTCACCATCTTCCGGGATCTGGGCTATCGCATCATTCGCCTGCACATCGATGGGAGTCGCGAGTTGCTCGACGACATCGAGGTCCACAGCGAGATCAGGTTATCGAACTATCTCTTCGTTCCGGCGGAGAAGGTTGACCTGTTTGCTTCGTAGTCGGCGGGCGGGTTACCGATCCCCCCTCGCCTGGCTGTTTCGCCATGAGTATCAAATCGCGCCTGCGTGCGGCATCCCTCGAGCTCCGGTTCCAAATCAGCTGCCGGGAAGGATTCTGGCTCCTGATGGCTCCCTTCAGCTGGTCTCGGACGCGGCGCTTTCGTGCGGGGGACGAGGCACGAGCTGAGGAGGGGCGTGTTCACAAGGGGTTGGATCTCGTCATTGATGGGTTTCCCGGATCGGCGAACTCGTTTGCGACCCGGGCCTTCCGGGCCATGAACGAAGAGTGCTTGATTGGGAATCACTACCACAGCCCGGCGGAAACCATCAGGGCGACGAAGCTGGGAATCCCCGTGCTGCTCACCCTCCGGCGTCCGGTGGACTCCGTGACCTCGATGGTTCGCCGCTGGCCATTCGTGCCCTTTGAATCGGCTCTGCGTTGGTACGTGATGTTTTACGAAGCGGTGGAGCCGCACCTTGAAAAGATGGTGCTCAGTGATTTTGCGACCACAACGGGTGACTTTCCTTCGGTGGTGGCGGCTCTCAATATCAAGTATGGGACTTCCTTCGCAGCCAATCTTCCGGAGGAGCGCATGGCGGAGTTCGAGCCCCGCCTGCGCCAGACAGACGAGGAAAGTGAGCGGCGAGCCGAGGAGAAGCGCGAGATGGAAACCAGCTACCTTGGGGCCACCTCCGAAGCGCGGCGCAAGGCAGCGGAAGCAATTTTTGAGCACTTCGTCTCCCGAACCTTCGGGAGCTCATGACACCCTGGCGTCGAAGGACTGGCGCTTTCCGATCGCCCTGCTACGGTCCTTCGGAAGACACTTCTGCACCGAATTTGAACGTCTCCCGAGTTGGGGTGACAAAGTGAGAGATTTTCCATGGGAAACGTTCGCATAGGACCGATTGTTCTGATGATCAGCATGATGGGGATGGGCCTCTTCGTGGTGATGACGATCCTGACCGGGACGGGCAATGTCCTGGGAGCAACCTATCGCTTTGCCTGGGTCCCTGCCCTCCTTATTGGATGTGTGGCCCCCAGGGCCGCCATCTATGTTCTCGTGTTGCTGGCAGCCTATCTTGATTTGTTCAAGAAGGGCTTGGTGGTTGGAGGCATGATGGACTTTCGGGACGTCTTTTTCGTTCTTGCGATTCCGCCGATCATGCTCGGGGGGATGGTGATTCACTATATTGCCAGTTTTTCCCTGCGAATCCGGCCCATGACGAAGCGTGATTCCGTTCTCTTGAGCATTGCCACAGGCTTGGTGCTGGCCACCTCCCTGATTGCGATTGCCAAGCTGGGTCTCAATTTGCGGGTCCTCAAGCCCCTGGCCAACACCTCAGCATACTATGGGCTCATCTTCGTGCTGCCCCTCGCGCTACCCACCGTGGCACACATCCAGAAGTATCTGCGATTCATCATTATCGTCATGGTCCCGGCCGCCTTCCATGCGCTGTGGCACGTTTTCTTCGGGCTCTTCGAGTTCGAACACGCCTACATGGAATCGGGATTCTCAATTAACTTGAAGTACATGCTTTGGGGAGAGGGGATTTTTGGACCGTTCTCGGCCCAGGGATCGCTCGCCACCACGATGGCTCTTTGTGCTGCAATTTGTTTCGCACCCTTGTTGTTCCGCGGGAAGATTCCAAAGGAATTTCGCCTGCTGCCGGGGTTCTGGTCTGCGATTCTCTTTGTTCTCTTTACCACTGCCGCGGTGCTCTCCCTGAAGCGAGGTCCGCTTCTTATCATCCCGGGCGTGATGGTTGGATTGTTCGTCCTGCGGAGCCGCATTCTTACGATGGCAACCTACGGTGCGGGAATTTCCTTCCTGGTCCTGCTGGTTGTGATGGGGGAGGAATTTGCCTTCAAACTTGAGGCATGGCAAACCGTGATCTATGATATCTTCGGGCAAAAGGGGACGGGTGCCGACCTTTTCCGGGTGCGCACATTCCACGCAAGGTTTATCGATTTCAGTATGTTGACCGAGGGTGAAAACTGGACGCCCTTTGGGGTGGAGAAGGACGCAATCGAGGGGGGCTACTTTGCCCACTCCCTCGTCGTGCGCTTCATCCTTAGCTACGGTTACGTCCCAATCGCCGCATGCTTGGCGGTAGTCATTCCTCTTCTCGCGTTTCTCCATCTGCGGCTCATCAAGATGTCAGCCGGGAAAGACTTCGAGGTGTTCCAGCTGCGCGTGATGGCCGCCATCGTATGTTCCTTCCTAGCCGCCTCGGCTCTCGGGGTACTCTCAATGGGGGCGTATCCCAATCCGTTTTTCTTCGGGGTTTTTCTCGGAATCTTGGCTGCTGGGCTGACTCGTGTTCCGGAGTCCGAGCCCGATCCGAGTCTCGCCCAAGGGCGGGAGCAGCCACCCGTCCTTGGTCCCGGCGGGGTGCGAACCTCGACAGGCTAGTGGCGGGGGCCTTCCCCGCGCATGCCGCTGGATCACCTCAATTCATGCCTTCGGTCCTCTGGATCCCGACTCCTCCGTCGTTTGGAAGCGTCAGCATGCAGCGCTACTTCGGTGCGTTGCACGGTGAAGTGCAGAGGGCGAGCGCGCAGGGATCGCACGAGTTTCGCATCGATCCGCTGGTTCCCTACACGGGCTTGATGACCGGCGCACAATCACGCTTCCTACGCGCGCTCGACAAGTGGTTCCTCTTCAAGTGGCGAGCAAGTCGGGCGGGCAATTATGATCTCGTTCACGCTCTCGCTCACGGATCCGGCCACCTTCTTTCTCACCTCCAGGGCTCGCCCAAGACCCTCGCCACCGTGCATGATTTGATCCCGCTCCGCTTTCCCGGTGAGCTGACCACGGCGCAGATCAGCCGGGTGCGCAAACAGGCTGAACGGCTGGCCAACTTCGATCTCCTCACCACCGTGTCGGAGTTCACTGCCGAGGAGGTGGTAGAGCTGACCGACATTCCCCGCGACCGGATTCGGGTGGTGGAGAACGGGATCGAACAGGAGATGTTCAGAACGCCTGCTTCCTTTCCTCCCGAGCTCGGCCATCTAACGGATCAACCATACGTGTTGAGCATTTCGAGTGCGATCGCCCGCAAGAACCTGAAGGTCTTTCCCGAGGTCTTCGCCGAGGTCTTTGCGCGGGTGCCTGAGTTGAAACTGGTCCGTGCCGGCGCGGCCTTTCCCGATGATCTGCGTGCGGAGTTTTGCCGGCGCTGTGGAGAGGACCGACTGATCGAGCTGGGCCGGGTGCCTGATGACGTGCTCGTTCCCGCTTACCAGCACGCCGCCGTGCTCTTCTTCCCGTCCCTCTACGAAGGCTTCGGGCTGCCCGTGATCGAAGCGATGGCGGCAGGTTGTCCGGTGGTGTGCAGCAACACAACGAGCCTTCCTGAAGTTGGAAAGGACGCGGCCCTTTACTTTGACCCCACCGATCCTGCGGCGGGAGCTGCTGGAATCCTGGAGGCGCTCTCGCGGCGCGAAGAGCTGGTGGCGCGCGGCGTTGAACACAGTTCAGCCTACAGCTGGCAGCGCACTCTGGAGGGACACCTGGCTTGCTACCATGAACTCCTCGCATGAGACCCGCCCGCTCCGGGTCTTGATGGTGCACAACCACTACCTGGTGCGCGGTGGCGAAGACGCGTCCTTCGCCGCCGAAGTCGAACTGTTGCGCTCCGGTGGTCACCAGGTGGAGACCTATGTGCGCGACAACGAAGAAATTGATCAACGCGGAACGCTCCGCACTGCGGCGGGCACTTTCTGGTCCCGGAAAAGTCGCCGTGAAGTGGCCGGGATACTTGCGGAGGCCGAGTTCGACGTGATGCACGTGCAGAATTTTTTCCCGCTCATTTCACCCTCGATTTACGGGGCGGCGCGGGAGGCGGGAGTGGCGGTGGTGCAAACGATGCGGAACTACCGGGTGCTCTGTGCCAACGGGCTCCTCATGCGGGAGGGCCGGAATTGTGAACGTTGCCTCGGTCGGTCGGTGGGCTGGAGCGGGATTCGCTACAAGTGCTACCGGGAGAGCTTTGCCGGTTCGGCCGCGGTGGTTGGGATGGCTTCCTGGCACCGGGCCCGTGGCACTTGGACCCGCGAAGTGGATCGCTTCATTCTTGCCGCCGAGCTCGTTCGGAAAAAGTTCATCGAGGGGGGATTTCCGGAGGAACGGATGCGGGTCAAACCGAATGTAATGCCGGACTTGCCGGGCATGAAAGCGGGTCCACGACAGCGCCGGGCCATCTATGTGGGGCGCATCTCCCACGAGAAAGGGGTGGATCCCCTCGTCGATGCCTGGGTCGACGGGGCCCTCGATATCCCGTTGGTGATTGTCGGGTCGGGACCGCTCGAAGCCGAGCTGAAGGAACGAGCACGGGCGAATCCCGCCATCACCTTCGCGGGCCGACTGCCGGTCGAGGAAGCCTGCCAGGCAATCGCGGAGTCCGAACTCCTTATCCTTCCGACCAAATGTTACGAGACCTTCGGGCGGACCGTCCTGGAAGCATACGCCATGGGCACCCCGGTGATCTCGTCGAGAGGCACCTCCCCCGGTGACCTGGTGGTGGAGGGTCGCACCGGCTACCTGGTGGATCCAGGAGACGCCGTGGGGCTGGAGGAGAGCGTGCGCAGGTTTTTTGCGCTGCCCGACAACGAACGGCGGGAGATGGGACAACGTGGGCTGGATCACTATCGCAGCAACTTCGGTCGCAAAAAAAACCTGGAGCTCCTGATCTCGATCTACCGGGAAGCAATGGCGGAAGCGGGTCGCGCCTACAAACAATGAGCAAGTCGATCAGTTCGCTGCGCCGAGTCAGGTTGTGGTTCATGAAGCGGTGCCCGGGGCTCTACGTGAGACTTTCGCAGTGCTACAACTCGTTTCGGTGGCGTGACGAAAAGCGTGGATGGGCCGGTGAGCACCGGCCCGGCGGGCAGCCCAGCGTGATGTTCTTCAGCTACTACCGCTGCGGCTCGATGTTCCTCTCGCGCGCGCTGCGGGAGCTGGCAGTCGCCAATGGGCTCCAGCCCCTGGACTACTGCAGCTACTTCGTCAAAGCCTGCCCCGATGAGAGCGACAAGCTGTTCGAGGAGGAGTCGCTGGGACGCGCCTTTCACCCTGAGGGCTGTTACTACGGCACCCTGCGGCGCGCCTACCCGATTCCGAATCATGAGCGCTTTCGTTCAGTGCTCCTTCTGCGTGACCCCCGTGACTGCCTGGTCTCGCACTATTTTTCGATTCGCGAGTCCCACACCCTCAACAACCACGGCAATCTGGAAGCGCGGAGCGAGGCGCTCTCGATGGATGTCGACTCCTGGGTGCTCGCCCACATGGAGGACTACCGGCGCGACTTTCTCGAGTTCCATGAAAAGCTGGCCGGAAAACCGGGGGTCCTCTTTTTGCGCTACGAGGAGATGGTGAGCGCCTTTCCCGAGTTCATCCGGCAAGTGGTTGAACACACCGGGTTGACCGGTGTTCAAGCGGTAGCCGATCGCATCGTGGGGGAGGCCAATTTCGAGGTGTCCTCCGAAAATGTGTTGTCCCACAAGCGGTCGGTGCAACCGGGAAGTCATCTCAAAAAGCTGAAACCCGAGACCGTGGCCCAGATGAATGACGCCCTTGCCGATGTCCTGAAGGCCTTTCATTATGAGGTTCCCTCCAACCTTGCCGACTGAGCCCTTGCAAGGAACAACTCCTGAAGTTATCAGTTTCTTACCAGTTCACCGACCAGTCATGAGCGCCACCCCCACCCTAGAGCGGCAGGATACCCGCCTCCCCCTAGCCATCGTGTTGGGCAGTGCCGTGCTGGTGATGGGTTATCTCTACTTCGTATTTGGTTACTCAACCGGATATATGTTCGAGCGCTCCACCTTGTGGAGCAACATCAGGCAGGGCTATCGCATGGAGCAATCGGAGTGGGCTTTCGGCTATGCCGTGCCCCCCGCTGTCCTTATCTTGCTGTGGGTGACACGAGCTCGCTACGCAGGGCTCAAGCCGAAGTCCAGCTGGATCGGGCTAGCGGTCCTGGCGCTGGCATGCTTCGTCTACTTCGGGGGCTACAAGGCGAATGAAAAGTATGTGGGCTACGGGGCGGGCCAACTCTTCGTGGCGGGCTTTATTCTCTGGTTTTTTGGAACCGAGGTTTTCAAGCGCGCGTTTTGGTTGTGGGTGCTGTTCGGGCTTGCTTGGCCCTTGACGTTTCTGATTGAACCAATCAGCTCCCCCTTGCAATTGCTCATGACGAAGCTGACTCACGTCTACCTGACATTCGTTGGCGTGGATGTGATTCGATCCGGCACCTCTCTCATGTCCGCGCCCACTGCGGACCTGTTGGCGGGCGAAAAGTTTTCCCTGGGAATCGCGGTGGCCTGTTCGGGCCTCCGCTCCCTCTTTGCGCTCGGGATGGTCAGCCTCTTGTATGGATACATTTCCCTCAAGAAGGGATGGCATCGCTTCTTCCTGGCCGCTGCGGCGGTGCCCTTTGCGATCTTCGGAAACTTCATCCGCATGCTGCTCCTCTATTACGGCACGATCTTCTTCGGAAAGGAATTTGCGATTGGTGAGTCCGAACACGATCCCTCGGGGTATCACATCGGGGCCGGGATCATGGTATTCATCGTGGCCCTGATCTGCATGCTGATGCTGGTCCAGATCTTGAATGGCGGTTTCAAAACCCTGCGGCGCAAGAAAGTGCGCTCCCGAGTGGTCAACGCGGGAGCCGATGACGACGAGTCAGCCGATGTCCCCCAATCCGACTCAGCATGACAACACGACAGGCGATCCGGAGAAGCGGAATGATGCTGGTGCTGGTCGGCATCACGCTCGGGCTCTGTAGCCTCTACCCGAACGCGGCCGAGAATTCAGAGGCCGGGATGGTCATGCGGCTTCCGGGGCCAGAGGAGGTGCTAGGGCATCTTGGAGTCCCGCAGCCAATCGGCAAGCTGGAGGAAAAGTGGCTGCCCGCTGACACCGGGTTGCTCAAGATGCTCTATTTCCCGAAGGATTCCCGCGCCACCACCCAGGAAGAAGCCAGGGAGGACAGTCTCTTGGCGAGCCTGATCCTGAGCGGCAATGATCGCCGCAGCCTGCACAGGCCTCGCGTGTGCCTGAAAGCCCAGGGCTGGCGCATCGCCGGCGAAAAGCCGGTCACCTTGGAGGTCGCGGGCGAGAAGCTGGAAGTGATGGACTTCTCCCTGAGGAGACAGGACCCGCTGCCAGACGGCACCGTCAGGGTCCGCAGAGCTCACTACGTCTATTGGTGGATTGGCGCGAACACCTCCACCGCCTCGGACTTCGAGCGCATCCTCATCACGGTCCTCGATAACATGTTCCGCAATGTCAACAATCGCTGGGGGTATCCCAGCGTGATGGCCTACGTCGATCTGGAGGGAGCGGATACTCCGGAAAAAGTTGCCGAAGCGGAGGAAGTGGCCCGGGAACGCGTATTCGATTTCATCCGCAATTACGCCCCCATGTTCCAGAAGTCGCTCGGGGCTGAAGATCTTGAATGAAGGCGTTGCTGCGCTCGCTGCACGCGCCCGTTTATGAGCGGCGCCTGCACGTCCTGGTCGAGCTCATGGGTCGCTACCTCGAAGAAGGGGAATCTCTTCTCGATATCGGCTGCGGGGCCGGGACGCTGGGCGCAGCAGTCGCGAAAGCACACGGAATCCAGGTCACCGGCCTGGAAACCAGCGTGCGGGATGGGTGCGAGATCCAGGTCGACCGCTACGATGGCGAAATCATCCCACGCGAAGATGATTCGGTCGATAGTGTGCTCATCGCGGATGTCCTTCATCACGAGGAAAAACCGGAGCGCCTCTTGCAGGAGGCCGCACGGGTCGCGCGGAAGCGGGTCATCGTGAAGGATCACAAGGTGGGCGCTCTCCTGGCCTGGCCGCGTATTTCGCTTATCGATTGGGCTGCCAATGCCGGTTACGGAGTGCGCTGTCTCTTTCGCTATCCCAGTGTGGAGGGGTGGCATGAACTCTTTGCGGCCTGCGGTTTGACAGTGGAAGAGGAGCTGCGTTCCATCGATATCTACCCCGCAGGGTTGAATCTCCTGTTCGGAAGAAAACTGCAGTATCTTGCCGTCCTCAGTCCCCACCGAAAGGGGACCAAGCAGACATGATGCGACCAGGCACAGTTCGTTTTGGGGCGGTGATCATCACCGTGGTCTGGGTGTGCCTGGAAGTCTGGGCGGTGGGCCCGGTCATGAGGGAGAGCGACCAGGCTTCGCTGCTGGAGGGTGCCGTCGATCTTGTCCGCGGAACTGAAAGGTGGTCGGAGAACCCGAGCTACAACTACGACAAGCAATTCCTCTCCTACTGGGTGGTGGCTGCGTGGCTGAAGATCCGGGGAGTGCTGGATGGGGACGGGACGGTCATGGCCTCGGTGCGGGAGGGCAATCTCCTGGCGGCAACGCTCTTTGTGTTGGCCCTCCTCGCCGCGGTTGGTTCCCAGCGGAAGTGGTCGGGTGTCCAGGTTGCGGTCCTCTACTGTGTCCTCTTCAGTCCGGTGCTGGCTTTCTCGGGAGTGTTCCTCTCCCCCAACATGATTTCCGCCGCCTTCCTGCTCACCCTGGTTGTGATGCTGCGGGGTGGAGCGGGCTTGGGCGAGGAGGACGCGCGGCAATCCGTTGTTCGCATTGGATTGGTCGGGTTGATCTCCTTCGCAGCCACCGCCGCGCGACAGGATATCATTCTGTTGATGCCCTTGCTGGCACTCATGACGGCGCGGGGCGATTCGTTGCGTGGGCTCTTCAAGAACCCGCTCATTTGGGCGCTCGGAGTCGGTTGCCTCATCGCAGTGGCAGCCGGTTTTCTGATGAGCGTGAACCGCGCCGTTCTCCCGACTCCGTTTTTTGTACTCCCCACCTTCGTGACTTACATAGCGGGTGGGCTGGGAGCAGTTCTCCTCCTGCTTCTGGTTTTTGCGGGCAGGCTGGGTCTCTCCTGGTCCCTGCGCAAGTTCTCCCTTGCGGGCGCGATGCTCCTGCCCCTCCTCTTTTACGCCTGTGTCCTCTACACCCCGCGCCACCTCTTTCTCGCCGCAATGGCGCTCCTGGTGACGATCTTGTTTGATCGTGGCAGGGAGGCTTGGTCCGCTCTGGTGGTGGGCCGCCTGGGCCGCATCGCAGTGATCCTCACTGTGATCGGAACCGTCGCACCGTGGATCGTGGGAGCCCGGATGTCGGGATGGAAAAGCGGACGGGTGGTGACCGCCAGCAGTACGCTCTATCCCTCCACCGATGGATTCTGGCCGCTGGGCGCCTACGGGTGGTACTTCAGCCGCCTGGCCAACGCGGCGGTGGATCCCGCCGATCACAACCAACAGGTTTGGGCGGCCTGGACTCAGGTCGATTTTTCTCAACTCCCTCCCGGAAAGGGAGCGGTCTTGAGCAGCGGCTTGGTTTCCTATGGCACCCTCAACCTGGCCTGGGCGGGGCGAGAACGGGCGCAGAATATCGATGAAGCGGACTTCGTTCTCTTCGACGATCGCACGCTGGGAAAGAGACAGCGTGGGGTGAATTCCACCGAAGGTCCAAATCGTGGCCGCGTCGTCGATTTGCTCAAGCGCGGCAACATCCGGGTGGTTGGTTCCGCGATGGGTCAGCGCATCCTGCTCTGGACCGACGAAACGCGGGAACGATTGGAGCCCGGGGTCAGCGTGAAACTTGCGCTGCATGCATACTTCGGTGGAAATGATTTCCGCTTGGCCCGGTGGGGATCGGAGGAGTGGCGGATCGATGAGCTGGAGGGACATCGCGGCGTGGTGGCTGGGCGGGCAGCGGATGCGCTGCAAATCTTGCGCAACCACTTGGAGAGCGACCGGGAGCTCGTGAAGTACGAGAGTGACTACGATGAGAACCCCTGGTGGACCGTTTCCGTCACCGCAGCAGAAATCAAGAAACTGCGATCGCTTTCGGAAGCAACCCACCAGGAACTGTGGGTCGCCTTCGGGACGCTCCCGGCCTTCATGGACGTGAGGAAGTATGGCAAGTAGGGGAGTGATGGACCCGCCTTCGCATGGCGGTGGAGTGATGGGAGGCAAATCGAGGCTCTTCGCCTTGGATGATCCGAAGGGTCGGTAACGACCCCTTCATATGATGGCACAGGAATCGCCAATAGCAGGCCGGCTCGGGGCAGTGGGCACTTGGTTGGAAGCCTTCCGGGTTCAGCACTGGACCAAGAGCGGGTTTTGTGTGGCAGCTCTCTTTTTCCATGGCTCGGCGTTCAAGGTCGAGGCGTGGTTGACGGTGCTGCCCATCGTCCTTTGCTTCAGCCTCGTCTCGAGCGCGGTCTACCTGGTGAACGACATCGTGAACCGGGAGGAAGACCGTCGTCATCCCCGCAAGCGCAAGCGACCGATCGCGAGTGGAAGGATCGCCCTGCGCAGCGCCTGGGTGGCCGTCATCCTTCTTGCCGGGACGGCGCTCGGACTGGCGTGGTGGTTCTACCACGGGGGCACGGTCGTGTGGGTTCTGATCGGATACTATTTCCTGTCGTGGATCTACTCCTTCTTCTTGCGCAGTCTCCCGCTGATCGATGTCCTGGTGCTTGCCCTCGGATTCGTGGCGAGGGTGGCGGCGGGCGCGTATGCCCTCCAGAGTTATGACCTGACTGCGCACCCGACGGTCTGGTTGCTGAGCTGCACCTACTGCCTGGCCCTGCTCCTCGGTTTTGGAAAACGCAAGGGCGAGTGGCTTCTCCTTGAAAAGACGCACCGGGAGTTGGGGGTGACCCGCAAGGCGTTGCGCGGATACACCCCTGATCTCCTCGATGTCCTCACCGGCTGCAGCGCCCTCTTCGCGGGTGGGATTTATCTCGCCTACTGCCTGAATCGGCCGGACCGCATTCCCTTTGTTTTCTCGGCGATCCCCGCCCTGACTGGACTGATGAGCTACCTCCGCCTGGCCTGGCGCTCGACGGTGGTGGAAACCCCCGAGCGTCTCTTGTTGCACAGTCCCGGGCTGGTGATTTCATTGGTGGCCTGGCTTGGCATGGTGGCATTCTTCACTGCCCTCCAATGAAGCCCGGACCTGCGCCGCTGCCCAAGCTCTCCTAAAGCGAACCCCATGACCGAAGAGACTGCCAAGGTTGAATCCCGATCCTGGATCGGGATCGCCGCTTTGATCCTGATCTCGGTGGGATGGATAGTCTCGGTGCTCCTCGGGGGTGGCTTTGAGCTTCACCGCAGTGCGGTGGCGATGCCGCTCATCGTGGCGGGCGGTCTCCTGGGACTGGTAGAGGCCTTCCGTTCAGGTCGGGCGGTGAGAACCCCTGCGCTCGTTGCCGGGGTGGTGGCCATGCTCTACTTCGCCCTTCGTGCCATCGACTCACCAGTTTGGGATCTTGGGCGTCACGATCTCCACCTGATCGCGCTGGTTTGGCTGACCATCGCGACGGTGGCGAGCTGCGCGATGGGTCCGCGCGAGGTGACCACCCTGGTGGTGGTGGCGATCCTCGTCTTTGCGGCCCAACTTGCCGCCGGTCTCTATCAACGATTCGGGGATGCAGAGTTTGTCTTCTTCCATATTCCGCGGCACAGCGGTGCGGGGGTGAGTGGCTTGTTCTGGCAGTGGAACCATCTTGCAGGGCTCCTCGCGATCCTGTTGCCGTTCTTTCTCGGCATCGCGTTCACCAGTCGTCGATGGGCGATGCGGGGGATGTTCCTCGGTTTGGTTCTTACCGGGGTGTGGCTGGCCTACCTCACCAAGTCGCGGGCGGGCTTTTTCGCGGTGATGGCCGGGCTGGGGTGTGTCGGGGTGGTGTTTCTGTTGTGGAAGGCACAGACTTGGAGTTTTTCGGCCCGTGTCGCGGCCTGGAGCGGCCTTTTGCTGGTGGGAATCGCGGCCGCGATTGGCATGATGATGGTGGTCTCCAGCATAAGCGAGGATCGGGGACAAGGGGCGGACATCGAGAACGCTCTCGGAAAGGGTTCGCGCCTCGGGTTGGCCGGCCTTGCCTTCGACCTATGGAAGGAGGAGCCGGTCTTTGGGAACGGAAGCCAGAGCTTCAGATACCTCGCGGTGCAGAATTGGGATTACCAATCCCTGGGCGGGTCGATGGGCAATCCCGAGACCGTGCACAACGAGTACCTCCAGGTGCTCACCGATTACGGGCTGGTTGGATTCCTCCTAGTGATGACATTCCTCGTAGTGGTCCTTCTCTGCGCGCTCATTCCACCGCGCGAAGAGAACGATCCGCCCGGCGCGGTCACGCGGGGGCTGCGGATGGGCGCGGCGGGAGGACTCCTCGGCGCGATGGTGCACGCCACCATCGACTTTCAAACACATCTCCTGCCGATTATCCTCCTTGCCGGCATCGCCATTGGATTGCTGGTGAAGGGGGCGGGGCGGGCCGGGATGCTCCCGCGGGGAGTACACCTCCTGGCGGTATTGATCGCGGCTGGGTTCGCGGTGATCTCGGTGGGACGGGAGAGTCTTGCCACCGCCTCGTGGCTGCGCTGGGAACGCAACGTGGTGGCGAGGGGAGGAAAGATCACGGTCGAACGCCTCCCCGATCTGAAGAAACTGGTCGAAGCCTCCCCTCACTACGCGGCGGCCCGGATGTACGGGCGCCTGCACTACTCGTCCTTCCTCCAAAGTGGTGATGCCTCCTTGCTCGACGAGGCCGGGTGGGGACTTGCGCTCGCCTTCGAACGCAATCCCAAGGACCCGCTGACCCTCGTGAATTACGCTCTCGTGCTTGATCAGATGGGTCGCTTTGACGACGCAGTGCCGATCCACCTGGAGGCCATGAAAATGGCTGGCGCCCGCGAGAACAAGTATGGCGCGCTGGGCGGAGTTTCGCAGCACCTGGGTCAACGGGGCCTGGCGCTCTGGATGAAGCGAGAGTCAGAAGAGGCCCTGGCGTGCTTTCTTCTCGCGCAGGAATACCTTGAGCTTTCCCTCTCTCGCCGCTTCAAGTTTGGAGGCAGGGCGGACTACGCCGAGAGAAGACGGTGGCTGGAAGATAAAATTACAAGGTTGCAAGCCGGCCGGATCAAGCCTCAAGTTCCCGAGGAGATCAAGCCCCTCGTGAGAAGTCAAAGCGACTAAGTTCCCCCCATGGCACAAGGACGTAAAGAAGCCCTATCAGTTCAAGCGTTGCAGTTCGTCGACGGTGCCCTGGTGTATCTTGCGGTGTTGCTGAGCAACCAGATTCGTGGGGATGTGCGCTGGTTGCTCGCCAAGTTGAACTTGTGGAAAGACATTGAGGTCAAGGCACAGGGGATGGAGGATCTCCTGCCGCTTCTCTTCGTGATCATTCCACTCACCCCGATCGCGTTGGAGGCCTTTGGATTCTACCGGCATCCGCTCCGCAAGAGTATTCGCGAATCGCTCAGCCAGATGTTCAAGACGTTGATCATCGTGGGAGGGATGGTAGGGGCGCTCGTCTTCATCCTGAAGTTGGGTGATCCAAGCCGCTTGATTCTTGGTTCGGCAGTGCCCATCACGATTGGCTTTCTCCTGCTTCGCGAAGGATTGGTGCGCAGCGTGGTGCTCCATTCGGTGCGAGCCGAAGATGCGAAAGAGGCGATCATCTATGTCGGATCGGAGGAGTCGATGAAGGAATTCGAGGAGGGCCTGCCCTCCGAGGTCCTCGCGGACTACAAGGTGGTCGCCCGTTATGAGCCGGCCAAGGGCACGGCGGAGGAATTTGGGATCTTGCTCAAAAAGGAATCGGTGGGCCGCGTGATCTTCGCGCCGAAAAACACCGAGTTCGGTAAGCTCGCGGTGCTCGTGGAGATCTGCGAGGTGCAGGGCGTGGAAGCCTGGATTTCGGCCGATTTCATTCAAACCCAGGTGGCGCGGCCTGACTTCGACAGCATGGGGGGCAAACCCATGCTGGTCCTGCGCTCCACTCCGGAATTGTCCTGGGCGCTCTGGGTGAAAGGGGCGATCGATTTCATCGGGGCCGCCATTGTCTTGAGTGCCTCCATCGTCTTCATCTGGTGGTGGGTCGCAATCCTGATCAAGATCAGCAGTCCGCACGGGCCGATCTTCTTCCGCCAGAAGCGGGCCGGGCGCTACGGCAAGCCCTTCACGATGTTGAAATTCCGGACCATGCACCCGGACGCCGAGTCCAGGCTGGACGACCTCAAGGAAGAGCATGGGAACGAGATGAGCGGTCCGGTGTTCAAGCTCCAGAATGATCCGCGGGTCTTTGGATTCGGGAACTTCCTCCGGCGCACGAGCATCGACGAACTCCCGCAGCTCTTCAATGTGCTCAAGGGTAACATGAGCCTCGTGGGACCACGCCCTCTTCCCCTTTACGAAGTGGAACAATTTGCCAAGTCCGAGCACCGCCGCCGTCTCAGTGTGAAGCCCGGCATCACCTGCCTGTGGCAAGCCGGCGGGCGCAATAAGATTTCGAGTTTCGAAGACTGGGTCCGGCTCGACCTTGAGTACATCGACAACTGGTCCCTCTGGCTCGACGTGAAGATCCTCCTCAAGACGGTCCCGGCCGTGATGCTGCGAAGAGGCTCGAAGTAGCAGGCAGAATTCGGGGGCCTGCCCCTCCCGCGATCGGGTGTCCCCGGGTGAAAGTTCCACCGGGGACGAGCCGCTCTCCACCTCCCAACCATGGATCTTCCACACCTCCCCTCTTTTCCCATTCCCGGGGTTGCCAACCCGGGCCGAATGTTCAGACTCGCCCTGCGCTCGCTTACATGAAGCTTCTTACCGGAAACGCTCACCCGGCCCTGGCCCAGGGCATCGCGGACCACATTGGGACGAGCCTCACGGACGCGGATGTCACCGCCTTTCCGGATGGGGAGACCTACGTGATGATCAACGAAAACGTCCGCCGCCAGGACGTCTTCATTATCCAGCCCACCTGTCCGCCCACCAACCACAACCTGATGGAGCTCCTCATCATGGTGGATGCCGTGCGACGGGCCAGCGCGGAGCGTATCACGGCGGTCATTCCGTTTTTCGGTTATGCCCGGCAGGACCGGAAGGACAAGCCGCGGGTTCCCATCACCGCCAAGCTGGTGGCCAATCTCATCGAGGCCGCCGGGGTCGACCGGGTCCTCACCATGGATTTGCACGCGGCCCAAGTGCAGGGCTTCTTCGACATCCCGGTCGATCACCTCTACGCCAAATCGGTTCTTCTCAAGCACCTCCGCGACCAACGGAATGGCTCGAATGCCGAACTGACGGTGGTCTCTCCCGACGTGGGGGGCGTCAAGATAGCGCGCAGCTATGCGGACGCCCTGGGCGCAGAACTCGCAATTGTGGCCAAGCAGCGGATCTCGGCCACCAGGGTCGAGCCCATGACGCTCATCGGCGAGGTCGACGGCCGTGACGCCATCATCGTGGACGACATGACCGAGACCGCCGGAACGCTCTGTGCGGCTGCCGAAATCCTCCGAAAAAACGGTGCGGGGCGCATTTTTGCCGGAGTTTCCCACGCGGTGCTCGGGGAGCTGGGCTGCCAGCGGATCATGGATTCCGATATCGACGAGGTCATCACCACCGACTCGACCCCTCCGCCCCCCCTGGCCTGTAAGGGGAAAGTGACCACCGTTTCGGTGGCTAGGCTGCTGGGAGAGGCCATTCAGCGGATCCACAACGGAAAATCCGTTAGTTCTCTCTTTGACATCGAGAGTGAATCCGTATAGCTAGCCGCCCCCCGCGGCAAATCCGCCGCACTCCATCGCAACCTGCAGGACCCATGGCAAAGACGCATTCACTCAAGGCGGAGGACCGCAAACGCACCGGCACCGGCACACTCAAGCTCATGCGCCGGGAGGGCTTCATCCCCTCCGTGATCTACGGTGGCGGTTCCGAAAACCGCAATGTGAAGGTGAGTGCCAAGGCCTTCGCCGACATGCTCTCCAAGAGCGTCTCCGCCAACGTCCTGGTCGACCTCGAACTCGAAGGCGGTACTCGCCAGCTCGCCTTCGTGAAAGATCTCCAGCACAATCCGCTCAGTGGCAACATTCTGCATGCCGACTTCCTGGCGATCAGCGATGACACCGAGATCACTGCCCAGCTCCCGGTCATCCTGGATGGTGAACCGATCGGGGTAAAGCTTGGTGGCGTGCTCGAGCAATTGCGTTACAACATTGAGATTAAGTGTCTTCCCAAGGACCTCCCCGAGACCATCGAAGCCGATGTCTCCGAACTCGACGTGGGAGATGCGCTCCACATTGGTGATTTGCATTGGCCGGAAGGCGTGAAGCCCACCTTGAATGACGACGTGATGGTGGTCTTGGTGGCCAGGGCCCGCGTGGTCGAGGAAGAGGAAGAGGAGCCGGGTGAGCTGGGCGAGGAACTTGCCGAAGGCGAAACCCCGGCCGAAGATGCCGAAGAGAAATCGGACGAACGCGATAAGTAGCGCTCAGAAATTTTTTTCAACCCGGGGTCGCGACCCCGGGTTTTTTGTGTCTGGAATCGGGGATCTCCCGGGCGCCCGTTTCCCTTGCGATGGGACGCCCACTCCCTATGGTCGAGCCGCGCTTCGCTGCGCCGCCATGAAACGATCCCTCTTCCTTCCTCTTCCCGCGCTGGCCCTCCTCGCCTTGGTCCCCACTGCGGGTGCGCGGAATTTTTTTGAACTCGTCAACCAGGGGTTTCAAAACGGAGGCGGGGGAGGAGTTCGCATGGATACCACCTTTCAATTCAACGGACCGCTCCTTGTCTTCGAGGAGCCCGGCTACTTCGGAGCCAAGTCAGGGCTGGTCGATGATAATCCCAATGGTCCCACCCTCTGGGCGCGGGTCCTCGGCGGTTACGATTCGAACATCGCGGGCTTCGAGGCCGGGGACGGCGGGTGGTTCGGTGGGGTGCAAGTCGGTGCCAGCGAAAACTTCAAGGCAGGACCCCAGAACGTCTTCCTCGGTGCGCGGGCCCGTGTTCTGCAGTACGATGGAGACATCTTCGCCACCGGCCGGGATGGCAACGACTCGACCATCGTCGACTTCGATCTGCGCGCCCGGTTCAATCGCCAGTTCAATCAGAGCGTCGAGCTGACCGCCTTCTACCATGCCACTATTGGCGGCACCCGCGAATTCGGTCAGCCCTATCTTCTTCCCGGTGTGAACCGCCAGGACTACCTGCTTTACCGGCCCGCGAGCGAACTGATCTACCGGTTCGACCGCGCTCCGGTGAACGATCCCGGACTGCAGCTCACCACCACCTTGCGCGGCATCTTGATCAAGGGTCTCGACAACGACGACCGCGATGTGCAGCGCACCGAGGTGCGCCAGAGCATTGACAGCATTGTGCGCGACGACCTGGTGGTGGGGGTCGAGGGACGGTTCGGCACCAACAGGTGGGACGACTGGGACATGCTGGACAGCACATCGTTCCATCTCCTGGCCACCGGCGGTGGTCGCCTGGCCAACGGACTCCAATATCACGCGGCAGCGGGTTGGGAGTGGTGGTCCTATGATGACAACATGATCGGCGACCGGGACGACTTCTACGCGGAGCTCAAGATCTTGGGGGAAGTGACCAACAAGCTCTATGTCGCCGGCGGCCTGACCTACGGAATCGACACCGTGCGTCCGGGCCGCTTGTTCGACTCCGCCGATCCAATGAGCCTCAAGGCCGCCGTGACCGGAGTGTGGAACAACGGGCTCTATTCCGTTGCGACCCTGCTCACCTACACCTGTTACCAGGCGGACCTGATCAGCAATGCCAACGGTCACTGGGATCGCTGGAGCGCGGGCATCAGCGTCGACCGTGAGATTGGAGCCGACAGCCGGGTCGGATTCTCCTTCGAGTACGCCGGGATCGACACCCACCAGGACAATTTCGAGGATATTTCGAGCACCTTCCGCTGGATCAAGGATTTCTGATTCCAGCCGCTCTCCACTCGATCAGGCGCAGGATCCCCACGGGAGCTGCGCCTTTTCACGTTGTCCTCCTGTGCTAGGCTGTGCGACGCATGAAGCCGGGTTCGACGTTGGAAAGCACCTGGTTCGCGCTCGCTCTGGTGGTAGGGGGCTGCCTGGTGTTCATGGGAGTGGGGCTGGTCGAATGGGCGTCGACCTCCGAGGTGATGGAGAAAATCCTGGGAGGGCTCATTTATTTCTTCGGAGGAGGGCTTATCTTGTCCGGGCTCCTCATCGCGGGGCGCCCGCGCCACTCCTTCGGCCTGGAAGGAGGCGACCTTGTCATTTGGCGCCGGACCATCGGGCGCCACCAAATCTCGCGTTACCACCTGTCCAACATTCTTCGGGTCAGCTCCCGAGGGCGCGTCCTTGAAATCGCGCTGGTGAGCGGTGGAGTCCTCCGCTTCCGCGGTCCGTTCTCTGAGCACTCCGACCAAATTCTCGGAGTGCTGAGCAGCATCGCCTCCGAGCGCCAGAGGGCGCGAGCATAGACCTTAATTTTTGGGCAGCAATTCCCCGCATGAACAGCTATGGAACCTACGTGTCGGATGTGCCGCGCATGGTGGTTGGACTAGGGAATCCCGGGGTGGAATATGCCGGGACGCGCCACAATGTGGGCTTTGAGGTGCTTGACCGGCTTGTCGCGGCCGCCGGGCTGGAGTTCAGGCGGGAACGGAAGTGGCAGGTCGAGATCTGCAAGACGCCGTCCGGGCTCTTTCTCTTGAAGCCCCAAACTTACATGAACCTGAGCGGACGGGCAGCGGCGGCGGCGGCCCGCTTCTTCAAGATCTCTCCCGCCGAAGTTCTCGTGGTCCACGACGATACGTCGCTGCCCCTGGGCCAGTTGCGGTTCCGTCAACATGGGGGGCCGGGGGGCCATAACGGGATTCGCAGCCTCATCGCGGACCTCGGCTCGCAGGACTTCTCCCGTCTCAAGGTCGGGATCGGCGCGGTCTCCGGCGAAAAACTCACCGGACACGTCCTGGGGCGCTTTCGTGAGGAAGAGCGGGAACTCGCAGAAAAGGCACTTGCCAGGGCAGTAGATGCTGTTCAGGTTGCCCTCTCACAGGGCGTTGGCAAAGCTGCCAACACATTCAACGTCCGTCAAAAACCACCGAAACCAAAAGAGGATGAACAGGAAATACGAGAGCCTGATTGTTCTGAACACGAAGGGGAATGAAGATAGCGTCGACGAGCTCGTGGGAGCCGTGGCGAAAGAAATGGAGTCAGAGGGCGCCAAGCTCGATGAAATCAAGCAGCTGGGAAAGCGAAAGTTCGCTTACAACGCGCGGCACCTCGATAGTGGTCACTACGTGAACTACATTTTCGAAGCAGACCCCCAGCAAGTGCAGAATATTCAGAATAAGCTCAAGCTGAACTCCCTTGTGCATCTGCAGCACTATCAGCGAGTGGATTAAAGAGGCGGAATCGCCGCCAACCATTGATGGGCGGACCTCGCCCGCCTTGTGAACAAGTGTGGAGCCGGCAAGCTCCACATTTTTTCTTGGAGAGAACGGGTCCCGCGCTACGGTCCGGGCTATGGCAAATTTGAATAAGGTGATGCTGATGGGGAACCTCACGCGAGATCCCGAACTGAGGTATACGCCAAAGGGGACCGCGGTTGCGGATATTGGAATGGCGATCAATCGCGTGTGGACCAATGACCAGGGTGAGCGACAGGAGGACACCACCTTCGTGGACGTGACGCTCTGGGGCCGCCAAGCCGAGTTGGCCCAGCAATACCTCAGCAAGGGCCGTCCCGTTTACATCGAAGGACGGCTCCAGATGGACACTTGGGAAGACAAGAACTCGGGTCAGAAGCGAAGCAAGCTCAAGGTCGTTGGCGAGAACATGCAGTTCATCGGCAGTGCCGGTGGCGGCGGCGGTGGTCGTCCCAGTGGCGGCGAGGAGCAACCAGCGGCTTCCCAAGCGCAGGGTGGTTCGCCCGCAGCCGAAGAAATCTCGGACGACGAGGGAAAAGATATTATCCCCTTTTAGACGTTCGCCGAGGCTTCAGAGCTCTCCTCACCTGGGCCCACACGCCCTTCTCACCCCTCGGAGCTGGAAACCCTGATCTCGAGATCTTGGGCAACCAGTCTAATCCCTTGGCGTTCAGGCCTCGGGACAGGATCTGTTCCTTCTTCCCTCCTTTCCGGGAGCCTGACAAACTGAAGAGGACGATGAAGTCGTTCCGCCGATTTTTCCTGATCCCTGCCGCGGTGGCAGGGTGTGCTGCCCTTGTCCTTGCCACTCCGCTGCAGGCGGGTCCGTCCGACGTGGTCTCCGATGCGGAGTTCCAGGCGCAATCCCGTCACATCACCTCGCTGCAGAAAATCATCAACAGCTTGCACAAGCGCCAGTTTGATCTCGAAGGGCGCGTGGAGAGTCTCGAGTCCATGCGAGAGGAGATTGGTAAGCTCAACGAGCAACTGTCGCTGCTTCGCTCCGAGATCGGGGAACTGCGAGTCGACGTCCAGGGTATCTCCAGGGAATTCACGGAGTATCGCACAGACTATCGCAAGTTCGCCCGCATCAAGGCAGTGGGCGAAAAGATTCCGACCCTGGTGTCGGCAACCGGCAAGACTTACGAAGCGGTGCTCATCCGGCGCGTGACCGATACTGGATTGGATATCCGCCATTCCCGCGGCTCCACCCGCCTGCGTTACGACCAGTTGCCTGCGGACTATCGCAGTCGGTTCCAATGGGATAGTGCTGTCGCTGAGGCCGCCTTCACCCAGGAAGAGAAGGATGAAATCCTGCGTGAACGCCTCAACATCATCGTTCAGCGACAGGACGAGCAGAAGAAGGAAGCAGCGGCCGCGGCCGCTGCCACGGAGAAGCGCCTCAAGGACTTGGAGAATCGCCTGGCATCTCGCACCTCGGAGAAGGCGTTCATCTCCCGTCTGGGATCCTCCGGCAAGCTTGGCGAGCGCCGGTCGGTGGGAGGCAGGACTTCCAGCCGATATCGTGCCGATCGCTACGACTCCCGCCCGACCATCTATTACTACAACACTCACCGCCATTCGGGAGTGCGCAGTCCCACCCCGAGCAGCCATTGCCCGTCGCATTCCCCGCGGCCGGTCCCGCGCATCACCATCCCGACTCGGTGCCCCAACGGCCGGGGCTAGGGCGTAGCGTCGTTACTCGCGTTCCTTCTTCTCTTCCTTCAGGCGGAGCTGTCCACACGCGGCTTCGATGTCGTGTCCCTTCTCGAGTCGCAGGGTGGCTGAAACTTCGCTCGCGCTGAGAACATCGCGAAATTTTCGGCAGTGTGAGTGTGCTGGTCGTTTCCACGGGAGGCCCTCCACCGTGTTGTAAGGAATCAGGTTTACCTTGGCCCGAATCGACTTCGCGCGCTTGGCGAGTAATTCGGCCTGTGCCAGCTCATCGTTGATGCCCTCGATCAAGATGTACTCCAGGGTGATCTTCTGTTTCTTACGCGCGATCCAGTAGCGCAGGGCGTCGAAGAGATCCGCGATGGGCCACTTCCTGTTGATGGGCATGATGCGCTCGCGCACTTCGTCGGTCGCGCCGTGCAGGGAGATCGCGAGCCGGATTTGCTGCGGATGGTCGGCGAGTTCGCGGATCTGCGGCACCAGACCGGAGGTCGAAACGGTAAGATGACGCGCGCCGATCCCGATGCCCCAGGGCGAGGTGATCAGTTCAATGGCCTTGAGAAGGTGGGGCAGGTTGGCAAGCGGTTCGCCCATGCCCATGAAGACGATGTTGTTGACCTTCTCGCCACTGAGCTCTTCCGCGAGGAGAACCTGTCCCGCAATCTCGTCGGGAGTGAGATTGCGGGTGAATCCATCGAGGCCCGACGCGCAGAACTTGCAACCGTATGCGCAGCCGACCTGGGAAGAGACACAAAGGGTGCGCCGGTCGGACCGTTCCCCATAGAGGGCGGGGGATGCGGGAATGAGAACGCACTCCACGTAGCGGCCATCGTGGAGGCGGAAGAGAAACTTGCGGGTGGAATCATCGGAACCCTGCGTCTTCGCGTGGGACAGGGTTTGAAGGGTGTAGCGCTCGCCCAGCTTCTCCCGCAGGGCGGCGGGGAGATTGCTCATCGCATCGAGCGAAGCGGTGCGCTTTTGCCAGAGCCATTCGAGGATCTGGGTGCCGCGATACGATGGTTCGCCCAGCTCCTCCAGGAGAGCACTGAGATCACCAGGAGTCTGGCTGAACAAGGAAGGCCGCACGGCGGTGGTTATAGGGGAAGGGGAATCGCTTGTCAGTTGGATCTCGAAATTCAGATCTCCTCGTTCGGATCTCAGATCCCCGGGGCGTCGTCTGTTTGGGCCTTCAGGGTCGGGGGCTTGGGCAGTCGGCGACCGAAGGTGCGATGTTGACAATCAGGAATCCCGCCTGCACGTTGGCCGTCCCTTGCGACGCTTCTCCCTGGTTTCAATCGGCACTCCCGTCCTCGCCCTGGTGGTGATGGCGACTTCGTCATGCACGGGTGATTCGAACGTCAATGCTTCGAATACGACGGGCACCATCAAGTCCAGGAAGCGCGACAAGCAGGTCATCGCGCTCGGGGAGATGGAGGGGGAGAAGGCCCTTGAAGAGCGCTTTGCCTTCGATCCCCGGAGCCTCAAGAAGGACAACAGGGGGAACTTCGTGGGTGCGGTGCGCAGTCAGTATGAGGGTCGGAGGAGCGTTGCTTTCGGTGGGGGCGTGGGAACGGCCACGGACTCCTACAAGACGAACCGTTATTCCGCACCCGGTTGGAAAGGGATCACGAGGGCGAACACCAAGGTCTACGGCGGGAACACGGATGGCAGTCGTTTCCAGACTCCTTCCCAATTCCAGGGGACGAGCGCCAGCCAGACGGCCCAGCGCTCTCGCTTCCAGGGCACCACTGCACGCACCAACAACTACCATGCCGGGACCGCTCACGAGAACTCAAGTCAGCGTCTCGCCAAGCCCACCGACGCCTGGACCGACTTTCGCCGCCGCGTTTTTCCCCAGCCGTCCAGGATGAGGAAGGCGGAGCACGATCGCCTCACCGTCGACGAGACCCGCAGCATCCTTGGGCGCGAGGAGTAGGCAGGACCGGTGGCGAGGGCCATCCCGTTGCCCGGAGATTGCCATTACCAAATTGGCTTCGGTTTCCAACCGACAGAATCGTTGTGATGGTTGACAGTTTGCAGTGCGTCGCCGATTTTGATCCACGCTCGATGCTGGTTCCAACCGGTGGCGGAAACTGATAGACTAATCACCGATGGTCGAGGAGCCGACTTCACCCGCCCAGCGCAGCGCGATCCGCGAGCGACTTTGGGAAATCGTATTCGAAGCTGAAACCAGGGCCGGCAAGGCTTTCGATGTCGCCCTGCTCTGGGCCATCGGGCTCAGTGTGCTGGCCGTCATGCTGGAGAGCATCGACTCAGTCAAGACGCAGTGGGGTGATCAGCTCAAGATCCTTGAGTGGGCATTCACGATTCTCTTCATGGGGGAGTACTTCCTGCGCATCTATCTTGTGCGCCGGCCCAAGCGCTACATCTTCAGTTTCTTTGGGATCATCGACTTCCTTTCGTGGGTTCCCACCTTTCTGGGCATCTTCATCACGGGAAGCCATTCCCTCCTCGTCATCCGGATCCTGCGCCTCCTCCGTATGTTCCGGGTGCTCAAGATGGTCGGACACGTCCGTGGAGCAAACGTGATCATGCGTGGATTGATGGCGAGCCGGGCCAAGATCACGGTCTTCTTCTTCACCATGCTCGTCCTCGCGATCATCATGGGAACGTTCGCTTATCTTTTGGAGTCCAGCAGCAACCCGACGTTCAGCAGCATTCCAGACAGTATCTACTGGGCGATCGTGACGATAACCACGGTCGGTTATGGGGATCTCTCTCCCGTCACGGTCGCAGGGAAAGTGTTGGCTTCCTTTTGCATGTTGCTTGGTTACTGCATCATCGCGGTCCCCACCGGCATCGTGGTTGGCGAGACAGTCAACGCGATCATTCACCGGCAGGACGAAACGACGGATGCCTGTCCCTCCTGTGGAGTGCACGGCCACCTGCTCGATGCCAAGTTTTGCCGGCGTTGCGGCGAAAAGCTCAACGATCGGGAGGAACCTCTTTCGAGCAGAGAGAATGGTGGGGTGACTTGAGGCGTAGCGCTTCGATCAACTCCACCGCCTTTTCCTCGTGGCCCTGTTTGCGAGCCAGCTGAATGCGCAGGGTGAGGACTTCCGGCTCGTCCACCTGGTCCGGTGGTAGTTCGAAGAGCAAGTCTGCCGCCTCGCCGAGGTCGTCCAACGCCAGCGCACCCTCGATGGCCGCCAGGCTGGGCTCCAGCCCCTGCGGCACGGGTTTCTCCCTGAAAACCGCGGAGCGTGCTTCCTCCGGCAAGTCGGCCGGCACGTCCGGACCCTCGACTTGTTCGAGGTAGACAAACTCGTCGCCCTCCCGCGCGCGGATGAACATGTTGAGCCAGAGGATCAGGATGACGCCAAAGAGGAAGATGGTGAAATCGAGGACGAGGGGGGTCCACATCAGGCCCGCAAACATGCTGAAGACCTCGCCAAGAAATCCAGGCAGGTATGTGCCCAACCAGATCAGGGCTATCAGGGTGGCCGCTGCGAGGATCAGGCCGAAACCGATCAAGAGGGACCTTCGTTGCTCCGGTGTGAAGAGGGGCGCCGGTTTTCTTCCTTCCGCGAGGGTGCGATTGAACCTCCGGACGTGGGATGGGAGGCGGAAGAGATCGACCAGCAGGCCAATTCCGGCGAGCCCGAGGGTCAGCAAATAGACGACTCCCCACCTCGTGTCCCGAAGGTAGAAGCGATGGGCACCGAAGATACCCATGATCAACCAGAGAAGGTAGGCAACGAGTATCCTCCGGGGGGCCACGCTCTGAGTCTGGGGTAATACGGGGTCTGACGCCATGGTAAGCTGCCGAAAAATGTGGAGGCGGGGCCGGTTGGGCTGAGGCGAGGCTTGCGAAGAACAGGTCGCACCGTTAGAGCACGGCGTGCGTTTGTTCGATACCTTGACGCGCGAGACGCGTGAGTTGCAGCCGGCGGATGGAAAAACCTTCGGCTTCTACTGCTGCGGACCCACGGTCTACGGCCCGGCCCACATTGGGAACTTTCGCACCTTTGTGCTGAACGACGTCCTGCGGCGGGTTCTTGAAGTGAGCGGGATGCGCACCAGGCACGTGCGCAACATCACGGATGTGGACGACAAGACGATCCGCGATTCCCAGGCAGCGGGGATGCCGCTCTCCGAGTTTACCGCGCAGTGGACGGAGCGGTTTCACCGGGACTGCGAGAGGCTCAACTGCCTGGCGCCCCACGTCGAACCCAGTGCGGTAGCTCATATCCCGGAGCAGATCGCAATGATCGAAACTCTCGTCGAAAAGGGGCACGCCTATCGCTCGGACGATGGATCGGTCTACTTCAAGATTGCCTCCTTCGAGAACTATGGCCGCTTGGCGCGTCTTGATCGCCAGGACCTGGATCTGGGCAAGACGCAAAACCAGCGTGCTGATGCGGACGAATACGAGAAAGACAATATTTGCGACTTCGTCCTGTGGAAGGCGCGGCGTCCCGAAGACGGCGACAACTATTGGGAGAGCCCCTGGGGCGAAGGCCGTCCGGGGTGGCACCTCGAGTGCTCGGCGATGAGTTTGAAGTATCTCGGCGAGACCTTCGATCTCCACAGTGGTGGGGAGGACCTCAAGTTTCCGCACCACGAGAACGAGATCGCCCAGTCGCGTTGCGCCTGCGAAGGCCAGTTCGCGCTGAACTGGTTTCATCCCACCTTCCTTACCGTCGACGGCAAGAAGATGGCGAAGTCATTGGGAAATCTCTACACCCTCGATGATCTTGCTGAAAAGGGAGCCACCGCGATGGAAGTTCGCTTTGTTCTCCTCAGCGCGCATTACCAGAAGCAGCTCAACTTCAAATTGGTCTCCCTGCACGCTGCGAAGGAAGCCCTGGGCAAGTTGGCACGGGCGGAGCGAGAGCTTGCCGGGGCGGCTAAGCAGGAGGGAGCTCCCTCCTACCAGGAGCTCTGCAAGCTGGAGGATCCGGGCGTGTTTGCCCCTGCCCTCGCGGCATTGAATGATGATCTCAACACCGCGGAAGGCGTGGGGCAGCTTTTCAAAGCGCTGCGGACCGCTGCCACCGAGGGGGATCCGGTGGTGAACTGGAAAGGGTTCCACGCGATTCTGGCCGCGCTGGGTCTCATCCTCCCGGAACTGGAGGTCCCCGATGCCCCGCCCGAGGTGGTGGCCCTGGCCGAGAAACGGCAGGAGGCGCGGGCTGCCAAAGACTGGGCCGCTGCCGACAAGGCCCGCGATGAATTGAAGGAGTTGGGTTGGGTTGTGAAAGATTCCCACGAGGGCTACGAATTAGAACCACTCTAACGGCATGAACCCCTTCCACCGCCCTCGTCGTAACCGCAAATCGCCGGCCATCCGGGCCATGGTGCGCGAGACCGTACTGACGCCGAGCGACTTCGTTTATCCGCTCTTCCTGCACGAGGGATCCAAAGACCAGCCGATCGAGTCGATGCCCGGGTGCACGCGTTGGTCGCTGGATGGGTTGGTGGCGGAAGCAGGCGCAGCCCATGCGCTCGGGATTCCGGCCGTGGTTCTCTTTCCCGCGATTGCAGATGCGCAGAAGACGCCGGGAGGCGAAGAGAGTCATAATCCGGATGGATTGGTGCCGCGGGCGGTGCGGGCCCTCAAGAGTTCGCATCCCTCCCTGGTGGTGATCACCGATGTTGCGCTCGATCCCTACAACTCGGATGGGCACGACGGCCTCGTGCAACGCGGAGACGATGAATCGCTTACCATCCTCAATGACGAGACGGTGGAGGTGCTCTGCCGGCAGGCAGTGAGTCATGCCGAGGCGGGCGCCGATGTGGTGGCGCCCAGCGACATGATGGACGGCCGGGTGGCGGCCATTCGGAGTGCCCTCGACCAGGCTTCCTTCCAGGAGACCTCGATCCTCAGTTACACCGCCAAGTACGCTTCCGCCTACTACGGGCCGTTCCGTGGCGCGCTCGGCTCCGCACCGAAGGATGGCGACAAGAAGACCTACCAGATGGATCCCGGCAACGCACGGGAAGCCATTCGGGAGCTCTTGCTGGATGAGGAAGAGGGCGCCGACATGGTCATGGTCAAACCGGCCGGTCCCTACCTCGATGTGATCTCAGCCCTGCGGGAGGCAACCACCCTGCCCGTCGCCGCCTATCAGGTGAGTGGAGAATACCTCATGATCAAGTCGGCCGCCGCGGCCGGCTGGCTCGACGAGGAGGCGGTTGTCTGCGAGAGCCTGACCGGCATCAAGCGGGCGGGCGCGGACGTGATCCTGAGCTACTTCGCGAAGGACGTGGCCCAGCGGCTCTGAGTGGGAAGCGGCGCGAACTTCAGGGTTTGAGAATCGCGGAGATCTGGAAGATCTGGCCGGGAGAGGTGGGTGTGAAGTCGAACCAGACCGTGCCGCCGTCGCCAAGATGGGCATGCAGCGGCCTCAGGTTGCCGGACGCTTCCACCTCGCTGAGTTGGTAGATCTCCCAATGATTGGCCAGCCAGGCTATGCGGACAGTCGCCCCGATCTTCATCAACCGCATCAGGGGTTTCCTCAAGGCTGGGTTTGGAGACCCGGCGCCCGTATTCACAACCAGGCGATAGGCAACGATCGATTGGTCTTTGATGAGGTCAATGCTCACCTGGTTGCCGGTGCCGAGCACTTCCGTGATCGGTTGCCAGGTCGAGTTGTCGGTTGTCGCTTCCACGATATAGTACTTCGCCGCGTCGGAAAACCACGAGAGCTTGATGAAGAGCGGGCCGCCATCAGAGGGACTGAGCGTCACTTCCGGGATGAGGGGGGCGTCTTCATCGCGAAATCCGTAGTCGAGCCCGGAGTGAGCAGAGGTGTCCCATCGGTAGAGGGTCTGGCCGGTGGTGGTCTTCACGTTGGTGGCTCCGACGAAGGTCACGGTGAGATCCCCGGTCACGTCCGAATCGTAGCCGCCGGTAAAGAAGGATCCCGGGCCCCCGACAAGGACTCCGGCCACCGCGCGCAGACGGATGTTTCCAGGTTCGGGAGGGAGAGGGGCGGTGCCGGCCTGGACAAGGAACTCAAAGGTAACGGTCCCGAACGCATCGAGCACTTCGGGCTGAAAATTGGAGACGTCGCGGGTCCAGGCCTGCTTCGGTGGAGGCGGCGCATCCGGGTCCGGATCGAGGTAGACTCCCTCGGCTTGGACCAGGAGTTTGCTACGCTTGGTGATTCGATCAGCTCCGTTGGTCTCGGCCGTGCCCGACACCTCCCAGGTGACTTCCACAATGAGGTCGGTGCCCGGCGCAATGCCTTCGGCATTTACCACGAGGCTGTCGACGAATTCCACGAGGGAGGTGGCCTGCGAGGAAAACTGGTTGAAGGCGCTGGTGATGCTTGCGGAGGTCTCCAACTGAATCGGAGTCATCGGTCCCGAGATGATGGCCCGCGCAGGAGCGAAGGAAAGCGGAAGGGGCGGTATCGCGAACGGATCGGGCGCCAGCGCGGCCATGTTGAGAACCTGGGTCGCGGAGGAGGTGGTGCCGCCGATGGAAAACTGCGAGTTGGCATAGACCTCTCCATTTTCCAAGCCGGTAGCCGCGAGCGGACCGACGGTGAGGGCAAGGATCAGGGTAAGCGGGCCACGGGTGGTCCGGTTGGTTCTGGTGAGGAGTCGCATGGGGTCTCCGGGGGGTGGTACAGAGAGGAAGGTGTAGGAATCAAAATGGCGGCGATTGAGCAAGTGTCAAAGGACCATTGCATCCGTTGGCAGAGCGCCGGAGGCCCAGAAATTCGTTTAAACCACGGCTCCTTGTGACCATTTGCGGCCCTTTGGCGATCAGAAGTATTTCCCCACCGCGGCGCGCACGTCGTCTTCGAGGCGCTTGATGAAGGCGGCAGTGAACTCGACGGGATCCAGCCTGGGGTCGTCGACCAGGGGAGTCAGGTCCATCGCGAACCAGAGTTGTTCCGCGTCATCCACCGAGTGGGAATCGAAGAAGGTGGCGTTGGCGAGACGGCGTCCCTGGACCGCGAGGTCGTAACGTTTTCCGCCGGCGATCTGGGAATCGAAGATCCCGCCCACCGCAGCCGCGAGGTTGGGGCGTCCACTCACATCGAGAGCGGTCTTGTCCGAATCGAGCATCCAGTCGAGGCCTCGCCAGACTTCGCAGCCGAGAAGCTGTCGGGGTCGTGCTTCTGCAGGGAGCGACCGCAGGGCCTTCAGGACAGCTGCGGTCACCGCAATGTGGGTGGCGTGTTTGTCTGCGAGGTTGTGGGTGTAGACGACCTCGGGTCGCGTGGCTTCGAAAATCGCGATGAGATCCTGCACCGGGGAATTATTGGAAGGGTCCTTCATGGCACTGCTCGGGTAGTCGAGCTGGATCATCTCTGCGAATTCGCCCACCACCGCAGCCTGTTCCTGCTCCCGGCGACGCACGGCGCACATCTCTTCATCGGTGTAGTCAGCGTAGAGTCCGGTGCGGGCGCTTCCCGCGCCGTTGGTGCAGGTGACGCCACCAAACCACCGGTCCGGGTTTCGGTAGCAGGCCTCGATCCCATGATAAGCCATGAATTCGAGATCATCCTGGTGGGCACCGACCCCGAGGTGCGTAACGCGGGGAAGGGCGATCTCCTCCGGCTGTCGGTCCGGAATGAAAAGGGTGGCGGTGGGATTGTGGAAGTTCATGGGAGCGTGTTACGAAGACGGTGTTCATCATCAGACCAAGTACGAACCAAGGCACATGGGAAAGTCTGCATACTGGACACTGCCTACTGGTTACTGAGAGCCGGGAGGCTCGCGGCAGCCACCGCTTGGCCGTGGCGTTTCATCTTTTCGTCGGGCGTCTTCATCTCGATCTGTTCAGCCAGCTCCGGGAACTCGTCGCGGAGGACCTCGGCCCCCTTCTCGAGGATGAGTTCTCCGCCCGCGCCCGAGGTCACCCGGCCGAGGATGAGCAGGTTCTCAATCTCGTAGAAGTCGGCATAATGCGCAATGGTGTATCCATAGCAGACACCGATTGTTTCGTAGATCTTCCGCGCACCCTCGTGTCCCTTCTCCATCGCCTGCTGCACTTCCACGAGCTGTTCGGGAAAGGGGAGGTCGCCGAACTCGAAGCCGGCCGCCGGGGCAAGGCGGGCCACCCCCTGTTGCGAGAAATACTGCACGCCGCAGCCGAGGTCCCCGGACCATTCGTCCGCGGGGGCGTCGTCCCGGTAGTCGATCGGGGCGAAGGCAAGTTCGTTGATCCAGTTCGTGATGCGGCCGCGGGGGGTGCAGTAACCGGCGGCCAACGAGGTTCCCATCGAGATTCCGAGCACTGCGTTCGCGTCCATGCTCATGGATCCGGCGAGCGCGGTGACCTCGCCGTCATTGATGACCACAAAGGGAATTCCGCCCCACTCTTCCCGGAGTTTGAGGAAGATGGGCCGGACCTCGCGCTCGTAGACCGCCGGGTCCTTGATGCCGCGGAAGAGGGAGGCCACCCGCACTTCATTGTTGATGTAGTCGCCCGCCGCGGAGCCCCCGATCGCGTCGACGCGGGGAAGGTGTTTCGCTGCGCGCTTCAGGGTGTCGCGAATTCCGTCGAGATGATATTGGGGATCGGACTGAAAGTAGGGATCCCAGGTGATCTCTTCGGAGAAGACCACCTCGCCATCAATGAGGGCAGCAGCCTTGCGATCGGATCCGCCGAGATCGAAGCCGATGCGGCAACCGTCGAGATTGCGGCCCAGGGCCACGCTCGATTCCGCAGCGGCCGGAAGCTCAGCAAGGGTGCACCGGGTGACGCTGATCGGTTCGTCGAAGATCCCACTGCCCACGATATCCCGGTCGAAGGCGCGTGCGCCATCTTCACAGTAGATTCCGGAGAGCACCGCCGCCACCGCGTCATCGCCGGCAACGAACAGCCTGCTTCCACCCTTCATCCAGAGGAGGAACTTGACCATGCGCTCGATGTACCTGCGATTGAGCGCCACGTTTTCTCCCTCACGAGGCAGGATCCGGAGCTGATGGTGGAAGGTGGTGCCATCTTTGCGCGCGAGGGCAAGGTGCAGGTCGTGGCTCCCCGGATCGGCGGCGACCCGTTCTTGGTATGCCCGGTTCCAGAGGACTGCCGGCACGAAGTCGGGGTCGAGGGGCGGAAGATGCCGGGGGGGGGGGATGTGCATCGCGGAGATGGGGAGCCGGCGCTCGGGATACGTCGACCAATGGAGGGTGGCAAGTCGTGAATGGAAATTCCAGGCGCCTGCTCAGTAACGGTTGTAATACGATTTCACCTTGCGGAGGAACACTTGCCATTTGCGGCCGGGTTTGCCGTTCTCAAGGAGGAAGTGCGGACAGTTTTTGTGACCGAGGTCACAGCCGTCTGAATAGCGGATCATGCGCCAGTGTTGGTGGGGGACGACCTTGCTGAGCGGAATGCCGTGCTCGTGCATGAGCTGGGCCACGAGCCGGGCGGTGCGATCAGTGGTTCGGCTTCGGCTGTTGCCGCGTCCCTCATAGTCGGCGTGTTGACCTTGCTCCCGGTCCGGGAGGCTCTGGTAGACCGAGTGGCCGTCGACGGCGTAGTGCCAGGTGACGTAGCCGAGGGAATTCTTGCGGCCCTTGAGCTCGCCCCGCCGCAGGCGGAGAGAATCACGGTGAGAGCGATCGGTGCTAAGAGGCGCCTCATGGTTTTGCTATTCGATGTTCTGCACCTGCTCGCGGATTCTCTCGAGTTCCGTTTTGGCATCCACGACCGTCTGCGCGAGGGTGGCGTCGTTGGCCTTGGAGCCGATGGTATTGAACTCGCGGTTGATCTCCTGGCAGAGGAAATCCATTGAGCGCCCCACCGGGCCGGTGGTCTCGAAGTAGGCGATGAACTTGCGGAAGTGCGAACGCAGGCGGGCAAGCTCTTCCGTGATATCGCAGCGATCGGCGAAGAGGGCGATCTCCTTGAGGACCCGTTCGTCTTGAAGATCGAGTTCCAGCTCGGCCTCCCGCAGGCGCCGGAAGAGGTTGTCGCGATGCGTGGTGATGACGGAGGGAGCGTGTTGCTCGATCTGGGTGGCGAGATCTTCGAGACCGGCGAGGAGGCGCTCGAGCTCAATCTTGAGATCCGAGCCTTCTGCCACCCGCATGCCGAGCAGCCCGTCGAGGGCTTCATTGATGGCCGGCTCCAGGGCCTTCCAGATCTCGTCGACTTGGTAGGCTTCTTCAAAGATGAAAATGTCGGGAGCCCGCAGGAAGTCGGTGCTGTCCGGTTTGAGGGGGCGGTCAATGGCGTCGGAAAGTTCTGTGAAAGCCGCCTCCAGGGCGCGCGCCTTGCTGGTGTCGACCTTGACACCCCCGGCGGAGCCGCTGGGGTGCTCGAGGTTGACGTTGATATTGATGCGGCCGCGCGCGATGCGACTGAGGACGTGTTTACGAAGCCGGGGCTCCAGCTCGGCGAGGTCGCGCGGCATGAAGAACATGACTTCTCCCTGCTTCCGGTTGACGGAGGAAGCCTCGACCCGGACCACGACATTCTCAGTGGCGTGGGAACCACGGCCGAATCCGGTCATGCTGTGCATGGTGGAGAGATATCAGTGATCGATGAGTAGTTACCAGAGAGAAACGCTGGCGCGGTGCGGAGTTGCAGCTAGGTTGACAGGATGAAGCGACTTGCGTTGCTGGGCCTGGCGCTCCTGGTGGCCCTGCCGTGTGGGCGAGCGGAAGAGGACAGGCCCGCGGTGACGAAGGGTGAGCTGGTGGCCTTGAAAGCAAGGTTTGCCAACGTGAAGGCCAGAGAGGACCTGTGGCGGAAGGAGATCGAGAAGGAATTGAAGGACGCCGAAGCACTCAAGATCGAGAAGATGAGAGTGGAATCCCGGCCGCGGCTGCTCGCCTACCTGCGATGTGTCATGATGTTGGAGGAGGATCTGGAGCTCCTGGCCACGCCGGTGGACAAGATTGAGGAGGTCAGGACTCCGGAGCTCTCCGCCCAGGAGCGTCGCCGGGTGGCAGAGCTTCGGCAGAAGATCCGCGACCGCGAGCGCGCGCGGATTCAGGATGAGCTCAAGAACGGTCGGTCGACGCGGAGCGATGAAAAGGCCGAGCGGGCAATTTGTCGGGACGAAGAGAGACTCGATGCCTTGTACGGGCGCAAGGTGGCGAAACTGGAGCGAGATATTTCCAAGGCCGAACGGAACCTGGAAAAGGAACAGGTGAGTCGTCGCCGGGATGGGAACAAGGTCGAAACTCTGGAGGTCAACCTTGAGAAATGGAGGGAGGACCGCAGGAGGATTCACACGTTCATCTACGGTGTTCGCGCCACTTTCGGATTTGAATTGAGGGCGGGTGATTGGGGCGGAGTTGCGAATCTCCCTGCGCAACTGAGCGCAGAGCGCGATAGAGTACTCATGACCTTGCGGGGTGGAGCTGAAGAGGGCGGAGAGCGCGCCCGGAAAGGCGGACTGGTGGGAGGATCATACCTCCGCAGCGCGAATCTCGGCGTGGTTCTCGATGTGTCGGGGAGCATGACCTCGCACATCGAGAAACTGAAGAAGGAGATTGCTGCAACATTCGAGGGACCTCGCTACCGTGAGGTCAACGGTTGCAGGATCAGCGGGAACACCTTGGGTCAATTCGAGCGTAGCGGAAGGGCGCTCCCGGGACCGGACACCGTCGGGGTGGTTGAGGAGCTCATCGTGGTCCATCGCGTCGACACGGTCTACTGGTTCTGTGATCTGCGCGATGCCGTCGACTACGCTGGCCTGCGCCGTCTGCGATTTCTCCTCATGCGCGGAGAAACGGCCTTCCACGTCAAGTCGGTGGCGAATCGGCCGGACCGGAGTCTGAAACCGCTCATCACCGATTTTCAGAATTGATCGCGTGAGCGGAAGGGCAGATCGACAACGCGTGCGTTTGGGCGTATCGCACGGATGTGGACCGCAGCTATCAATTTGAGCGCCCCCCGCCGACGCCTCTTGTGCCCGTGCGGAGTGACAGCGAGGCGCCGGTGATCTGGTGCAAGCTGGAGTATCTCAATCCCTCGGGATCGACCAAGGATCGCATCGCGCGGCACATTCTCGAAAAGGCCATCCGCAGCGGCGAACTCGTGAGTGGAGATCTCGTGGTGGAAGCTTCTTCGGGGTCCACTTCCATCGCCCTGGCGCTGGCCTGCGCGCGCATGGGTCTGCGTTTCCTGGCCTACCTCCCGCACGGTGCCACCAGCGAGCGAGTCATGATGATCCGAGCCTACGGTGGGGAAGTGCGTCGCGTGGATGGCGCGATGCCGGAGGTGATCGAGCAGGCCGCTGCGTTTGCAGAAATGGAAGGTGCCTTTGCGGTCCGGCAATTTGAAAACCTTGCCAACGCGGAAGCACACCAACGAGGCACGGCAGGCGAGATTCTCGAACAGCTGCCCGGGCTTGGAGTGAGTGCGGTGGTGTCGGGAGTGGGGACCGGCGGGACCCTGGTTGGACTGCATGCAGGTCTCAGCGAGGCCGGGTGCGAGGTGATTCCGGTTGCAGCGATTCCGGCGTGCGGAGATGGGTTTGCTTCCAACATGGAGTGCTGTTCCTTAACCTATTCGGGTAAGGTTCCGGGAGTGGTCGATGGGTGCTCGAAAATCTATGCGGACTGGCGGGCGACGGAGAGCGCGGCGGACTTGCGGGAACTCGCGATTGACGAAGGGCGTTGCCTGGAGCTCACCCGCACATTGTGGTCGAGAGGATTTCCAGTCGGGCCCTCTTCCGGTCTCAACCTCGCGGCGGCCCATGAAATCGCGAAGGAACTCGGGTCTGACGCGGTCATAGTTACGGTTTTCCCCGACCGCATGGAGCGTTATTTTTCTCACGCGGTCTTTGCAGAACTGCGGGAAGATTGAGGGTGCTTGAATGTCGGAGCGCTTCCAGATAGGTTCGAGCCCCGATCGATCGTGGCTCCTTGCGTGTGATTTAGGCAGGGGGAATGGAAAACTCTTCGTCGCCGACGCGTACCTGAACCAGGGAATTGATAATACCGATGGTTCTGTGGTTGGAGATACCAATCTGCGGCGCTCCGGCCCGCCTTGTGCCTGCGTGTGAAACCCGGGAGGGCTGTGCACGATGAGCGGCAACGGTTCATTCCGCGCACCTCCGATCGAGGACCTGCAGCCGCACTTTCCGCAGTACAAGATCGAGGCGTTCGCAGCGGTGGGCGGGATGGGCGCGGTCTGCCGGGCCACCCAAATCAGTGTGGATCGTCCGGTCGCGCTGAAGATCCTGCCGCCGGAGATGGCGACCGAAGAGAGCTTCCGGGAGCGCTTCGCGATGGAGGCGAAAGCGATGGCGAGGTCGAGCCATCGGAACCTGGACCAACTCTACGATTTCGGTGAGACCGGCGGGATCTTCTGGATGATCCAGGAGTGGGTGGAAGGTCGAACGACCTTCGAGGTGATGCACGAGGAGGAGCGTCTGGATCCGAGAGAAGCAGCCGCCCTGGTCGCGCAAGCTTGTGAAGGTCTTGGCTATGTGCACAAGCAGGAGATCGTGCGGCGCATGCATTTCGGGGCATGGAGCTACCCGACTGTTGTTCCGCTCGGCCCGAACCGCTGTGGAATCAGTTTCCGCCGCAATTCCTATGCCAGGAACAAACAGGAGATTCGCTTTGTGGTGGCAGGCGACCTCTGAGACAAGTAGGCCTGCGAGAATCACTCCTCGATCAAATCCGGGCGGTTTTTCCTGCTACGCTCGAGGGCCTGTTCGCGCTTCCATTTTTCAATCTCAGCATGATGCCCGGAGAGAAGGACATCGGGGACACGGAGACCGCGAAACTCCGCGGGTTTGGTGTAGGCCGGTGCTTCCAACAAGTTAGGGTCGGAGAAGGACTCCTCTTGTGGTGAGCGCTCATCTCCAAGGGCACCGGGAAGGAGTCGGATGATCGCGTCGCAGATCACAGCGCTCGCGAGAGCGCCGTTGGTGAGGACATAGTCGCCGATGCTGATTTCCTCATCGACCAGTTCCTCGATCACCCGGTGGTCGACGCCCTCATAGTGACCGCAGAGAAACAAGAGATGACCATGGCTCGAAAGGCGTCGGGCATCGGCCTGCACAAATGGTTTTCCCTGCGGGGTGGTGAGGATGACCTTGGTGTCCTCCCCGCGAAGTTCTTCAACCGCTGCAAAGATCGGTTCGGGTTTGAGAAGCATGCCCTGGCCCCCGCCGCAGAGATAGTCATCAGTCTTGCGGTGCTTGTCGGTGGCCCAGTCGCGGAGATTGTGGGCCCGGATCTCGACGATCCCCGCGTCACGGGCCCGCTTGATGATGCTCTCGCCGAGGGGAGCGAGGGCGATCTCGGGGAAGAGAGTGACGATGTCGATGCGCATGGCCGGCACGCGAGTGTCGGCGGTCCGGCGGCCGGATTCCAGTGGGGAATTTGCCGAGTAGACGCAATTCCGAGCCAGCGTTTGACGTAGAGGTGCCCTGAATCTATTAGGTTTCCATGCGTATGAGAGCCCTTTCCATCCTGATTTCCCTCGCCCTGACCCTCCCCGGACTCTCCGAGGAAGGGGCTGAGAACGAATTGCGCCTCCTTTCGGGAACGCGCCAACTCACCTTCGCCGGCAAGCGGGCGGGGGAGGGCTACTTCAACGCGGACGGCACCAAGCTCGTCTTTCAGAGCGAGCGCGAGAAGGACAATCCCTTCTTTCAGATCTACCTGATGGATCTTGAGACCGGTGACACGCAACGAATTTCTCCCGGTCACGGGAAGACGACCTGTTCGTGGATTCACCCGAGTGGCAAGAAGGTCATCTTTGCCTCCACCCAGGGTGATCCTGATGCCAAGGCCAAGCAGGCCGAGGAGCTTGTGCTCCGTGCGGAAGGCAAGCAGAAGCGCTACTCTTGGGACTACGATGCCTACTACGAAATTTACGAATACGATCTTGAGACCAAGAAATACACCAATCTCACCAAGGCGACCGGCTATGATGCGGAGGGCGCCTATTCACCGGACGGCAGCAAGGTGGTCTTCGGGTCGAACCGGCTGGGCTACTCCGAGGCGGAGAAGTTGTCGGTGGAAGATCGCGACTGGTTCAAAATGAACCCGTCGTTCCTGATGGATCTCTTCATCATGAATGCCGATGGCTCGGGCGTGAAGCGGCTCACCACGGCCCCGGGTTACGATGGCGGCCCGTTCTTCAATGCCGATGGAACGAAGATCTGCTGGCGGCGCTTCAATCGGGAGGGAGACAAGGCCGAGATTTACACCATGAATGTCGACGGGAGTGGCGAGAAGCAACTCACCAGCCTGGGTGCGATGTCGTGGGCACCCTATTTCCATCCCAGCGGCGAGTATCTCATCTTCGGCACGAACCTGAACGGGTTCGCAAACTTTGAGCTCTATCTCGTCGATGCTGCGGGGCGGAAGGAACCGGTGCGGGTGACCTGGACGGATGGTTTCGATGGACTTCCCGCCTTCTCACCGGACGGAAAGCGCGTGTCCTGGACTTCGAATCGCACCGGGGGCAAGGGGTCGCAAATCTTCCTGGGAAACTGGAATCACGGCGCGGCCATGAAACTGTTGCAGGGCTCCCCGGCCCGGGGTGCCGCGCCTGTCGCCCCGGTGGTGGCCGAAGTGTCGGCCGAAGCCTTGGCCGGACTCAAGGCCACCGTGCCCGAGATCGCCGAGGACGACCTGCGCAGGCATATCGAATATCTCGCCAGTCCGGAACTTGAGGGACGCATGACGGGCACGCCGGGCGAACAGATGGCCACCTCCTACGTGGCGCACGCCTTCGAAGCGCTGGGACTGGAGCCCTTCGTGTCCAAGGACTACTTCCATCCCTTCGAGTTCACCGCGGGCGTGGATCTCGGCAAAGATAACAAGCTGGCCCTGAAGATCGGGGACAAGACTCAGCAGCTTACGGTGGACAAGGACTGGCGGCCGCTCTCCTTCTCCCAACTTGGCGAAGTCGATGCCAGGGAGATCGTCTTTGCCGGTTATGGGATCGAAGTACCGGAAGGTCAGGTCGAGGCCGACGGATCGAAGACCGCCATGTATTCAAGCTACTACCATCTTGCGGTGAAGGATAAGTGGGTTCTCATCTTGCGCTTCATCCCGGAGAATGTGAGCGCCGAGCGCCGCCGTCAGTTCTCCCGGTTCTCGAGCATGCGCTACAAGGCCATGATCGCGCGGCAGAAGGGCGCCAAGGGCGTCATCTTTGTGAGTGGCCCGAATACCGAGGTGAAGAGTGAACTCGTGGGCCTGAGCTACGACGCATCCATGGCGGACTCAGGAATCACCGTGATTTCGGTGAGCAAGGAGATCGGGGAGAAGCTGCTCGCCTCCGCGGGAGAGAACCTCAAGGAGATCCAGGCCACTCTCGACAAGGGAGAGATGATGATGGGCATCAAGGTTCCCGGTGCCACCCTGAGTGCCAGGATCGATATTGTGCAACAGAAGCGGATCGGCCGAAACGTGGTGGGCCGTTTGCGAGCGAGGGATCCCGCCGCCAGGAAGCGTCCCGCCCTGATCATCGGCGCCCACGTCGACCACCTCGGGACTTCCGGGGGAGGCTCGCGTGCGACCGGGAAGGAAGCATCCAAGATTCACTTTGGGGCAGACGATAATGCCTCGGGAGTGGCGGCCATGCTCGAGATTGCGCAGTACCTCTCGGAGCACCAGAAGTTGGCGCAGCTCACGCTCAGCCGCGATGTTGTCTTTGCGGCCTGGTCGGGAGAGGAAATCGGCCTGATAGGCTCCTCCAAGTTTGTGCAGGAAGTGGCCGAGAAGCTGCGGGGCAATGTGGACGCCAAGCTCACTGAGGTCTTCGCCGCCAATCTCAATATGGACATGGTCGGCCGCCTCGATAAGGCGCTCGTCCTGCAGGGGGTCGGCTCCAGCTCGATCTGGCCCAAAGTGATTGAGCAGCGCAACGCTCCGGTCGGCCTCCCCATCAAGACGCAGAGTGACGCCTACCTGCCCACCGACGCGACCTCCTTCTACCTCCGGGAGGTCCCTATTCTCAACGCCTTCACCGGTGCCCACGAGGACTACCACACCCCGAACGACACCGCGGACAAGATCAACTACGCGGGCACCGAGAAGGTGACCCGGTTCATGGCCCTGGTGGCCCGGGGCCTCGCGACCTCCGAAGCCACGCCGGACTACGTCAAAGTCGAACGACCGGAAGGGCAGGGGCGCCGCGCTAATTTGCGCGCTTATCTTGGAACGGTCCCGGACTACTCGCAGGGCGACATCGTGGGCGTGAAGCTCTCCGGGGCTACCAAGGGCGGCCCTGCGGACAAGGCCGGAATCAAGGGCGGTGACATCGTGATCAACCTCGCCGGCAAGGCCGTGAAGAATATCTACGACTACACCTTTGTGCTCGAAGCCCTGAAAGTAGGGGAGACTGTGAAGATCACGGTCCTGCGGAAAGGGAAGAAACTCACCTTGGATGTCACTCCGGGCTCCCGACAGTGACTCTTATTTAAGATATCCAAATTTCCAAGAGATGGGATTGCTCCAAGATGTCCTGATTTTCATCTCTTTTTACTAAACGTCATCCGCGCACTTTCTCGTAAGCTCCCTTCACGCGGATTGGGGAGGTGTCCACCCCGCGATCTCGCCCACCTGACAGGGTTGTCTAATGACGAAACCCTGTAAAAAAATAGGGTTTGAGGACTGCTACGGCACCTCTAGTAGTTAGAATCCTAAGATTAAGTAATCTTAATTACCTTGGAATTTTCATTATTTGGAGATGAGAAAATAACCTTTAAAATAAAGATATCTTAATTTCATTTGTAAATATCCTATTGATGAGAGCGGGGTAATCCGGGTATCTGAACAACATTGTTAGCAGGTGCCCTCCTGCGTGCAACGCCCCTTACAGTCCTTGTCAAAATGAATCACCCGTCCCCTCCTCGGGCGGTCGTGGTCACGGGTGCCGCCTACCACACCAGTGGCCTCGCCGGCAATGCCGGATCCGGTCACGTCGAAGGTCGGGTCGGAGTGAGTTCGAGTTTCTAAGAAAAGCACTTCCGATCCCAATCGCCCCTTTCCCTGTCCTGTCCATCCCTGCCCATCCGAATGTCTGCAAAAACCTTGTCCGCTGCCGTTGAGCCGCGCCCTCGTCATGAGGGTCACCCGGTTCGTTTCGCCGTCCTTGATTTCGTGGTGCTCTTCGCCCTCCTCTCCTGCGTGAATTACCTCGTCGCGCGAAGCGATGTTGGTTGGTTCGCCATCAATCCGACGCCCTTCCTCGTCATCCCGATCCTCCTCGGAGTGCGCTACGGATTCAGTGCGGGCCTGAGCGCGGGCCTGCTCACCGCCCTCTTCCTCCTGATTGGGCGCCACGTGCTCAGTCACGGAATCAGCCTGGTGGATCACCGCTACACCCTGATTACCTATCCGCTCTTCGGAGCCGTGGTGGGCCAGGTCGCCGAAGGACTGCGTCGTCGTCGTTTTCATCTGGAGGGCGAATCAGGACGGCTGAACCAGGAGAACCGCCGCTTGAATGCAGAGCGCGAATTGCTCCTCCTCTCGAGGCAGGACTTGCAACAACGACTTGGTCTGTTTGGGGCGGAGTCCGCCTCGCTCGACGAAGAACTCCAGGAACTCGCCGAGACCTCCCGGGAGTTTGCCCCCGCGCAATTGCTTTCCACGCTTGCGCGCCTCACCCGCGTGCGGTCCGCCGCCCTCTACGCGGTGCCCATGGGTTCACGGCCCGCGCCCCTCGCCCGGGCCGCCTCGATCGGAGACTTCTCCAAGTTCCCCGAGACCCTGGATCCCAGTGCCCACCAGATCGTGGAAGAGGCGCTTTCGAACCACCGGTTCCTGATCCAGAAGTCCCTTCTCGAAGTCACCCCTTCGCGCACTCCGGATTACCTGGCCGCTTATCCGATTGTGGGGGCTGAAAAATCCGCGATCTATGTCCTGGTCGTGCAGGATGTTCCGTTCAACGACCCCAAGGTGAACACCTTCGATGTCATGAAAGCGATTTGTGACTGGATGAAGTTTGCCCTCGTGCGTCCGTTGCACCACGAGGCCCGGCATCGGTCGATTGGTCAGAGTGAGTTTTACGCGGCGATAGAGGCTGCGGTCGCCACTCATACCCAGCGGGCGGTTCCCTCCACCCTGGTCCGCGTTCCCTTTGACTTTGCGGACGAGCTCGATCCCACCGAATCCTTCCGGGAATTACTCGAGTCCCTGCCGCGCACCACCGTGTTGAGCAACTCCTATGAAGGCGGGCTCCGCTCGCTCCTCTTTCTCCTTCCGGCCATCGCCGATCCGGAAATTCGGGACACCATGCGGACCGTGTTCACCAGATTCTGCGCAAGCCTTGGGATTGGCAAGGACGCTGACCCCCACTTTGTCATTACCACACCAGGCGAGTCCCCGCAGCAATTGTGGGGCAAGCTCGTGGCCATCAACCAGGACGTTGCCTCCAAATGACTTCCTCGAGTGTCACCCGCAAGAACTTCGGCTTGATCGGCATCCTGGGAGGCTTCCTCTGGTTCCATCTCGCGGCGGCCGTCCTCCTTGGTGGAGGGGCGGCGGCACTCTTTGTCGGCTCGTTCTTCCTCGTGATGTTCCATTCGCTCCTGACCGTTCTCTTCTACTTCGACGATCGCAAGGGAGCGGTGGGGGCCACCTTCTGCTTCTTCGCCATCAACTGCGGAGTCACCCTCGTCACCCTCCTCTCGGGCCAGGCTTACTACGGCGTGGGCTACGTTCTTGCTGCCGCGATCGCCTTTGCGATCACTGCTTTCCGCACCAACCAGCTCCTCGAGAATCTGGACTACCGCATTTTCACTGCCAACCCGTTCCCCAAATCGAAAACCTCAATTGCCTGAGTCCATGAAAACTGCCCCCCGCCTTCGCCCCCTGAGTTCCCTTTCTCCCATGCGTTACCGCGCCAACTCAACGGTCAATGAGACCGGTCCGAAATCAGAATCGACCAAATTGACTTTGCCGCCCATGCCCGTGGATTGGCGAGTGCTGCCGTCCCACCTCCGCCCCCGCGCCAAGGTTCTCTCCTCGGTCGACTAGCGGCCTTTCGCGGCGCGTATCCTAGGGACGGTCACTTCGACGCGCTGAACGCATCGCTGTAGTCCCGCAGGATGTCGGCACTGGAGGCCTCGGTCTTCACGACCTTGCCGCCCACCTTGATGCGTGCGATGCATCCGACGAGGGAGTCGCGGCTGCGCTTGGACCTCGTGGCGCTAACTGCGCCACCGCTACGACATCATGTCGAGCCGCCGGATACAGAGACCGTTCCGGCCTTGTAGTAGCTCTTGAGCGGAATCCCATCGACCAGGATGTTTTCATTGAGGTTGGGGACCAGCGCAGTGAGGTTCCGTGATCCCTTCAAGGTGGTCAGGCTCCCGTTGCCGGAAGTTGAGTCCTTGCGGTAGATCACGATGTAGTCCACCTCCACGTCTTCAATCATCCTCCGCAGGTAGTTGCGAATCTCGATCCTGAAGCCGCCGTTGTAATTGCTCGTCCGGGTGGTCGCAGTGCGTTTCGAATCCGTCTTCGTCACGGTCTCGTAGAACATCATGCGCAGGCCTCCGGCGGCCTCCAATTCCATCGAGCGCGCCTCCACGAATTTCCTGTTCTCCTCCGAGAGCAGAGCGACCTTGAAGGTGACCGGGCGCATGGTCGACTTCTTCTGGACCGTCACCAGCGCCTTGGTCGAGTCGTAGCCCACCAGGCGGCCGGTAAACGACTTCGTCTTCTCGGCATTCTCAAAGGTGCGCCACTCCACATCCGCTGAGGCAATGGTGGTGAGGAGGGCAAGGAGACTCAGAGTTCGTTTCATGATGCGGCAGGTTGGAAAGGCGCCATCGTTTCACATGGATGAGTAAGGTCAAGCTCGCTGGTGCCGACTGTCGGCCTCCCGTCTTCGCGGTGGCAAGCCGACCTTCGACTCCCTTACCCTCCTGGTGCCTTATTTCCCCCTCTCCTGCCCCCGGAGCTTGGCCTCGATGAATCCGTCCAGGGCTCCGTCCATGACGGCCTGGATGTTGCCGGTCTCGTGACCGGTTCGGAGGTCCTTCACCATTTGGTAAGGTTGGAAGACATAGGAACGAATCTGGCTGCCCCACCCGATTTCACCCTTTTCACTATAGGTCCGGTCCGCTTCCGCCTTCTGCTTGTCCTCTTCGATCTGGTAGAGCTTCGCGTTGAGGAGTTCCCAGGCCAACTCGCGGTTGCGGAGTTGGGAGCGTTCCTGGGAGCAGCGAATGACGATGCCGGTCGGAAAATGCCTGAGAATGACGGCGGTCTCCACCTTGTTGACGTTCTGTCCGCCCTTGCCTCCGGACTTGGTGGTCTGCAGGTCCACTTCACTGTCTGGAATCTCGATCTTGATGTCCTTTGAAATCTCAGGGGTGCAATCGATCGCGGCAAACGAGGTGTGCCGCTTTCCGGCGGCGTCGAAGGGAGAGATTCGCACGAGCCGGTGCACGCCGCGTTCGCTCTTCAAATAGCCATAGGCGTATTCGCCCTCGATCTTCAGGGAGGCGCTCGAGATTCCCGCACCATCCCCCTCCTGTTCGTCGGTGATGGAGACCTTGAAACCCCGGCTTTCCGCCCAGCGCATGTACATTCGCATGAGCATCTGGGCCCAGTCACAGGCCTCCGTGCCGCCCGCTCCGGCCTGAATGGAGAGATAGGCATTGGCGGAATCACTCGGCTTGTCGAGCAGGGTGACCAGTTCGAAGGAATCGATGTCCTTGTTGAGTGCCTTGAATTCCGTCACCGCTTCCCTTGCGGAGTCGCTGTCGTCGAACTCGCGTGCGAGCTCGATGCCGGCTTCCACGTTTTCGTAGCGCTCCTCGAGCTTGAGGAAGGGATTCAGCTTTCCCTTCAGGAGGTTGGTTTCCTTGACTGTCGCCTGGGCGGCAGCCTGGTCGTTCCAAAAGTCAGGGGCCTCCATCTTCTTGTCGAGGGAGGCAATTTTCTTCTCCAACTCCGGGACGTCAAAGATACCTCCGGAGTTCCGACAGGCGGCCCTTGAGGGCAACGGTGTCGAGCGCATTGAGGTCGTTGTCGGAGGTATGGTCAGCCATGACGGAGCGGGGAGTAAGATGTCGGACCCTGAGAGTCAAGGAAGCACTTTTCTACCTGCGGATCCGGGCGGACACGCCGGGGCGAAAGCTCCCCCCTTGATCTTCCACCAAGGAACTTATAAACGGAATGCCATGATTGCAATTCGCGTTCTCGTGGTCCTCTCGATGGGCCTGCCCTTGGTGCTCCTGACGGGATGCGAAACGGGCACTGGAGTCGGGCCGCCGGGGAAATCCCCGGTCTCGACCAAAATCGAGTTTGCCTCGCGCTACCACATCGAGAAGGCGATCATGACAGTCTTTCTGGCCGAGGGATTTCAGCCCATCGGCCAATTGCCCGGGAGGACCCTCTTCGAGCGGGCAGGGGACTCCACCATGCAGGCGATCTACGGCGACTGGTTTGGCGAGGGGACCTTGGTGAGAGCCGAGGTTGTTCTCACGGAGGTGGAGTTCGGAACTCACCTCGTGACCTGTGACGTTTCCATGCAGGAGGGCGGAGCCTGGATCCCGGTTTCGAATGGGCGGGCGCGATTCAGTACTCTTGTGAAGAGGGTCAAGAAACTGGCGGTTGTCCTGTAGCGTGCGTCCTCCTCGGGCAGCTCATGGCATTACCATAGACCACATGAACATTTCCCTCAGCTCCCTCACTGCCCTCATTTTCCTGTGGGTCCTCGCCATCGCGCCGGCCTGCGGCCAGGACAAGCCCAAGCGCCTGGTCGCGTTTCTCGTGCGTCATGCCGAGAAGATGGAGACAGGTGAGGATCCGGATCTAACAACCGCCGGAGAGAGCCGCGCCAGGGATCTCGCCGCCATGCTGCGCACGGCCGGCATTACGCAGGTTCACAGCAGCGACTACAAGCGCACGCGAAACACCGCGGCGCCCACCGCGGAGCTGCTCGGCTTGAAGGTCAGGATCTACGATCCGCGCGATCTGCCGACCCTGGTCGTGGAGCTGAAGGCTGCGGGTGGTCGGCACCTCATCGTCGGTCACAGCAACACCACCCCGGCGCTCGCCAAGTTACTGGGCGGCCAAGCCGGTGCGCCCGTTGACGAGAAGGGGGAGTACGATCGGCTCTATGTCATCACAGTTGATGCCGGTGGAGAGGCGGGCACGGTGTTGTTGCGCTACGGGGCGCCCTTTTTGAAGGGGAAGTAGGTCGCTCGCCGCGCACGCTTTTTGCAGTAGTTTTACACTTCTCTGACAACTTACCCGGGATCGGTGCTATGGTGTCGAAATGAAAACCATCGCAAGACTGCTCGTCATTGGAACTGCTCTGGTCCTGAGTCCCGCCGCGCTCGCCGGAGGCTATCATTGCATGCTCAAGGTGAAGGACTTCAAGATTCACGCGGGCAACAAGTATGAGCTCAAGGTGGTGAAGGTTGGCCCCGACCGGGCGGTCTATAGCAAGCAGCTCGCGGACTGGGAGATGGTCTCCGAGAAGATCGGGAAAGAGTTCACCATCGTCTTCGAGGTCAAGAAGCCCGACGCCAACGCCCTGCAGTGTCTCAACACCGTGATTCAAGCCCTCCGCAAGGATTCGCTCGTGGAATTCGGATTCGGAGCCACCGCCATGAAGGCGGGGGCGGACGGAGCCTACCACTCCACGAGCATGAAGTGGAACCACAAGAACGGAGACGGAGCAATCTGCGTGCACGGAAGCTGAAGCCGTCACCGCAGGTCCGCGCCCGTGAGCCCTGCCTGCTGACAATTCATCTGATCCCCGGGGAATTCGGGGTGAGAACCGGATTCCCTGCTCCCCGCGATGGCCAAGATTCGAACTCAGCTCCTCTACGCGGTGTTGCTCGTCGCTCCCCTGCTTGCCACCGCAGGGTTCGCCTTGCGGCTCCTCGCCAACGAGGAGCGGAGGCTGGAGGAGGCCAGCTTGAAGGCGACGAGTGAGCACGCCGAGTTTCTCGCTGGAACGATCGGATTTGCGGTCGCTGAAACGAAGAGTGAACTCCTGGAAAGCCTGGCCAAGCTTCCGGAGAAGAATCTCGCCGAAGAAATGAGGCTCTGGCAGGAAGGCAGTCCGTTTGTTCGCGGGACACTCGTTTGCACCCCGGACGGCAGAATCGAAGCGACCACCGGCAGCCTGGAAACCCTCGAGGTGTTCAGCGAAAACGGATCGTTCGTGTGGAGGACCCGGGAGAATTCCCCGGTTCAATCCGACTCCCCTCCTGATCGAAGCGGTTCCGGCTCCCCGCAACCCGCCATCCGAAACCTGAAGCAGCAAGCGGCCTGGAGGGCGAAGCTCGAGTTCATGCAGCGGATGCAGCCCCAGTTTGGCTGGGTTTACCGCGACCGCGGCGGGGAGCTGCAGCTCTCCTTGTGGTTCCGAACCAATGCCAGTACGAATCCGATGTAGAAAACCAGGAACGGGGTATAGCGATACGCCTGTGCGAGCGGGCGGTTGTGATTGATGATCTTACCCTGGATCAATCGGAAGAGGCCGAATGAAAGAGCGCCTCCGCAAAGGGGAGAGGTCACCCAGGAAGCGGCAATTTCGAGAACTTTGCCCCAGTTCACAACTTCGGTTCCGCCAATCAATACCGCGATTCCGACCACCGCACCGACGATGGAATGAGTGGTGGAAACCGGCCAACCGAACCAGGTTGCGATTTGGAGCCACACTGCGGCCGCCAGGAGAGCTGCCAAGAACCCGAACACCAGTGACATCGGCTCGAACCCGCTGGCGTCAAAGATCCCCTTTCATACCGTATTGGTCACGTGGCTTCCCACCAGCACCGCGTCGGCGAGTTCCATGATCCCGGCGATGAATAACCGCCTTTTTGATGGTCAATGCCCCGGAACCCACGGAAGTGCCCATGGCATTGGCGACATCATTGGCGCCGATATTCCATGCCATGTAGAATCCAAAGAGGACCGTTAGAATCAGCAGAACCTGACCATAGGGAAGAGAGGTCTCAAAGAGGCCCAGGAGCATGTTCTATTTGCTTTGGTTCTCGATGACAATTCGTAGCCCGTTGGCTGTGCGGCTGGCAAAACTGCTCATCTCGGCCAGCAATCCCATGATCTTGAACCACAACATCAACTCAACAGGAGAGAACGTGCTCTCGGCCTCGAAGAGCCTTCGGATCGCGGCCAGGTAGGCATCCCGCGTCAGGTCATCTCGCTCTCGAAGCTCGTTGATCAGCTTCAGCACTGTCAGCTCATCCATTTTGGCGAAGGAGGATTCGACCAAGAGATCCAGCTTGGAAACCACTCCCGCCACCAGGGCGCAGTTCTGGAACACAACTTCAACAAAACCAACGATTTCTGCAGAGATCTCATCGGGCAGCGCGAGCTTCCGGAAGGTCATGCTCACGGCAATCTCTTCCGCCCGATCGGCCATGGAGTCCTGTTTTTCCACGATGTCAAAGAGCTCTCCCCGGCTTAGCGGAATCATGATTTTCCCGGAGAGCTCCTCGTGGATCCTATTGCGGATCTGGTCTGCCTCGGTCTCCAGGTCCGAAACCTGCTTGGCGAGCTTCTCAACCTCTTCCCGGTCTCCGCCCTTGAATTGCAACGTGAAAAGAGGCAACAACCGGCTCACACACTCTTGAACCTTTCGTCCGTGTTCGATGACCAGGACAAAGGGCGATCTGCCAAACAACCTGGAGATCACTTTCATGGTGTTTTCTCGCTCACCTTGGGAGCGCAGTCGGTGGGACGCTACTGGATCGTTCGGACACGGACAAGAAGTTCCGCATCACCGCGAGCCGGTGGGCAGGTCGGCCCATCATGCCATTACCCCAACGACTCCAGCGTCACGCGGACCATCTCATTGAAGCTGGTCTGGCGTTCTTCGGAGGTGGTCGATTCGCCGGTGCGGATGTGGTCGGAGACGGTGCAGATCGCGAGGGCGCTCTTGCCGCATTCTGCTGCGCAACCGTAGAGGCCGGCGGCTTCCATTTCGATGCCCAGGATTCCCATGCTCTCCATCACTTCGAACATTTCGGGTTCGGGGGAGTAGAAGAGATCGGCGGAGAAGAGGTTGCCGGTGCGGACTGGAATCTTGAGGCGCTCAGCGGCCGCAACAGCCTTGCGGGCGAGTTCGAAGTCCGCAATGGCGGCAAAGTCGTGCCCGTTGAAGCGCGAGCGATTTACTTTCGAATCGGTGCAGGCCCCCGTTCCAATCAGGACGTCGCGCAACTTGATGTCAGAATGCACCGCCCCGCAGCTCCCCACCCGGATGATGTTTTGCACGCCGTACTCGGTCCAGAGCTCCTTGGCATAGATCGAGATGGAGGGGATGCCCATGCCACTTCCCATCACCGAGACGGCGGTTCCCTTGTACTCGCCGGTGAATCCCAGCATGCCGCGGATCCCGTTCACTTGTCGCACGTTGTCGAGAAAGGTCTCCGCGATGTGTTGGGCTCGCAGAGGATCGCCGGGCATGAGGACGGTCTCGGCGAATTCACCCGGAGCGGCTTCGAGGTGGGGAGTGGGAGTAGGCATGACGTGGATTAGCCGAGCAGGGAGATTCCGTGGTCCATTTTCGGCAACGCGAAGTAGTCTGCGATAGTCTGCCCGATGTCTGCAAAGGTTTCCCGCCCGCCGAAGGCAGTTCCAGGGACGATCGCGTCGCCGCGCAGGAGGATGGGGATGTGTTCCCGGGTGTGGTCGGTGCCCGGCCAGGTCGGATCGTTGCCGTGATCGGCGGTGATGACGAGGAGGTCGCCGGGCTTGAGCTTGGCGTAGAGGCCGGGGAGGCGCTGGTCGAATGCCTCGAGCGCCCCGCCATATCCCGCCACGTCCCGGCGGTGGCCATAGAGGGCATCGAAGTCGACAAAGTTGGTCATCACGATGCTGCGATCGCCGGCGCGGTCGAGGGCGGAGAGAGTCTCTTCCCAGAGAGCCGGGTGCCCACTCGCGCGAATCTCCTCGGTCAGCCCAGTGTGGGCATAGATGTCGCCGATCTTGCCGATTCCAATCACGGAGCCACCCTCGTCGCAGAGCTTTTGCAGCACCGTTTGGCCGGGCGGCGGGACGGAGTAGTCGTGCCGATTCCCGGTTCGCTGAAAGTCCTGGGCAGAGGTTCCCAGGAAGGGACGGGCAATCACTCGAGCGATCTTGAGATCGCTCTCGTCGAGAACTGCGCGCGCTGTTTCACAAAGAGAGCAGAGGCGCTCAAGGCCGAAGTGTTCTTCATGACAGGCGATCTGGAAGACGCTGTCGGCGGAAGTGTAGTAGATGGGAGAACCGCTCGCGAGATGCTCAGCGCCGAGACGGGCGATGATTTCGGTGCCGGAAGCGTGGCAGTGGCCGAGGGAACCCTGCACGCCGCACCGTTCTTCGATGGCTGCGAGAAGATCGGTGGGAAAGCAATGCGGAACGTTGGGAAAGTAGGACCAGTCGAAGAGAACGGGAACGCCGGCGATCTCCCAGTGGCCGCTGGGGGTGTCCTTGCCTGAACTGATTTCCCTGGCCCAGGCGTAACCGCCGTCAAACTCAGAGGGCCGTTCCAAGCCGGCCGGGAATTGTCCGCAGCTCGCTTCGCAGGCCTGGCCGAGACCGAGGCGCGCCAGGTTTGGCAGGTGGAGCGGTCCCGTGCGTCCGTTGTCGCCTTCGCCAATCGCAAATGCCGCGGCGATGTGACCAAGGGTGTTCGCTCCCTGGTCGGTGATTCCCTCCCCGCCGAAGTCCGCGGCATCGGCGGCACTGCCGATCCCGAGGGAATCCATGACGAGGAGGATGACGCGCTTCATGGGTACGAAACGAAGGAGTAGTGGCTATAAACCGGATGCCGGGACGATCCGCTCGTAGACTTCGGTCTGGCCAACTGGCGGTTCGCCGCCGATGACGAAGGCCGCTCTGACATCCGCGACCGCTCGCTCCGCTCCGTCCTCGTTCCTGGCATGGACGACTGCAAGCGGGCGCCCGGCATCAATCTCACTTCCGAGACCGGCGACCTCGGTCAGTCCGACGGCATGATCCACCGTCTGGTCGGGACTGGTTCGCCCTCCTCCGAGGCGCACGACGGTGAGGCCCAGTTCCCTCGTGTCGACCCCGGTGACAACTCCGGCGCCCTCCCCATACACTGCCTTACTGACCGGTGCGGCGGGAAGGTGGGCATCGGGATTTTCGAGGAAATCCGTCGGCCCGCCGAGCGCACTCACCATCTTCCCGAAGATCTCCGCCGCCTTTCCCGAGTTGAGGGCCGTGCGCAACCCTTCGCGGCCCTCTTCCGAAGAGGATGCCAACCCGCTGGTTTGCAGGACCTCCGAAGCGAGGGCCAGCGTCACGGTCTCCAGGCGAGGATTGCGGGTTGAGGTGGTGAGAAACTCCACCGCCTCGCGCACTTCCACCGCGTTGCCGGCACTACTTGCGAGGCATTGATTCATGTCGGTGAGCAGTGCGGTCGTCGCCGTGCCGGCGCCGGTGGCGACCTCTGCGATACACTGAGCGAGTTCCTTCGAGGCGTCGTAGCTCGGCATGAAGGCTCCGTCGCCGACCTTGACGTCCATGACGAGGGCATCGAGGCCGGCCGCGAGCTTCTTGGAAAGAATGGAGGCGGTGATCAACCCAACGGATTCCACCGTGGCGGTGACGTCGCGAATGGAATAGAGCCGGGCGTCGGCCGGGGCGAGATTCCCGGTCTGTCCGATGATGGCGACGCCGGTCTCGCGGACTGTCTTGCGGAAGAGGCCGTTGTCGGGCGCGGTGTTGTATCCGGGAATGGACTCGAGCTTGTCGAGCGTCCCGCCGGTGTGACCCAGTCCACGGCCCGAGATCATGGGCACGTATCCACCGCAGGCGGCGAGGAGGGGACCAAGGATGAGGGACACCACATCGCCCACTCCGCCGGTGGAGTGCTTGTCGATGATCGGCCCGTCGAGGTCGAGGCTCTGCCACTCCATGACCTCTCCCGAGTCGCGCATCGCGAGGGTGAGCGCCACGCATTCGTCCATGGTGGTGCCCTGGAAGAAGATGGCCATGGCGAAGGCGGCAACCTGCCCCTCCGAAATGGATCCGTCGTTGAGGCCCGCGACAAAGAAGGTGAGCTCGTCGGAAGTGAGCGTCTGGCCGTCACGTTTGCGCCGAATGATTTCCTGGGGGAGGTAAGTCATGAACGCGCGGGATCGAGAGTAGCGGAATGCCTTCGCATTTCGATTTGAGCTGGATCACGAATCATTTTCCGAGGGGAACGCTTGGAGTGCGATGGGCGTAAGGGGGAAGCCTTTCCGCTACGAAAAGAACCGTTCCGAAATCATCTGCCAGGCCTGCCCTCCCAGGTAGATTCCCACGATTCCCACCACCCCGGCGAGGACGGGCGGGGAGGGCAGGGGAAGTTTGCAGGCACTGAAGATGATGCCGACCACGAAGCCGACGACGAGTGCGAGGAAAATCTGGAGGAGGATCTCGTTCATGGATTTCTTGGAAGGTTGGTCCTGGTCTGGGTCCTGGTGAGGCATGGAAGTCTGTTAGAGAGAAAGGGCGAGGAAGAGTCCGGCTATGGCTGCGCTCATGAAGTTGGCAAGCGAGGCGGCGAACACCGCCTTGAGCCCGAGGCGGGCGATGTCCTTGCGGCGGGACGGCGCGATCCCGCCGAGACCGCCAAGGAGGATCGCTATGGAGGAGAGATTGGCGAAGCCACAGAGCGCGAAGGTGATGATCCCCTGGGTGAGTTCGGAGAGCTCACCTCCGGAATCGAGGAGGGCTTTGTAGGCGACGAACTCGTTCAGGATGATCTTTTGTCCGATGAAACTGCCACCCTCGGCGGCCTCCGACCAAGGCACTCCGAGCAGCCAGGCGAGAGGCGCGAATACGTTTCCGAGGATTTCCTCGAGAGTGATTTCGGGGTGCCCGAACCAGGAACCGATGGTGCCGATTCCCAGGTTCAGAAGCGCGATCAAGGCGATGAAGGCGAGGAGCATGGCGCCGACGTTGAGCGCGAGCTTGAGCCCGACCGAAGCACCCTGCGCTGCCGCATCCAGGACATTGACGGGCTTGTCGTCGTCCTCGGCCTCCGGAAAGTGTTCCTGCGGGGTGTCGGTTTCCGGCATGAGGATCTTGGCAAAGAGTAATCCGCCCGGCGCGGCCATGAAGGAGGCGGCCAGGAGATACTCCAACTTCACGCCCATCCCCGCGTAGGCGGCGAGGACTGAGCCGGCAATCGAGGCGAGTCCACCCACCATGATGGCGAAGAGCTCCGACCTGGTCATGAGGGGAATGTAGGGCTTCACCACGAGGGGAGCCTCGGTTTGCCCGACGAAAATATTGGCAGTGGCGGAGAGCGATTCGGCCCGGCTGGTCCCGAGGGCTTTGCGCAGGCCGCCGCCCAGCGTCCTGATCACCAGCGGCATGATCTTGAGGTAGTAGAGGACCGCGATGAGGGAGGAGAAGAAGATGATGACTGGAAGCACCTTCACGATGAAGATGAAGCCCATCGAGTCAAAGTCGGCGAGCTTCCCGAAGAGAAACTCGATTCCCTTGTCACCGCTCGCGATGACGAGGCGGACCAGGTCGGAGAGGGCGCCCAGCACGGACTTGCCCCACGGAGTGAAGAGGACGAAGGCCCCGAGGGTGAGCTGCACCAGGAAGGCCCCGAGGACGGTACGCAGGCGAATGGCACGGCGATTGGGCGAGGCGAGGACCGCGATGCCGAGGAGAACGGCCATTCCTAGTACCGAGATGAGGGCAGACATGGATCAGATTCCGAGCTCTTGGCGGGCCTTGGTGAGGTCCTCCCTCTGTTCCTCGCTCAGCTCAGGCGGTTGGAGATTCAGGGCGCCGATGCGCCGCGTGATGATGTCTGCGATGGCGGCGCGGGCGAACCACTTGCGGTCGGCAGGAATGACGTGCCAGGGTGCGTCCTCCGTGCTGGTGGCGCTGAGCATGTCTTGGTAGGCCTCCTGGTAGGCGTCCCAGTAGCCCCGTTCGCGCAGGTCGTTCCCCGAGAACTTCCAGTTCTTTTCAGGCCGCTCGAGGCGTTCGATAAAACGCTCGCGTTGTTCGTCCTTCGAGACGTTGAGGAAAAACTTGAGGATGGTGATGTCGGCGTCGTGGTTGATTCTCTTCTCGAAGTCATTGATGGCGGCGTAACGGGATTGCCAGAGCTCGTCGAGGGGAAGATCCCGTTCGCGTTCCGGAAGGAACTGGCTGTCGAGGAAGGCGGGATGGACGCGCACGACGAGAACCTCCTCGTAGTAGGACCGGTTGAAGATGGCGATGCGGCCGCGCGGGGGAAGGACTTGGGCCGGTCTCCACAGAAAGTGGTGCAGCCGTTCTTCGGAGGTGGGGGCCTTGAAGGACTGAACGGTCACGCCCTGCGGATTGACTCCGGACATGACGTGCTTGATCGCGCCATCTTTGCCAGCGGCGTCGAGGGCCTGCAGAATGATGAGGACCGAGCGCTTCGAGTTCGCCCAGAGAAGGGTCTGGGCGGCCGCGAGATCACTCTTGTCTTCGAGGAGCGCCTTGCGTCCCTCCGACTTCCCCTCGAGGCCCTCACAGTAGCGCGGGTCGTAGTCCCCCAGTGAAATCCTCTCTCCCGGTGGAACGATCAGAGGTCCGTGGTCCAGCTTGTGGCGGCTATCTGCGGAGTCGTCCATGGGCTGAGCGTGGAGTATCAGAGATGACGCGCGGCGGCCATCGAAACCTGTTAGGAAGTGCAGGGACTTGACTTCACGGCCTCTGCTCCGGAAGTTCAGGGATGAAGGGAACAAAGATGATCGTGGTCACGAGGCAAGCCCTGGTGCTGGCGAGCGTGGGCATGATGTTGGCTTCGTGTTCGAGCGCCAACCCGGATGGGGCGCCTCCCAGCGGATTGAAGACAGCCATCGATCATCCCCAAGGCCACCGCATTTTTTTCCAGGACGGGGAGAACCGCCACGTGATCTCCCTCCATGACGACGGGAGCTACCTTTTCAAATCGGGGGACCAATCCGGAGTGGTAACCTCCAAGCGGGACGGGCAGTGGACCTGGAAACGGAAGGGTAAGCACGCTGCCCTCCTCAAACTGGATGAGGACGAATGGAGGCTGACCTTCGTCGGCCCCGATAGCGCGATGGCAGTGAATCTCTCTGCGCAGGGGAGCACGCAGGTGTTTCAATTTGAACCGTTCTGAGGGAGGATTCAGGGTCTGAACCCTGCATCTTAAACACTGTATCTCCTGGAACATGGACAAGGCCCGCGGGATCGTCATTCGGCTCACCAAATTGGGTGACACCAGCCTGATCGTGCACTGGTGCACGCAGGAGGCGGGTCTCATGAAGACGGTGGCCAAGGGAGCCCGGCGGCCGAAAAGTCCCTTTGCAGGCAAGCTGGATTTGTTTGTGGAGGCGGACCTGGTCTGGGTGCCGAGTCGCAAGAGTGAGCTTCACATTCTGAAGGAAGTGGACGTCACTGACTTCAAGGCCGAATTGCGGAGAAGCTATGCGGACACCGTCCTGGCGGCCTACTTTGGACAGCTCCTGGAACAGGTTGTGGAGCGCGAACACCCGGTGCCCGAGCTCTTTGACCTGCTGCGCCGGGCGCTTGATTATCTCACCACGGAGCACGCCGAGCGCAAGGCGCTCCTCCATTACGAGCGGCGACTGGCGGAATTGTTAGGAGTGGGACATGAGGGATTGAATGCCGGGGCTGCACTCGAGCGGGCGTTCGGGGGGCTTCCCAAGGGGAGAGCTGATTGTCTCGCCCTCTTGAACGACAAGGCTTGATTCCATGTTCGGTGGGAAAAATACTCGAAACCCGCCCTAGCCAGCAGGAATCCCCGCGCCTAATTTCCAGAAGCCCTCTCGTCCTGGAATCAGGAACCGCGAATTTGCTCAAGATGCTCGAAGAGCGAGTGAAGGAGTTATGCTATCAGGAAAAGTGGGACGAAGCGGTGCATGCCGCTGAGACCGCGGTGCGCAAGGCACGGGAATCTCGCGGTCGTGCTGGCGGAGTCCCGGAACATCGAAGAAGCAAGGAAGCACTTTGAACTGGCCATCGTGATCCTGGAGAAAAAGATCGATGAAGTCCCGGTAGACTTCGAAACGGGGGCGTTGAACTGCGTCCAGTTTCTGCATTCCATCGAGGATGAAAAGGGATCCTTGCAGGTGGCAAAGCGGTGCACCAAGAGACTCAAGAAGCTCCTGTAAAAGTGATTCCGCGAGAGGCGGCATCCCCGGGGAAATTCAACACCTGCTAGAGCGTCCGCGTCTTGAACGACGAGCCGAGCAGCCAGCTGCGCACCACTTCGCCGTTGGCCGTGATGTTGCCCGTCACGCGGTAGCGTGAGGCACGGAGGACGTTGGCATCCTCGCGGGATTCGTCGACCACGCACCAGGGTCGCGCGCCCGAGGAGTGGATGAAGCGGATTTCGCCGTCGTCGGTGACTACCAGGAAGGCGACGTGACTGTCGAGTCCGACGATGTAGACCCCTGCGCCGGAGGCCGTGACTTCCGAGAGGAATTTCTCATAGTCGATCCCGACCCTGATCTTCATCTCATCGTGGGGAAGAAAGGTTCCAAGGATGTTTTGGGACGCCTGTTGTGCGAGAGGAGCCCACTCGACATTGAAGCGGGCGTCCTGCAGAACGGACGAGACGAAGTAACCGCAGGCTACCGTGCCCCCGCCGGGTTCGTGCGCGGTCCCGTTGAAGTCCCAGGGCGTTCCCAGCCAACAGCGCATGAGGCGTGGCAGGCTGTGCTCCAACAAGGTGCGGGCCTGGCCCAGGATCGCCGCACGCTCGGCGGCGGTGGTCGCCGCGGTGTAGGATGAGTTGAGACGCTTGCGATGCTCTTCCAAATCGTCCGAGAGCACGGTATAGGTCTCCGGATCGGGAACGGGTTCGGCCTGGCCCGGTGCATGGGTGATGCCCTCGACCAATGCGACAAGGTGGTCGCGGTAGACCCACCCCGCCACGCAGGCACCCGCCAGCATGAGGAGGACAGTGAGCC